>NZ_CALMSV010000115.1 GCF_937872355.1 uncultured Sphingorhabdus sp. | reverse complement strand
GCCGTGCGGGCCCGCCCCCGACAAGGCAGATCCGGGCATCTTGCGCGAGGCGGTGCCCCGCCTCGTCCCCCATATACAGCGCGCCAGCCGCATAAGCCGCCGCATTGGAGAGGCTGATTTGCGCGCTGCCAATGCCGAGGCAGCGCTGGACGCATCCCCATCGATTGTCATGTCATTGGGGCCGGACCTCGAACTGCTGCACGCAAATGCGACTGCACAGCGCTGGATCGAAAAAACCGGGGGGCTTGTGACCACTAACGGCAGGGTGCGCTTCGCCGACCGCGATGCGCAGGAACGGCTGGCGCGGCTCGCACGCGGTGAAGGCGAGGCGCGCACCGAAAATATCCCGATCGACGACAATGGCCGAACCGTATTTCTTGTTGCCATGAGAGTTGACCCGCAGGTCGGCGCAGGATTTGCCGGCGCCAATGGCGGCGCTACCGTGCTGCTGGTGGGCGGAGGGCGGCGCGATGTTTCGGACGAAATTATCACCCGCTTGCGCGACTGGTTCGACCTGACACCATCCGAAGCCAAGATTGCCGCCTATGTCGCCGATGGCAAGACGATGGAAGAATATGCCCGTGACCGTGGCGTTTCGGTGAATGCCGCACGCTTCCTGATGAAAGGCGTGTTCGGAAAGACCGGGGTCGGAAGACAGGCCGAACTGGCGGCTTTGTTGCGCGAAGCCCCGCTCAACTGGCAAAGCCCCATCGACCGGTTTTTGACCGCCCACTGAGGACACTACCCGAATGGGTAGCGCGCTACACGGCTGAACATGCTTCCATTCCCCCAACGGGAGAATGGAATGCGTTTTCATAAAAAATTTGTCGCGCTGATGATGGCCATTTTTGCAAGCGGCATTGGTGTTCCGTTTGGAAGTGCCCATGCACAGATCAAAACCGTCCCCGAATGGCAAAAGCCACTACCGGCACCACCAGAGAGCCACGCACTATCGCTGGAACAGATGGTGGAAGTCGGAATGGGGTCGCTGCGCCCTGCTTATTATCTGATCCGTCCGACCAACGCCCAGATGTGCCTGAGCCAAGCACCGGGAGGGCTATTGGAACGCCCGCATCTGAAGCTGGCGACGTGCAACCCCAGCGACCAGCGCCAGTTGTTTGCCATCGTCCAGTTTGATGCCAACCAATATGCGACAATCCATTCGGCTGGAAGGCTGGAAGGGACCAATCTGGTCGAATGCGCCAAAGCGGCAAGAGGCGTGGTTTTCGGACCTTCGCGTGTGGATCTTCTTCCGTGCACAAATGACGACGAGCGCGATCATATCGAAATCGCATGGCATCCCAGCCGATCGGCTTTCCGGATTTTCCATCACAAGGAAATCAAGGAAATCAACAGCGAGCTAAGAGCCGAAATGCACTACAAGCCCTTCTGCTGGGCGATGCGCGGAGCCGGAAATAGCGAAGGTACCGATGTCATATTGTGGCCTTGCGAAGACGGTGCAGAACAGTTTTTCGACATTGTAGAAATCCGACAACTGGAACGCGAAACGCTGCATTGGGATCGCATCCAATATTCCAAATGGTGGTGGCATGCCGATGGCTATCGTCGTCCATTCCAGGCCGAAGGTATTTCGCTGGGCGGTATCGATTACGCAGCGTTCGAAACGAGCAATGATTCAGGCAGCTACTGCATGCGCCGGTGCATCGAGAGCCCCGAATGCAAGGCCTATATGTGGACCAGCCCGGACTATGAGGCCTTTTTGGGAGCGAAGGGCAACCGCGTGCCGATGTGTCATTTGAAATCGAACGCCGGAACGGCGCTCTTCCGGGGTGCCGCTTACCGATATCTGGTGCGCAGCGGGATCATTCGGCCGCGCTGACAATCAATGGAAGGATGTAAGATGAGAAAATCGCTCGGCTTGGGTCTAATGGCGGTGGCTTTGGCCGGCGTTCCCGCGCTTGCTTGGCAGGACCAGCAAATCATCACCGTCCAGCAAGGGCAGCTTGCCCCATATATCCCGCCGCCAACCGATCAGGTCGTTACGACGGCGTCGGCCACAGCAGCCGAAACCGGTGGCGAGCCGATCACGAACGAACAACGAAAGGATCTGTACGGCGGCGTGTATGATCGTACGCGACCAGGTGTCTACATGATCCGGGCGAAAAATAGCGACCTGTGCGTCGAACAGGTGGTTACGCCGACCATGTCGATGGAGGAATCCTTCCTGCGAATGCGCCCTTGCAATGCAGCAATCAGCTATCAGCATTTTGCGATATTGCCCGGCCAATGGGGCAATTCGATCCGGCCAGCCGCACTCGATTATCGCAACAACCAGTTTTACAGCTGCACCCAAGTGGCCGAGGGTGTGCTATTCGGGCCGCCGCGCATTGATATGTGGATATGCAGTTCCGAAGGGCTGGAACGGCAAGGTGACGATCAGCTGAAAATCCACCAGCAGCAACGCCATTTCAAAATCGTCAACCGTCCCGATGGAGCCTACACCACAATCCAGACGATGGACTTTGAAAATTGTTGGGACATTCGCGGCGGCAGCGTAGCGATGGATGCTGACATCATCCGCTGGGCGTGCCACGCCGGGCCTGGTCAGCAGTTCCAGCTCGATTGGGTACGTCCGCTGGCGCAAAATGACGAGAAAGCCCATCTGCTGAAATATGGCTGGGATTGGGGGCCGGATGGCCACCGCCGCTTTGTAAAGGCCCGCGGAGTGGAACTGCCCGGCGGCAATTATGCCGATTTTGAAACGATCAACGATGATGGCGCCTATTGCTCACGCCGCTGCCTCGAAACCGCGACCTGCAAAGGCTGGACCTGGACCGGTGACGGTTTCACCCGCCCCGGGCAAAGCGTTGCCGGACCGCCAAAATGCTATCTGAAATCGACCGTGGGCAGCCCGATCAGTTGGGGCGCCCGCAACTTCTACCGTGCCGTCAGCGGCATTGTTCGGTGATCCGTAAAGCAGATCGAAAATGTGAGGAGCAGAAGATGCGAAAGCCTGTTTTGACATTGCTATCGGCCAGCCTGGTTCTGGTTGCGAGCGCCCCGGTTGCTGCACAAAATGAACCGGCCAAGAAAGGGTTGTTGCTCGGCAAGCCTGATCCCTCTCTCTTGCTAGGCAAACCCGACCCCGAACTTCTGCTCGGCAAACCTGATCCGACCACGGACGCCAGCGCGATAAAAGGCACGCCTGATCCGACCTCAAATGTGGGCGCGCAGGAAGCATGCCCTGCGCCTGTGCAGGGTGGTGAAGCAGCCGCTGACTGGCGCCCGCCACCCATTCCGCCCAAGGAAGCGCGGGACGGCGGCGGCAAAGCCGCAATGATGCGGGCCGTGCGGCGGCACAAGGTGGCAAGGCAGCAGCCGATTGGCGACCACCGCCAATTCCTCCGCTCGTTGCGCAAAACGGTGCCGCATGTGCGCCGCAAGCCACCGAAAGTGCCGATTGGCGTCTCCCTCCAATCCCGCCTAAATGACCGACCGCCCGATTTACACTCTTCACCGCAGGTAAACGCGCTTGCCTATGCTCTTAATTTGACTTTAACCCTGTCTCGTTACTAACCGTTCGGCAAGAAAGCCCGACCGGAGCTTAACGGGGGTATAAGGGTCTTAGTGTTCGGCAAAAAAGAATCTGGTTTTGCCGCTGTCGGCAACGGCGGTGAGGTGATAATTGCCGACGCAATGGTTCAACCCTTGCGCAGCCTGCCCCTACCCGATTGGCGCGAGAAACTCGCGAGCATAGATTGGGTTCCCGATCTGGGGAACGATATCGGCTCGCTGCGCTGGTTTCGTGGCCTTGGCACCCTGACAATATTGACCGTGGGCGCACTGTCGCTGGTTCCCGAATTCGGCCCGGTTTATGGGGCGCAAGCCCCTATGCCCTCGGGCTCACAACTTGAAGAAGCACGGGCGCAGATGATCATGCCGATCGCTTATGGCAGCGATACCGGCAGGCGGATGGCCGCCAATGACAGCGTCCGCGCGCTGGCCGCCAGCCCTGAACGGCCGCGCATCGAACTCACTGCCACCCTTGGCCGCGGTGACAGTTTCGCCCGCGTGTTGCAGCGCGCCGGCGTCGGCGGCGGCGATGTCGATCGTGTTCTTGGTCTGGTCAGCGGCGCAACCCGCCTCACCGACATCGAGCCGGGAACACCGGTTGAGATCGTCCTCGGTCGACGCACCTCGAAGAACAGCGCGCGTCCTCTCGAAAAGCTGGATTTCCGCGCACGCTTCGACCTGAAACTTGCCGTTTACCGGACAGAAGGCGGCGCATTATCGCTTAACCGCCAGCCGATCATGGTCGACACCACGCCTTTGCGCATTCGCGGCGTTGTGGGGCAAAGCCTGTACCGCTCGGCACGCGCCGCCGGCGCGCCGGCAGAGGCTGTTCAGAATTTCCTCAAAGTCATCGCCAGCCGCGCTTCGCTTAGCAGCATAGCCGCAGATGACGAGTTTGATCTGGTGGTCGATTACAAACGTGCCGCGACCGGCGAAGTTTTGGTCGGTGACCTTCTCTTTGCCGGTATCGATCGCGGCGGCAAACCGCGAATCCAGATGCTCAAATGGAATAATGGCGACAGCAGCCAGTGGTTTGAAGCGTCGGGCGTCGGGGAATCGCGCGGGCAGTTGAGCCGCCCGGTCAATGGCGGGGTCGGTTCGGGCTTTGGCATGCGCCGCCACCCCATCCTCGGCTATAAGCGCATGCACAGCGGGCTCGATTTCAAGGCCGGCTATGGCGCGCCCATTTTTGCCGCCACCAATGGCGTCGTCGCTTATGCCGGGCGTAAGGGCGGCTATGGCAATTTCGTGCAGATCAACCATGGCGGAGGCATTGCCACCGGCTATGCACATATGAGCCGTATCGCGGCCTCCCCAGGGCAGCGGGTGCGGCAGGGGCAGATTATCGGCTATGTCGGCTCGACCGGCCTGTCGACTGGCCCCCACCTCCATTACGAACTCTATCGCGACGGTCGCCCGGTCAACCCGATGTCGATCACCTTTACCCAGCGCGCCCAGCTTTCGGGCGGCGATCTCTCGCGCTTCAAGGGTGAACTGGCGCGATTGAAGGCGGTAAAGCCAGGCGCCGCGCTCGCCCCCCTGCCCGCCGCATCGCGCCGCAACGATACGCCCGAGCGCGAAATCGACAGGATTTCCGCAGCGAAAATCGGACCGAGCCGTACTACCGGTTAATCCGTTGAGCCGGACGGCATCGTCGGCTAAGCAGCGGCGATGAGCAATCCAAGCTATCCCAACACCCGCCTGCGCCGCAGCCGTGCCACACCCTGGAGCCGCGCGATGGTGCGCGAGACTGTGCTGACACCTGCAGACCTGATCTGGCCTTTGTTTATCACCGAAGGCGAAGCTGTGGAGGAACCCATCGCCTCGCTGCCCGGCGTATCGCGCTGGTCGGTGGACCAGATTGTGGTGCGAGCAAAGGAAGCGATCGAACTCGGCATTCCGTGCATCGCGCTGTTTCCGAATACGCAGGCGGACCGGCGCAGCGACGATGGCGCGGAGGCGCTCAATCCCGACAATCTGATGTGCCGCGCCATTCGCGCCATTAAACAGGCGCATGGCGACGCCATCGGCGTACTGACGGATGTCGCGCTCGACCCTTATACCAGCCACGGGCAGGACGGGCTGATTGACGAGGCCGGCTATGTCCTTAACGACGACACCGTCGGCGTGCTGGTCGATCAGGCGGTCAATCAAGCGCGAGCAGGCGCGGATATTATCGCACCGAGCGACATGATGGACGGCCGCATCGGCGCCATCCGCCGCGCGCTCGAAATGGACGGGCATGTGAATGTCCAGATCATGAGCTATGCCGCCAAATATGCGAGCGCCTTTTACGGCCCCTTCCGCGACGCGGTCGGCTCGCGCGGGCTGCTGAAAGGTGACAAGAAAAGCTATCAGATGGATCCGGCGAACAGCGACGAAGCCTTGCGCGAGGTCGCAATGGATATCGCAGAGGGTGCCGACAGCGTGATGGTGAAGCCGGGCCTGCCCTATCTCGATATCATACGCCGTGTGAAAGATAGCTTCGAAGTTCCTGTATTTGCGTATCAAGTTTCCGGCGAATATGCGATGATCGAGGCCGCCGCAGCCGCTGGAGCAGGCGACCGCGATGCCCTCGTCCTCGAAACCCTCACCGCTTTCAAACGCGCTGGCTGCTCAGGCGTGCTGACCTACCATGCCGCCCATGCGGCGCGGTTGCTGAACGGATAAGCCGGTACATCCTATAAGGTCAGAGTCGACGTACCAAACTTTCCGCAAGCAATATGCAACCCAGCCAGGATCCCAAAAACAGGATATCTGCGACAAGGCCCTTTGGCGGCTCCCCCGTGATCACATAAATGGGGAAGAATATCATTGAGACGATGGTGGTTCCAATGCCGACGGCATAGGCACGGATCATCCAATTGCGATGCCGGGTAAAATCCCGCCTGCGGATTGCCAGCATCGCCATTGTCAACGCCACGCCCAAGGCAATCCCGAATAGCAGCCGCCCATAATTGACCGCCACCGAATATGTGTCAGGAAAGTGCCACAGCAGACCCAGGGAACTCAAAGAGATCATAGCTCCCGAAACCACAAAAACCCGCCCGATAACCCGGTGCAGCAATCCATATTTGCCCATCAACACACGACTGAACTGGATGGGACCAAGCAGCCCGAATGCGGAACCGCCCAGTACGTGCATGAAATGCCAGACGGGGGCCGCACTCAGGCGCTGACTGTCCTCGGGTAGGGCACCCAGCGGGATTTGCACAACTTGCACCAGCCCCAAAATCGTTCCCAGCAGGGTCGCAAAATATAGCAGGGCGAATATCGAAGCGGGCCTGTTGAGACGGCGAGCCATTTCAATACTCCTTGTTTACAATGCCTTGCGCCATCGCAAGCACGGCGCGCAGCATTTGTCTTCAGAATCTGTAAGTCAGGCCCAACAGGCTTTGCGCCTCCCATTTCTGTTCGATAGCCCGGCTTTTATGGATGGATTTGTCCAGCGCAGTTGCCCCGGCCATAGCGATCAACGTCAACCGATCATTGAGTTGCATCGCCATCGAGATATCGCCACCAAGATTCAGCGCATCGTCGAGGATCGCGGTAACAGGCAGAATTGTCCGCCGCCCTTTTCTGATCATGCGGGCGCGCTGCACCGTCGTTACGCCGTACATATAATTGGCGGCCTTCTCATCCAGCCAACTCGCCTGCACAGACGGCGTGATCAGGAAACGGCCGGTCGAAATCGGGTAGCTATACCGGGCAATGACTTCCGACCCGTTGAACTTTTCGGTGACATCGTGGCGGACTTCGGCACTGACGATGCCCAATTTGCTTTCAAGCGAGAAACGCGCGCCAGCATCGATAGACAGTTTCTGACGATCACGCCCGCCCGGACTGCGCGCCGCAACAAAAAGGTTCACCGATGGCTTTATGCTGCCCGTCTCCTTTTCGAACTGAAAGCCTGTCTCGGCGACCTCAAAGTAAAAGGCGCCCTGCTTTATCGATATGATGGGAAGGAGATTGGCCTGCGACGTTGCCGAATTGAATGGAGCATATTGGTCGAGGAAACCGACGCCTGCTGCAATGTGGTTTTCGCTTTCATCGCTGTCCTGTTCCTGTGCCTGCAACGGAGACATCGGCAGAATGAAGGCCATTGCCGTCACAAGCGATTTGGCAAGTTTATGGGTCATAAAATGTGGTTCCTGGAATTACGTTGGGCGACAAAACGGGCAGACCGAGGGCCTGTTACCCATTTGGTATATTTGTTGATGCGTTGGGTTCCCGGGGAGGATCGAATTTTGTCCGCAGAGTCACTGGGGGGTAGAATGCAAAATTCGATCCTCGCCCGGATCGGCAAAGACCACATCCCGCTTTGGGAATAGGACCTTCGCCGACAACCACTGCCATCTTCCTGCCCGCTCCTTGGGATATCCAAAGGGAACGGATGAAAATTGGCGTTTGAGCCACGGTTGCGACCTAAGGGCTTACAATGTTTATAATTCCTTGGTTTTTTGGGGTGTGTTCGTATGGCTCGAACAGAGAAATAGCTATACGATTTGCGATTAACAATTGCGGTATTTGCTATTTCATATATGCATAAATGTATGGATTGGCGCTCGGTAAAATTTGATTGGAACAGGGCGCGTGCGTTTCTCGTAACGGCAGAGGAAGGCTCACTTTCGGCAGCTGCCCGCGCTTTGGGAATGACGCAACCTACGCTCAGCCGGCAAGTAGATGCGCTGGAAGACGAACTCAGTCTGGTATTGTTTGAGCGTGTAGGCAGGGGGCTGGTTTTGACCCCGAGCGGGCTCGAATTGCTCGAGCATGTGCGCGGAATGGGAGAAGCCGCTTCGCGCGTGTCTCGTGCCGCGTCGGGGCAGTCACAATCGATAGAAGGGTCGATCTGCATCGCCGCCAGTAAAGCCTATAGCGCCTATGTGCTGCCGCCGATCATCGCGAAACTGCGCCAGGCATATCCGGGCATTACCGTAGAAATTGCAGCCTCCGATACCACGTCAGACCTGTTGCGGCGTGAAGCCGACATTGCGGTCAGGCATGTCCCGTCGTCGCAGCCAGACCTGATTGCCAAGAAGATTAGAGACGATGAAGCCCATTTTTACGCGACACCCGAATATCTGGCAAAGATAGGGAATCCCCAAACGCTTGCAGATCTGACCAATGCCGATTTTCTGGCATTTGCCGACAATAGGCCATTGGTGCAGATGCTCGATATGATGGGCCTTACTCTGACCGAGAAAAATTTCCCGGTCGTTTGCAACAGCCATATCGCGCAATGGCAACTGGTAAAACAGGGCGTTGGTATCGGGGGCATAACAAAGGATATCGGCGACGCCGAACCTCTGGTTCGCCGCATCCTTCCGGACATGGAACCGATTGTCGTTCCGATGTGGCTGGTTACGCACCGCGAATTGAACAAGAGTAAGCGTGTGCGAACAGTTTTCGATTTTCTGGCCGCAGAACTGTCGCGAAAACCCTAAGACGTATGTGCCCTCGTCCAGTTTAGGCTGGACAAATAGGTGCCGCAACGCGATCTGTTCGCCTTATTCGGCTTCGCGTCCAAGCTTGCCAAAATTTCAACCCTAGCGCCTTACAAACAATATGACCGAGATAGTTGCCGAAACCGCCCGCCTCATCCTACGCACCGAAGCCCCTGGCGATCTTGATCGCTGGATGGAGGTGATGAATACAGCCGCCGTGCGCAAACATCTGGGCGGCGTGCAGGAACGGCATCAGGTGGAGGCCGGCTTTGCGCGCAAGGCGGCGGGCATAGCCAAGGATGGATACGGTTTCTGGCATGTGCAAACCAAAGACGAGGGCCTTCTGATCGGCCAGTGCGGCATGGGGCCGATTGAAGTCGAGGCGGCTGGGCCGGTATTGAATGGCGCGCTGCAAATCGGCTGGAGCATCGCCGAGGGCTATTGGCGCAAAGGCTATGCACTGGAGGCCACGCGCGCAGTAATCGAACTTGCCTTCATCCGACACAATGTGGGCCTGCTTTATGCCCAGACGAGTGATGCCAATGTGGCATCATGGAAGATGATGGAAAAGCTCGGCATGGAGCGGATGCGCGAACTTGACTATGTCGACCCCGAATATCCGCCGGAAGAAAACCCCACCATCATCTATCGCCTGAAGCGTGAAGATTGGCGCGCCCGCGAATAACCTTGTCCGATCAATGTCTGCCATCTAGGCTGCCCTTCCGACAACGCCAAATGGGGGAGATTTGGATGTTGAGTGAAAAGCGTAGAGTGTTGCTGGCCCTGAACGGTGTCGGTCTGTTAATAACGGCAGTGGCCACCGGCTGGGTCTATTTCTTCTTTCTGCTGGGCGCGATCGACCTTTGGCCGATCAACACCGATGTGCCTGTTTCCATGTCCGGCGACAGGCGCGCATGGAATATGGCGCATCTGGAAGGCATCACCAACGGCACCTTGTTCATCGCCATCGCGATGGCTGCGCGGTTCGGAACGCTTGGTCCGCGCGCTCAGAATTGGCTGTTCTGGTCAACGCTGGCCTTTGGCTGGTTCTTTACCCTGCCCGCGATTGCCAATGCCGTTTTTGGTACGCGCGGGCTGGAATTTGGCGGAGGGCCCTTTCCCGGCGACGTCCTGACCAACAATCTGATCTTCCTTGCTGGATGGCCAGCCGTAATCGGCGTCCACATCAGCTTTGGCTTGCTGTTCTGGGGGATCTGGCAGCGCTATCGGCAGATGGGAGACGAAGAATGAGCAGCAGCATCGTCGTTCGCCGCATGCCCTTTGCCTTTTCGGAACCGATCACCGCGGTCTGGAACCCGGCGCGGCCCGAATGGAGCCATATGGTCAACGGTGCATCGCTCACCATGCCGTATCTGGAACCCTTCCTGATCAAGACCGTGATGGAGGCGCTGCCGCAGGTGAAAGACCCGCAGCTGAAAGCTGACGTCCAAGCCTTTGTCGGGCAGGAAGGCCAGCATTTCCAGAACCACCGGCGCTATAACGAATTGCTCAAACGCGATTATCCGGACCTCGCCGAGGTCGAGGAAGAACTGAACGCCGAATATAAGAAATTCCAGTCGAAAAGCCTGCGCTGGCGGCTTGCCTACACCGCAGGTTTTGAAACGATGACGATGGGCATCACCGAATGGCTGATCGACGCGCGCGGGATGCTGTTCACCGGTGCCGACCCGTCGGTGACTTCGCTGATCCTGTGGCACATGGTTGAAGAGACCGAGCACAAGAATGTGGCGTTCGATCTCTATCAGGATTTGCACGGAGATTTCTGGCCACGCGTCTGGGGCGTCATTTACGCGACCGCGCATGTCGCATGGGCGAGCCGGAAAGCCTATAAGCGCATGCTCATCCGCGATGGCAGCTGGTCAAAACTGTCTAGCCGGTTGCGGCTTTATGCGATGGTCGCACGCTTCCTGATCCACACCTCCCCCGCCATTCTGCGCTCGCTCTTGCCCTATTATCACCCGGCAAAGGTGCACGACCCCGATTGGGTCGCCAAATGGGCCAAGGCCTATGCCGCACTGCCCGAAGGGGCGATACCGTTGCTTGATACGCGCGATCCGGAGATACCCGCGCAGTTCGCGGCGGGGTGAGCGAAGGGCGGTGCAGGCTTTGACCAAGGGTTGCAGATCCGAACCGGTGCATTAGCCTATTTTGCAATTGTCGTTCCCGCACTTAGTTGGTCTAATAAACTAGCAAGAGGGTAGCGTGGACCTATATTCGATCGTCAAGGTGATCCACATCATCAGTGCCACAATCCTGTTTGGCACCGGGATTGGCATCGCTTTCTTCATGCTGATGGGTCTGCGTTCCAAGAACATTGACGAACGTCGCTATGCCGCGCGCTTCACCGTTGTCGCGGATTTCACCTTCACCCTGCCCGCCGTGATCCTACAGCCGCTGACCGGCGCGTGGCTGGTCTGGCAGGGTGGCTTCACTTGGACCGATTACTGGCTGGTAGGGACCTATGCGCTCTACATCCTCGCCGGTTTGTGCTGGCTTCCTGTCGTTTACCTACAGATCGCAATGAAACGCATGCTCGACCGGCAGGCAATCGATGGCACCTTCGACGAGCATGCCTTTAACCGCCTGTCCCGCTGGTGGTTCGCGCTAGGCTGGCCGGCCTTTGGCGGGCTAGTGGTCATATTCGGCCTGATGGTGATGAAGCCGACATGGTGAAACGCGTTCTCATCATTGGCGGCTATGGCAATTTTGGCAGCTATATTGCGCGGTCGCTCGCCAGCGATCCGGCAATCCGCCTGCTGATTGGCGGGCGTTCAATCGAAAAGGCGCAACGATTCATTTCCGGTCTGGAAACAGCCAATCCGGCCGAGGCGCATCACATCGATATAGATGCCGATGTTGGCGCGGCACTCGCGGCCATTGCGCCAGATATTGTCATCCACACAACCGGCCCGTTCCAGACACAGGACTATCGCGTGGCCCGCGCCTGCATCGAACAGGGCTGCCATTATCTCGACCTTGCCGACGCACGTGATTTTGTCGCACAGATCGGATCGCTCGATGCCGAAGCAAAAGCGAAAGGCGTTCTGGTTGTCAGCGGGGCGAGCTCGGTCCCTTGTCTGACCGCGGCGGTCATCGACCATTATCTGCCCGGATTCGAACGCCTCGATAGCATCGATTACGGGATCAGCGCCGCACAACAGACCAATCGCGGTCTCGCCACGACTTCAGCCATTTTGAGCTATGTTGGCAAGCCGTTTAAAACGATCCGCGATGGAAAACCAATCAGCGTTTTTGGCTGGCAAGATACCAATAGCGAGCGCTATCCAGAGCTTGGCCGTCGCTGGTTTGGCAATTGCGACGTTCCCGACCTTGCTCTCTTCCCTTCGCGCTATCCGCAACTGCAAAACCTGCGCTTCGCCGCCGGGCATGAACTGGCGATCCTTCATTTCGGCACATGGCTGCTCGGCTGGGCGGTGCGGATTGGTCTGGTCCAATCGCTCGCCCCGCATGCCGAACGACTTTTACGCATCGCCTTCCTCTTCGATTGGATGGGGACGAGCCGGAGCGGCTTTCACATGTATCTGTCGGGCCAGAGCAAATCAGGCGGGCAAAAGACGGCGCGCTTTTTCCTGATCGCCCGGTCGGGGCATGGACCCTTCATTCCCTGCACACCCGCGATATTGCTGGCCCGAAAATTGGCACGGGGAGAAGTGGATCGCGTCGGCGCGACACCGTGCCTCGATCTGATTGGCCTGGATGAATATCTCGCCGCGCTGAAAGGTCTTGATATCTCGGTTATCGCGGATCCTGTACATGGCTGAACCCAAAACTCCTTACGCCTATCGGGACGATCCAGAGATTCCGGCCTTCGATGACAACAAGGCACTGTTCGTCTTCGATGGCGTATGCGTTCTCTGCTCGACCGGGGCCACCTGGCTGATGCGGTTCGACCGCAAGCGACACGTCAATCTGACGTCGGCGCAAGGGCAACTAGGACAAGCCTTATACCGCCATTTCGGAATGGAGTTGGACGAGTCCTACTTGTTGATCGCGAACGGTTGCGCCTATACCGCGTCGACGGGTTACCTCAAATTGTGCCAGATATTGGGCGGCCCTTGGCATCTGCTGCGTATCGCCGGACTCATCCCATCTAGTATACGCGACTGGATTTACGGTCACATAGCCCACAATCGCTATCGCCTGTTCGGTAAAACCGAATTTTGCGCACTGCTTAATGAGGAACAGCGGCAACGACTTATTTGATTTCACGGTTGCGACAAGAATATAGCCCGTTGGCCAAAAACCCACTACCGATCCTCCATGCCCGAATTCCGCCTCAAAACCCCTCGCCTGATCCTCCGCCAGTGGCGTGAGGAGGATATTGATCCCTTCCACGGCATCTGTTCCGACCCGGTCGTCATGGAAACGCTCGGCCCGTTGATGAGCCGTGATGAGGTCGCCGCTCTGGTGGCGCGGATGTATCGGATGCAGGAGGATGAGGGCCATTGCTTTTGGGCGATGGAGCGCAAGGAGGATGCGCAACTCATCGGATGGTGCGGGATTATTCGCGGGCGGCCGGGCACATCAATCGAAGGCAAGCCGGAGGCTGGCTGGCGCATGACGCCCTCTGCATGGGGCAAAGGCTTTGTGACCGAAGCGGCGATTGCATCGGCGCAATGGGCGTTTGACAATCTGCCCGACGATGCCGTCTGGGCAATCACCAACACCGACAACCTTCGCAGCCGCGCGGTAATGGAGCGGATCGGCATGACCTATGACCCCGCGCTCGATTTCGATCATCCGCAGGTGCCCGCCGATAGCCCATTGCTAAGGCATGTGACCTATCGCATTGTTCGTGACGAATGGGCGAGGAATCGAAAAACGGAAGCATGACGGCACTGTTCAACATCGTGGTGCTGAGCCCGTCGAAGCACGCCCCAAGGTTAGGGCTATGCCCGATAAACGCCCTTCGACAGGCTCATGGCTACGGTGAAGGTTCGACCACATGAGCGACGGCTTTTTGCGCGGGCGGGGGTTGTTCGTCCTCACCATTTTCACCGGCAGCTTCCTGCTCTTCCTTGTCCAGCCGATGGTCGCCCGCATGGCTCTGCCTCGGCTGGGCGGCGCACCTGCAGTGTGGAACAGCGCAATGCTTGTGTATCAGGCGCTGTTACTTGCGGGCTATGCCTATGCCCACCGGCTGTCACGCGAGGCGCCGAAGCGGCAGGCCGGGGTGCATCTGGCGGTGTTGATCGCGGCAGCCTTGTGGCTTCCCATCAGTCTGGCGAGCTTTGCCATCCCCGCCGACGGTTCACCGATATTCTGGGTGCCTTGGCTGCTGCTCGCATCGATCGGGCCATTGTTCTTTGCCGTTGCGGCGCAAGCCCCGCTGATGCAGCGCTGGTTCGGCCTGGCTGGGAATAGCGGCGAACCCTATGCGCTTTACGCAGCCTCCAACCTAGGCAGTTTTGGAGGGCTTATCGCCTACCCGCTACTGGTCGAGCCGAGCCTGCCGATCAAGGCACAAACATGGATGTGGAGCGGGCTTTATGCCGTTCTGTTCCTGCTTGTGGCTGTTTGCGCGCGGGCGATCTGGTCGGGCCGAAACATTACAAGCGAGGCAACCGCACCCGCAAGCGCTCCGCCGATCAGCTGGCGGCAACGACTTTATTGGATCGCACTGGCGGCGGTGCCGTCTGGATTGATGCTGTCGACCACTTCGCACCTGACCACCGATCTGATGGCGATGCCGCTAATCTGGGTAATCCCGCTGGGGCTCTATCTGCTGAGCTTTTCCGTCGCCTTTGCCGATTATCGCCTTCCCGCAGACATATTCAGCCGCATAGCCCCAGCCATATTGGTGGTGGGCGGCGCATCGGTGTTCATGATCTGGGGCAAGGCCGCCTATAACGGGCTGATTGTCAGTGTCAGCCTGTTGTTCGTGCTTGCCGTTGCACTTCATGCAGAAATGTATCGCACCCGGCCCGACGCTTCGCGGCTTACCGAATTCTATCTGATGATGTCGGTCGGCGGGGTGATTGGCGGCTTTTTCTGCGCGATTATAGCCCCCTTGCTGTTCAACTGGACGTGGGAACATCCAATCCTGCTAATCGCCGCCGCATTGCTGTTGCCGCAATTGCGCCTGTTCTCGCTGGGCGAGGAGGAGACGTACGCGAAAAGGGGCTGGACAATCGCGACGTTGGCAATCGCGCTCATGGCGCTCGGGATCAGCTTGTATGTCGGCATGAACTTGCCGACCGAAACAGGGCAGTTGAAGACTGCGCTGATCGCCATCATTCTGATCGCAGGTCTAGTCGTGACCGGTCGCAGGATTGCGTTTGCACTGGTAGTGATAGCAGCCATGCTCGCCAATGGCGGTTGGGATAATGTCGAACTAAGCAATTCCGGCGCCCGGATGCGTAGCTATTTTGGCACCTATACGATCAACCAGAGCAAGGATGCCAGCGTGCGCTGGCTGAGCCATGGCACCACGATGCACGGCATGCAGTTGCGGGATAAGCCGACACTGCCCGTCAGCTATTATGGCGCAACTTCCGGTGTCGGGCTGGCCTGGCAACGCGCCGAAGAAATATATGGTGTGGGCGCTACGCTGGGTGTTGTCGGCCTCGGTACCGGCACTCTCGCCTGCTATAAGAAGCCTGGGCAGACACTGCATTATTTCGAAATAGACCCGCTAATGATCGAGATTGCACGCGACCGGAAGATTTTCAGTTTCCTGGAAAAATGCGCGCCCGATACGAAAATGCATCTGGGAGACGCGCGACTGACGCTGGCGGAGCAACCGGCGGGCACGTTTGACATGCTGGCAATCGATGCTTTCTCTTCGGACTCAATTCCGCTGCACCTGCTGACCAAAGAAGCATTCGAGGTCTATCGCCGTGCGCTCAAACCCGACGGACTTTTGCTGGTGCATATCTCCAACCGGCATTTTGACCTCAACCCTGTAATTGCGGCTGAGGCCGCATCGGGAAAATGGTTTGCCGCATTGCGCCATGATAGCCCACCAGAGGCCATCATCAATCAGGGCATGCGCCCCTCTCAATGGATAGCGATGAGCCCCGATGCAGGCAAACTCGCCCAATTGACCGGCAAGGTTTATGACAAACGACCGGCCTATTTCTATCCGGACCGCTGGGTAAAGCTGAAACCGCCGCGCGCCAATGATCGCTGGACCGACGATTATGCCTCGGTTCTGCCCTATCTTTCTTTCTGGAAAGTCCTGTAATGATCCACCGTCCTGACGTTTCAATTATCCCCATTCACGGCAAGTCACCGCAGATCGACGACAGCGCCTTCATCGCGCCCGGGTGCAGGATCATTGGCGATGTCACGATCGGGGCGGAAGCGAGCATCTGGTACAATTGCGTGCTGCGTGCCGATGTCAGCCGTATCGTAATCGGCGCGCGCACCAACATTCAGGATGGCAGCGTCGTCCATTGCGACGGCCCCCAGCCCGGTGCGCCCGATGGCTTTCCAACCTTTATCGGCGACGATGTGCTGATTGGCCATATGGCGATGGTGCATGGCTGCACAATCAAGAACCGCGGCTTCATCGGCCTTGGCGCGATCATCATGAATGGCTGTGTGGTCGAGGAAGACGGCATGCTCGGCGCAGGCGCGTTGCTGCCCGAAGGCAAGACCATCGGCCCCAAAGAGCTATGGGTCGGCCGCCCCGCCAAGCTTGTCCGCGAACTCCCCGAACCGGCACTGATCGGCATGCGCATGGGCGTGGCGCACTATGTGGAGAACGGTAAGGCGCACGCAAAAGCGGTGACGGGCCAATAATCGCCCCTCCCGCTTATGGGAGGGGGATTGAGCATCAAAACTTCACGCGCACCGTCACGCGGCCGTTGATCGGCACGCCAGGGGTGATGTTGTTGTTGTTATGTGCGTCGGCAAAGTAATCGGTGTCGAACAGGTTTTCGACATTGGCCTGCAACTGCACCTTTTCGCTCACGTCAAAGAACAGCGCTGCGTCGAAACGGGTAAAGCTGGGAAGCTTGGTCGTCGTTGCGCTGGTGCGGATGGCGGCGAACTGGCTCGATTGGTGGACCATACCCAAGCCGACGCCGAACGCATCGCTGACATCGTATCGGTTCCACAGGCTGAACTGGTGCTTGGGCAACTGGCCGAGCCGCACGCGATCATTGCCTCGCAGTGTGCCATCCTGCAAGGTGTAGCCCGCGCTTACCTGCCAGTCGGGCAGCACGCGACCGGTTAGCGCGAGTTCGACGCCCTTGGTCCGCGTCTTGCCGACATTGATGCTCGTCAACGGGTTCGCCGGATCGGGCGTTGTCGCATTGCTGCGATCAAGCTGGAACAAGGCCGCCGTCACATTGAGGTTCGGCTGGATATCCCATTTCGCACCCAGTTCGTAATTGGTGAACTTTTCGGGCGCGAGATTTTCCTGCGTCGTGGTCAGCGAGATGAACTGGTCACCCGAACGCGGCAGGAAAGATCGGCTGAAGCTCGAATAGATCGAGACATTTTCCTGTGGTTTCCAGATCAGGCCGAAACGTGGGCTGATTTTATCATCGCTCCGCGCAAAGGGGCGATCCACCGCAGGAATGAAGTCGATGCCGTCAATCTGGAAATGGTCATAACGCAGGCCGACGACGATATCGAAATGGTCGCCAATGCCGATCTGGTCCTGCACATAGGCAGAGAAGAATTTGACGTCGGACGCGGTGTTGCGCGACGGCGTGGTGAAGGTGACCGTCGGATAGACCGGAGTGTTCAGGTTGAAGGTCGTGCCCGGGCTGAAAGTCCGGTTGAAACGCATATTGCGTGTCTTCTGGTCGCCATATTCGATGCCGAAGAGCAGTTTGTGCTCCAGCGCGCCGGTTTCGATGTCCCAGATGAGATTGGCCTGCCCGATCAGATTTTCGCGCTTGGTCGGATCCGAATAAGCATCGAGGGTTACCGTATTTGCGGCTGAGACTGCGCTATTGGCGTAAACATTGGCATACAACTTGTCATAATCGCCATAGAGCAAGGTGCTGGTGAATTTGAGATTGTCGGCCAACTGGCCATCAAGGCGCAGCTTGGCGATATGCGCCTCCAGCGTAGTGCGGTTGACGCCGGGAACGCCAAAGAACAGACGATCATAGCTGCGCACCGGAGTGTTGGGCTGGCCGGCAGCGGTGGCAATCGACGGCACGCCGCGATCGGGCACGCGATCATCGTTCACATATTCATAGGAAAGGCCAAGCTTCCAATCCTCGCTAAGATCGACCGCCAGATAAGGGTTCCAGGCATAACGCTCTCCATCGACAAAGCGCCGGTCACTCTCCATTTTCTCATAAGTGGCGTTGAGGCGCACCGCAGCCTTGTCGCCCAACGGGGCGTTGAGGTCTGCCGACAGATCCCAGCCGCCAAAGCTGTTGAGGCTCGCACGCGCAGCGCCGAAGGTTTCGTCCGCCACCGGCGTCTTCTGCACGCGGTTGATGATGCCGCCACCGCCGCCACGGCCAAAGATCAGCGCATAGGGGCCTTTCAGGATCTCGACGCGCTCAACATTATAGAGCCCGCGATAATATTGCACGTCGTCGCGCACGCCATCGAGGAAGAAGTCGGCAGTGGTATTCTGTCCGCGCAAGGTGATCTGGTCGCGATTGCCCTCACCCTGCCCTACGGTAGTGCCGGGTACATAACGCAGCACTTCGCCTAGGCTGTAATTGGCCTGATCATCCAATTGTTCGCGAGTGACGACATGGATGGTCTGCGGAACATCTAGGATCGGCGTGTCGGTCTTGGTTGCGGTGACGATATCCTGCGCGACATAGCCGGTGCTGGCGCCGGTGACGATGATCGTCCGGCAATCCTCGCACTGATCGCCACCTTCTATATATTCATCTGCAACAGCCGGAACCGCCAATGCCATCGAAACGGCCAAAGCCGAAATTCCCGAAACGCCAATTTTCATTCAACTAGTCCCTTTGTTGAGAACGATTCTCAATCCCCAAGACCACCACTATTGAGAACCATTATCATGTGCAACTGGAAAAGCGACACGCTGTTGAACTTTTTTGGAAAGGTCATAGAAGAACTGCAAAGGAGCCTTTATGAAAGCAACCATTTGGCATAATCCGGACTGCGGAACCTCCCGCAAGACACTAGCAATCCTTCAGGAAACACCGGGCATCGACCTGACAGTCATAGAATATCGCAAGACACCGTTTGAGCGAGCCAAGCTGGTGCAGCTGTTCCGCGATGCTGGCCTTACCCCACGCGAAGCGTTGCGCACCCGCGGATCACCCGCCGAGGAATTGGGGCTGATCGACGGCGCAGATGGCGATCGCATTCTTGATGAAATGGTGAAAGACGGAATATTGGTCGAACGGCCCTTTGTCGAAACCGCCAAGGGCGTGCGCTTGTGCCGACCGCAGGAAAAAGTGCACGAAATACTGTAGAACATAGTGACAGCGCAGGGAGGACAGGGATGCGTAAATTCTTCAAATGGACCGCCATAGCTCTGCTCGTCGCGGTCGCGGCTCTTTTTGCATGGGGCTATGCCCCTGACATCCCGGCTGACGAGCTGCGCGCCAAATATGCCAACGCCGAGTCCGAATTTGTCGATCTGGGTGACGGCCTGACCGTCCATCTGCGTGACGAGGGGCCGAAGGACGCCCCTGCCCTGATCCTGCTCCACGGTTCCAACGCCTCGCTCCACACATGGCAGCAATGGGTTGACCGGCTGGGCAAGGAATATCGCATCATCCGTTATGATCAGCCCGGCCACGGCCTGACCGGCCCGCACCCAAAGGACGATTATAGCGCAGCAGGCTTTGTCGACGTTGTCGACCGAGTGGCCAAAAACCGCGGCCTCTCCAAATTCTATCTGGGCGGAAACAGCATGGGTGGCTGGGTGACGCATGAATATGCCAAGGCGCATCCCGATAAGCTTCAGGGCATCATATTGGTCGATGCCAGCGGCGCGCCCAATTCCCAGCCCAAGGCGTTGCCCATCGGTTTCCGTATCGCGCGCATGTCAGCCCTTCGGCCCATTATGAGTGTTATTACACCACGCAGCGTCATCGAACGCTCGCTAAAGCAGAGTGTCAGCAACCAGTCGGTTGCGACACCAGCCGAGATCGATGAATATTGGGAATTGCTGCGCCATCCAGGAAATCGCGAAGCCACTGGGAAGCGCTTTGCGCAGTTTTCCAACCGCTCTTCGAGCAAACCGGTGGGCGAAGCTACACGCGAGGTTCCCGCGCTGATCCTTTGGGGCGATGAGGACAAGCTGATTCCGGTCAGCAGCGCCGAATGGTTCGCTTCAACCTACAAGAACAGCAGCAAGCAAATCTATAAGGGCATCGGCCATTTGCCGATGGAGGAAATCGCCGACAAAAGCGCTGAGGATGTTCGCAACTGGCTGAAGGCGCGGGCGACCAAAACGGCTGGCTGATCAGGCGACGCTTCGTGCAGCCCCGGCATTACGGAACAAGGCGCAGGCATCGACGAAGGCCATCGGCCGCCCGAAATAATAGCCCTGGATTTTGTCGCAACCGAATTGCTGTATCATCGCCAGTTCGGTTTCATTTTCGACACCTTCCGCTGTGGTCGCAATATCGAGCGCATCTGCCATCGCCACGACAGCACGGATAATCGCAATACATTCTGCCTTGCCCTTGGCCGCGCCGGTGACAAAGCTGCGATCGACCTTGATTGTATCGAAACGTATATTGCTGAGATAGCCGAGCGAGGAATAGCCGGTGCCGAAGTCGTCGAGTGACAATTTGAGGCCCAGCTTGCGCAGACGATCAAGCACCTGCACGGCAAGCCCTCCGTCGCGTACAAAAATGCTCTCTGTCACTTCAAGCTCAAGCCGCCATGCCGGGAGCCCGGTGTCATGCAATGCTTGCACAACCGACTCCACAAAGCCCTGACTGGTCAACTGATCGACTGAGACATTCACAGCGACCTTAACTGTGTCGGGCCATTTCATCGCGTCGGCACAGGCTTGGCGCAGCACCCAATTGCCGATCGGAACTATCAAGCGTGCGTCTTCGGCAACGGGAATGAATTTGGCGGGTGATACAAGACCGAATTTCGGGTTGTTCCAGCGGAGCAATGCCTCGAAACCTGTGATGCCGTGATCGCCATTGGCCTCGACCACCGGTTGATATTCCAAGTGGAACTGGTCGGCGTTGAGGGCGTTGCGCAACTCGAACTCGAGAACGCGTTTTTCTTCGGCATTGGCATGCAATTTGTGCTGATAGCTGTGATGGGTGCTGCCACCATCCTCTTTGGATCGATAGAGCGCAAGATCCGCACTGCGCATCAGCAATTCTACAGTACGCCCGTCCATAGGGCCTACCGCGCTACCGACACTTGCACCGATGAACAAAGTATTCTGGTCAACCTCATAGGGCTTCGACAAGGTGTCGATGATGTTCTTCGCAACGGTGGCTACATAGCCAGCGTCAGAGGCGTCTTTCAGAACAACTGCAAATTCGTCACCGCCCAGTCGGCCGCAAAGCTCGTTGGCCGACATGATCATTTTCAGACGCTTTGCGACCTGTGCAAGCAAGCGGTCGCCCACGGGATGCCCGAGCGTATCATTGACCGCCTTGAACCGATCAAGGTCGATCATCATGAAGCCGCAGCGGCGGCGCCATTGATCCGCATCCGCCAGCGCCTGCCCGAGCGCTTCGGTCAATTGCAGGCGGTTGGGAAGCCCGGTGAGCGTATCAAATCGCGCAAGGTGCGAGATTTTTTCCGCTGATTCGCGTTGTTCGGTTACATCGGAGCCGACCCCGCGGAATCCAAGAAAGGCGCCGCTTTCCGACTGGCGCGGCGATGCCGATAATTCCCACCAGCGACGAACGCCGTTGATTGTTACCGGGACGATCAGGTTGGAAAATGGTTCGCGGCGCTTTAGTCGCTCGGCAAGTTCGTGCAGCGCCTCAGGATATTGGCCGGTTTCCCACGAATCCCCTGCAATGAGTTTGAGTAGCGGCTGGCCTTCAATCGCTTTTGGGTCTGCTTCCAGGGCATAGGCAAAGCGCGGACTGGTGTGCGTCACGCAGCGACCTGTATCGGTCTGCCACAGCCAATCGGCGCCGCTATCCTCAAATTCACGGAGCAGCAGGCTGACTGTTTCCGACTTTTCGTGCAGCACATTGTTGGCCAGTTCGAACAGCACCTGCGCTTTCGCACTCCGCAATACGCCGAATATCATCAACGTACCGAGTGCCGCATTTGCAAGCGCCAGATAATATTCGCCATGCAGTGTCCAGCCGACAAATCCGCCGAAAGTTGCGATAGAGATGAACGCAGTCGCTGCAATCGGCAGGCTTGGTATCACCATTGAGGCATAGACCATCATCGCCAAAGTCACCGACCAGAGACCCAGCCATTGCGGCATCGCGCCAAATATCCCGAGGAACGGCAGTGCCGAACCCCATATGACGCCGCTAATCCCGGCATTACGACCCATTTCGAGAAAGTCGCGACGTGTGGCGCGACGCCCCTCTGCAAGTCCCTTGTTGCGCAGAGCGGTGAACCACAGGATATTATATCCGAGCAGCGCACCGACCCATGTCGCGATTGCCCATATGGGAGCCGAGCCAAAGCTGATCGCGACGACCAGCATTGTGCAGAAAATGTTGGTGGCCATATGCATCATGCTGCGATCGCGGATCGAGCGCGCCTGGATTTCCTCCAGCTGCACAGCCTCCATCCCGCCGGGCGAGGCAAAACCCAAAAGCGCCTTTGCGGAAATATCGCTGGGCAGGTCAGTTCTTGAATCTGGTTTGGTCACACCTACGGCGTAACAGCAGAAACTTACTTATTCGTAAGCGTCCCGTTCAGATTCATAGCGATCGACGCCCGCTCAGGCAGCAATCGCATATGGCTGAATTTCACCCGACAGATAGAGGTTGCGAGCCTTTGCACGGCTGAGCTTGCCCGAGCTGGTGCGCGGTAGAGTACGCGGCGGCACCAGTTCTACAACGCAATTCATGCCCGTGACCGATCGTACCTTGTCTTTGATCTGCTCGCGGAGCTTGGCGCGTTCAGCCTCATCGGAAGTGCGGCACTGGACGAGCACG
>NZ_CALMSV010000114.1 GCF_937872355.1 uncultured Sphingorhabdus sp. | reverse complement strand
TCCCGAGGCGGACGAACTGGCGCTTGATGCCTATGGCCGCAATCTGGGCATCGCCTTCCAGCTGGTCGATGATGCCATCGACTATGTCTCCGATGGCGTAACGATGGGCAAGGATGCGGGCGACGATTTCCGCGACGGCAAGGTAACCTTGCCGGTCATCCTCGCCCACAGCCGTGGCGATGCGGAGGAAAAAAGCTTTTGGCACAATGCAATGCTTGGCCACCGAGTCAGCGCCGACGATCTGGCCTATGCCACCAGCCTGCTGCGTAAATATAATGCGATCGACGACACACTCGAACGCGCCCGTCATTATGGTCAGCGAGCGATCGATGCTCTCGGCCCGTTCCCTGCCAGCGCTGCCAAGGATGCCTTGGTCGAGGCGGTGGAGTTTGCCATTGCCCGCGCCTATTAAGGCGGCGTGACCCTTCCTGTCGAAGCTGTACTTTCGGAACTGAAGGCCGCGCTTGTCGCGGGCTCCAATGCTGTGCTCATTGCACCGCCGGGCGCTGGCAAGACGACGATGGTCGCCTCGGCTTTGCTGGGAGAGCCATGGTGCGACGGCCAAATATTGCTTTTGTCTCCGCGCCGCCTCGCTGCACGAGCGGCTGCAGAACGAATTGCCGAATTGTCGGGTCAGCCTGTTGGTGGGTTGGTTGGATATGCGACCCGAATGGATAGCAAACAATCGGCCAAAACTCGCATATTGGTTCTGACCGAAGGCATATTCCGCAATCGCATTCAGGACGATCCCGAGCTTGCGGGGGTCTCGGCGGTGCTGTTCGATGAAGTCCATGAGCGCAGCCTCGACAGCGATTTTGGCTTGGCTTTGGCCCTTGATGCTCAAGGCGGGTTGCGGCCCGATCTGCGACTGGTGGCTATGTCTGCCACGCTCGATGGTGGGCGCTTTGCCAAGTTGATGAATGCGCCGGTCATCGAAAGTGAAGGCAAATCCTGGCCACTCGAATTGCGCCATATCGGGCGCAAGGCCGAGGCACGGATTGAGGATGAAATGGCAGTTGCCATCCGCCGAGCTTTGACCGAGGAGAAGGAAGGCGATGTGCTGGCTTTCCTGCCCGGTGTCGCCGAAATCGAACGGACGGCGGAACGGCTGGAGGGGATGTCTGCTGAAATCCATCGGCTGCATGGCAGTTTGGACCCTGCCGAACAGCGTGCAGCCATTCGTAAAAGCACCAATCGAAAAGTCATCCTCGCCACCTCCATTGCCGAAACCAGCCTGACGATCGACGGCGTCCGCATCGTTGTCGACAGCGGTCTGGCAAGGCGCGCCCGTTATGATCGCGCAGCCGGATCGACCCGGCTGGTCACCGAACGCGCCAGTCAGGCGGCGGTGACGCAAAGGGCAGGGCGTGCCGCAAGGCAGGGGCCGGGCGTCGCCTATCGCTTGTGGGAAGAAGCTGCGACCGCAGGCATGCCGCCATTCGATCCGCCAGAGATATTGGAAGCCGATCTTTCGCCTTTGTTGCTCGATTGCGCGCTGTGGGGTGTTAGCGATCCAGCGTCGCTGCAATGGATCGATCCTCCTCCAAAAGCAGCGATTGACGAAGCGCGCACGCGATTGGCCGAACTGGAGGCAATCGACGGGGACGGACGCCCTACCAAACATGGGCACGCAATTGCGCGCCTGCCGCTGCCACCGCGGATCGCGCATATGCTGGTCACGGCCTCGGGACTGGGGTTCGGCAAACTCGCGGTCGAAGTCGCCGTGTTGCTGTCCGAACGCGGACTTGGCGGCAATGACACCGATCTCGAACGGCGGCTGGAACGCTGGCGCTTCGAGCGCGGCCAAAGGGCAGAGGCGGCGCGGAGATTGGCTATGCGCTGGTCGCAACTTGCCCCCTCGACGTCGAATGACAAATCGGAGGGGAGCGTCGCTATGGCCATCGCCCTCGCTTTCCCGGACCGCATCGCCAAGCGCCGTGACGCCTCGGGCGAAAATTGGTTGAGCGTTGGGGGCAGGGGGTATCGGCTCGATCCTGCACACCCGCTTGCTAAGGAAGAATGGTTGGCGGTTGCCGATATCCAAGGAGCCGCATCGGGCGCGCGGATACTATCGGCAGCAGCAATCGATTTTGCGGAAATCGAGGCGCTCTATGGCAGCCGCATTATTAGCGGCGCTCACGCAAGCTTTGATCCGGCAACCGGCGTTGTGCGTACCGAAAGCGGTCGTCGGCTGGGTGCGATAACGCTATCGAAGGGGCAGGACGCCAAGGCCGATCTGGAAGCTATTGCCGCAGCCTTGCTGGAGGGCGTGCGCGAACATGGGATCGGCCTGCTACCGTGGAGCGATGCCTCGATACGGCTGCGCGAACGGGCGCAATGGGCAGGGGTTACGGGCTTAAGCGACACTGAGCTAGGCGAGACACTCGAGATGTGGCTCGCACCTTTGCTGGGCGGCAAGCGGCGATTGTCCGAAATTGATACTGGTGCATTGCACAATGCGTTGCTTGGACTGCTGGGTTGGGAAAATCAGCAGACTATCGAGCGGCTGGCACCGGCGTACTTCACCTCGCCTGCAGGCACCACCCACGCCATCGACTATGCGGCGGATGGCGGACCGTTGGTCGAATTGCGCGTACAGGCGCTTTTCGGGCTTGCGGAACATCCCACCATCGGAACCGATCGAACTCCACTGGTGCTGTCGCTCACTTCCCCGGCAGGCCGCCCGATCCAGACCACACGAGATTTGCCCGGATTCTGGAAAGGTAGCTGGGCCGATGTTGCCAAGGAAATGCGCGGCCGATACCCCAAGCACAACTGGCCTGACGATCCGACGGCTGCGGTTGCCAGTCTCAAGACCAAAAAGGCGCAATCGCGCACTTGATTGGCGCGCCTAAATCGGCGAAAGGGCCGCTGCAGAAGGGGTAGTTATGACTCAGGCACGGATCGTCCAGAAATCGAAAAATGCGCTGCAATCGGGCCGTTACGGAACCGGACAATGGGTGCTGGAATATAACCCCGTCGACGCGCAGCGCCCTGATCCGCTGATGGGTTGGGCCGGTTCTGCCGATACGCGTCGCCAGTTGAACCTGAAATTTGCGACGCTCGAGGCGGCCAAGGCCTATGCCGACAAAAATGGTATCAGCTACACGGTGATCCCGGCTGCGCCAAAGGTGCTGAAGCTGCAGGCTTACGCCGACAATTTCAGATAAGCTGCGGGCCCAAAAGTATTAGAAGGCGTACATCAACGCCCATGCCTTCACTGCGTTTTTTGTCCAGAAAGCCCTGAAGCGCGCTTAGGGCAACACGGTGCACGATGATGTCTTCTCCGTCCGTACCGCCGCCTTCACCCACCTTGGTCAAACCTGAAGCTCGCACCAGCGTGAAACTTTCGCTGACCATGCCGGGTGACGAATAATATTCGCCGAGCGATTCCAGCTTAGCCGCGCGGTAACCGGTTTCTTCCTCCAATTCGCGGCCTGCCGCCTCCAGCGGGTCTTCGCCTTCGGTTTCGTCGCCGATCAGGCCTGCGGGCAGTTCGATGCAGTTCCTGCCCAGTGGCACGCGATATTGCTCGACCAGCAGGACATGCCCGTCCTCGACCGCTAGGATGACAGCTGCTTTTATCCCGCGCGACCGGCTCACAAATTCCCATTTGCCCTTGCGCTTGGCGGTAACGAATTTGCCCTGCCAGACGATTTCCTCAATCTCACTGTCGCTCATCAGATTTCGATCAGCCTGTCGGGCAATTCATTGGGGTTTTCGCTGCCTTTGGGGAAATGTTCGGCGAGCACTACGCCCATTTGCCGCACCGCTTCGGCCATGCCTTCGCCGGGGCGGCCTTCGCGAAGGTTATCGATCAATGCGATCATGGCATCACCCCAAACTTCGGGCGCTACCTTGCTGGCGATGGCTTCGTCGGCAACGATTTCAGCCCGGTGTTCGCGCATGGAAAGGTAGAGCAGCACGCCGGTGCGTCCGACGGTTTTGCTTTCGGTACCGACCTTGAACAGGTCGATCGCGCGAGCGCGCACGCGGCGCATCTTGATATGCTTGGGCGTCAGCAACAGCCGCAAGGGCATCCATTTCATGAGAAGCCAGGTGCCTAACCATTTGCCACCCATGAACAAGAAAATGAGAGCGAGATATTCACTCGCTGTCCATTCATGTTCCCAACCGCCCAATGCACGGTCGACCAGTCCCAGATAGAAATCGGGGAACACGGCAACGACAGACAGTGCGAGGAAGGCGATCATTGTCGCCCATGACAGCGCGATATCGGCATAATCGTCGGACAGGTCGGTGACGATGGTCACGATTTCACCGCTGGTGTGATGTTCCGCCTCGGCTACCGCCGCAGTCACCAACTGGTGATCGGCTTCGCTGACATGGCTGATCTTGCGCAAAGCCATGCTCACCATCCCCCCGAGGCACCGCCGCCGCCGAAGCTACCGCCGCCGCCGGAGAAGCCTCCGCCGCCAAAGCTGCCACCGCCGAAACCGCCGCTACTGCCGCCGCCCCAGCTAGAGCCGCCACCGCCCCAGATGATCACCGGGCCGCCCCAATGCTTGTCGCGGCCGCGCCGATGCTTTTTGCCGCCGCGCGCAATCGAGATGATGATGGGCAGGATGAAGAAGAGGAATATGAACAGCCAGAAGATGACGAGAAAGACGGCCTCCCCATCGTCGTTCGAGCGTGTTTCGGCCAAAGCGGCTTCTTCGGCTACTTTCGCTGCTTCCTCGGGGGGCAGGGTCAACTGTGTGACGATGCGATCGACGCCGGCATTGATGCCACCGTTGAAATCACCAGCTTTGAAAAAGGGTGTGATGTCGTTGCGGATGATGCTCGACGATAAACCATCGGTGAGCACGGGTTCGAGGCCATAGCCCACCTCAATACGCATCTTGCGCTCATTCGGCGCAACGATCAGGATTGCGCCATTATCCTTTTCGCTCTCGCCCTTGCCATCCTGCCCGATCGCCCATGTCCGGCCAAGCCGATAGCCATAGTCCGAGATCTCGTAACCCTGCAGATCCTTGATCGTAGCAACGACCAGCTGGCGGTTGGACTGCGATTCCAGCCCCGCCAACTTGGCTGTCAACGATGCTTCCTGCTCAGGCGACAGCAAATCTGCCTGATCGACCACGCGGCCGGTCAGTTTCGGAAAATCCTGCGCGGACGCATGATTGCCGATGAAGACGCTTAGCGTCGCGAGGAAAAGGGCAAAGGCCCTGAGCATGTGCTTGGTCCGGTTCAGCGGCGTTACTGCGTTGGTGCCATGTCGAGTTTGGGTGCGACTTCAGCACCCGGCGTCGACGCTTCATAGGGAACCATTGGCTTGGCGCCGTGGATCACTTTCGCGCCGATGATGTCGGGGAAGGTGCGGATTGTCGTGTTATATTGACGCACTGCTTCGTTGTAATCACGCAGCGTGATGCGGATGCGGTTTTCCTGACCTTCCAACTGATCCTGCAATTTCAGGAAGCCTTCCTGGCTTTTCAATTGCGGATATTGTTCGACCGACACCAGTAAGCGCGACAGGCTGCCTGACAGATTATTCTGTGCCGATTGGAAAGCCGCCATCTTTGTTGGATCGCTCAGATCGCCCGGTGCCAGGGTAACCGAAGTTGCTTTGGCGCGCGCCTCGATAACTTCGGTCAGCGTTTTGTTTTCCTGCGCGGCCGCACCTTTGACAACCGCGGCGAGGTTGGGGATCAGATTGCTGCGTTCCTGAAATGCGGCCTGAACATCGGCCCACTCCGCTTTCGCATTTTCTTCGGCGGTCGGCACGCTGTTGATGCCGCAACCGGCCACCGAAACGGCAGCAACAGGTACAAGCAGGAATTTGGCAAGATCGGAACGCATGAGGGTACTCCTTCCCCGGAAAGCCTTTGTGTATTGCAAAGATAGGGCAGCTACAACCGCGTTTCAATCACCGAAAAAGTTACATCTCGGCCTCTCGACACATGTTACAATATGTTTACCATGGATGTAGGTCAAAAAGCCTATGGGGAGACGTCTAATGTTAAGTGAATTCAAAGCTTTCATTGCCCGTGGCAATGTACTCGACCTCGCTGTCGGTGTGATCATTGGTGCTGCATTCGGTAAAATCGTTTCGTCATTGACGGACGATTTGATCATGCCTGTGATTTCGTTGGTAACCGGCGGTGGAACCGACTTTTCGGCGAAATACATCGTTCTGGGCGGTGCGGACAAAGTTCAGGCCGGGATGTCATTGGCTGCGGCGAAAGCGGCGGGTGCAAATGTTTTCGCTTGGGGCAGTTTCATCACCGCGATCATCAACTTCCTGATTCTCGCTTTCGTCATTTTCCTGATCGTGCGTCAGGCCAACAAGGTCATGCCGCCACCGCCAGCCGCCGACGGCCCGAGCGAAGTCGATTTGCTCACCGAAATTCGCGACGAGTTGAAGAAGAAGTAATCGCAGACTAAACTGGCGCAATGAATGCGCCGGAACAAAAAAGGGGCCGCCACCTCGTCCAGCAGAACCATCTGCCGGGGTCGAGGGGCGGCCTTTTTGTTGGCTGGTATGGCAAGGCTTCGGCGCACATTTTCCATGCCATTCTTGACCGGATCGACGCCGGTTTGGCGGAAGGTGCAATCGAAGGGCATTTACCGGATGGGACCAAGCGCTTGCTCGGTCACCGCCTTCCGGGCCCGCAAGCTGTTGTCCATGTTCATCACTGGCGTGCGCTCGTTCGTCTCGTGCGCGGCGGATCTATCGGTTGGTACGAAGGCTGGATGGCGGGGGAATGGTCCAGCCCGGATCTGGTCCCGATTTTCGATCTGTTCATGCGCAATCGCGTTGCCTTGGGCAGCGTCGGGCGGGCGTCGGGCGTCGCCCGCATCGCGGGGCGCATCGCGCAATGGTTTCATCGTAACACCCGCAAGCATGCGCGCGACAATATCGAGGCGCATTACGATCTGGGGAATGATTTCTACGCGTCCTGGCTCGATGCGACGATGACCTATTCCAGCGCCGTTTTTGCGAAACTCCCTCCGGGTGAAGAGACGTTGGAGGCAGCCCAACGGCGCAAGATCGACCTCATTCTCAATCGGCTGAGCTTGAAAGATGGCGATAGGCTGCTCGAAATCGGCTGTGGTTGGGGGATTGGCCGAAGCGGCACTCGAGCGCGCATCGATTGCTTATCACGGGATCAGCCTGTCGCCCGAACAGATCCGCTTTGCCGAAACGCGGCTGGCTGAGAAGCGCGACTGGAAGATCACGCTGACCGACTATCGCGATGTCACCGGCCAATATGATGCCATCGCCAGCGTCGAGATGGTCGAGGCGGTGGGGCAGGAATATTGGCCCGCCTATCTCGATTGCATCGCCCGCTGCCTAAAACCCGGCGGGCGGGCGGCGCTGCAATATATCCGCATCGAGGATGATATTTTCGAGCAATATGCCGACGGTCAGGATTTCATCCAGCGATATATCTTCCCCGGCGGAATGCTGCTTTCCGAGAGTCGTTTCCGCGCACTGGCAGAGGAGCGAGGACTGCGCTGGGAGGATCAGGTCGATTATGGCGAGCATTATGCAGAAACGCTCCGCTTGTGGCGCAAATGCTTTGAGGCTGCCGTAGCGGAAAGGCGCTTGCCTGCAGGATTCGACGAAAAATTCGTTGCGCTTTGGCGTTTTTACCTGATGTATTGTGAGGGCGGGTTCCGTGGAGGCGGAATCAATGTGGCGCAGGTGACCTTGGTCAAAAGCTGAAGCCGTACGGGAGAGGGACAGCATGAAGAAATGGATTATCGGCCTGTTGGTCGTGGCAGCGGCGGTGCTCGGCATCGGCTGGCTAACGATGGACAAGGATATGCGCAATCTGGCGGCAAATCTGCCAACCGATCGCAACGTCCTGTTCTGGTCAATTCCACAACGCGATGCTGCCTTCCGCACGATGGACCGTTTGCCGGTTCTCGCCAAGGCGAACATCATTGAGGCAGGGGGCAAGGTCTTTCCGCTCCCCAAAGGAGCAGAACTGAAGCCGGGTATCGACGTTGATGCCTATATGAAGGCGCAGCGCACCGCGGGCCTCGTCATTGTCCACAATGGCCAAATTCGACTTGAAAAATATGGCCTCGATTTCGATGGCAATGGCAAATGGACCAGCTTTTCGGTTGCCAAGTCGCTGACCTCGACGATGGTCGGTGCGGCAATCAAGGATGGTTATATCAAGAGTCTTGATGACAAGGTGACGCAATACATCCCCGAAATGAAGGGATCGGCCTATGACGATGTCACCATTGCGCAATTGCTGACCATGACCTCGGGCATCAAATGGAATGAAGATTATGAAGATCCCAAATCTGACGTCGCGCGCTTCAACGAGCATAAGGCCGAACCGGGCATCGACGTCACCGTAAGCTATATGCGCAAGCTGCCGCGTGAGGCTCCGGCGGGCACAAAGTGGGTCTACAAGACAGGCGAAACAAATCTCATCGGCGTTCTTGTCAGCAAGGCAACGGGCAAGAAATTGTCCGACTATCTTTCCGAAAAAGTCTGGGCACCGTTCGGCATGGAACAGGACGGAAGCTGGCTGCTCGGATCGACTGGCCATGAAATCAGCGGCTGCTGCATCCAGGCATCGACCCGCGATTACGCCCGCTTCGGGATGTTCATCCTTGGTGGCGGCATGGTCAACGGCAAGGCGATCTTGCCAGATGGCTGGATAGCATCGGCGACCACCAAGCAGGCCGATATTGGCGTGCCCGGCAGAGGCTATGGCTTTCAATGGTGGACCTATGATGATGGCAGCTATGCAGCCCAAGGCATTTTCGGCCAGGGCATTTTCATCGATCCCAAGCGCAAGTTGGTGATCGCGTCAAACGGCAACTGGCCGCGCGCCACCGACCCGGCGGGGCAGGATGGGCGTGAGGCATTCTACAAAGCCGTGCAGAAGGCACTGGACGACGAACTGGCGTCCTTTCCGGAGGATGTGAAATGAGCGGCAAGACAGCATGGATAACCGGCGCATCGTCGGGCATTGGTGAGGGGTTGGCCAAAGAATGGCTGGCACGCGGTGGGCGCTGTGTGCTCTCGGGGCGCAATGTCGCGGCATTGGAGGCAGTGGCTGCCCATGCACCCGACCGCTGTCTGGTGCTGCCATTTGAAAGCACCGACTATGCAGCCATCCCGGCCATGGTGGAAAAGGCTGTAGCTTTTGCAGGTAATGTTGATGTGCTGGTAAACAATGCGGGCATCTCTCAACGCTCGCTTGCCATCGATACCGACATGTCGGTGTATCGGAAGATTGTCGATGTCGATCTGCTTGCACCAATTGCGTTGACGCAGGCCTTGCTGCCGCACCTTCTGGCGCGCGGTTCGGGCGGCATCGTTATGATTTCAAGCGTTGCGGGCAAAGCGGGCGTGCCGATGCGCACAGCCTATTGCGCCGCCAAGCATGGCCTTGTCGGCTATGCGGATTCGTTGCGAAGCGAAATTGCGGGGCAGGGGATCAAGGTGCTCGTTGTGGCCCCGGGTTCAGTGCGCACCAATGTCTCGCGCAATGCCTTGTCGTCTGACGGTTCCGTCCGAGGTGTCAGCGATGCTGCCATCGACAACGGACTTGATCCCGCCGATGTTGCGAAGACGATCTGGGATGCCCTCGAAGTGGGCAAGCGGGAGATTGTAGTGGCTGAAGGCATGGAAGCGGCGATTCCGGTGATGCGCGCGCAAGAGCCCGACAAGCTTTTCGACATGGTTGAGGCGATGGTGGCGCAGGGTTATGCGCAGAAAATGGCGGCTGAGAATAACTGAATCAGTCGCGGGCGGCGCGCAATGCTGCCCCGGCAGCGAAAGGCGATAAGGCTGTCATCGCCAAACTTGTGGCTGCGAGAAGTTGCAACGCGTTGTTGGCTGAATCGTCCAAAGTTCCCGCTCCGAAAATCAGGATCGGAATCGCCAATGGCACCAGCAACAATCCTCCCAGCGCCGATGCGCCGTTGAGGCCAGCGGTCAACGCAGCGATTGTCACGCCTAGACCGGCAAAGGCGGGCAAAGCGAGGGCCAGGCCAATTATCAATGTCTTTGCCTGTGCATCGGGCACGCCGAGCAGGGCGATTGCAACCGGCGTGGCGAGCAGCAACGGGATGCCGAAGCCGACAATGTGGCCTGCAATCTTGGCCGCAGCGATCCATTCATCCGCCCATCCGCGCAGCACCAACTGGTCAAGTACGCCGGATTGGCGGTCGGGCAGCACCAGCCGTTCGATGGGGAGCAGGCTGGCGAGCAATGCCGCTATCCAGAGGATGCTACCCCCCACTCGCGCCAGCAGTACCTTGTCCGGGCCGGTAACAAAAGGAAACAGTGTTGCCACCGCAAGGTAAAACACGATCGGCAGCCACAGCCCGCCGCCTGTCCATGCAATGCGGACCTCGCGCCAGGCTATGTTTGCAAAACCGTTCATGCGGTCAACTCCGCCTTTGGCCGGTCGATAACAAGGCTTCGGGTGACGTTGACGGTCGGTGCGATATGCGACGCAACCAGCGCGATCCCGCCTTTTTCAGTATGGCGGGATAAGGCCGCATCCAGACGGGCGACATTTGCCTGGTCAAGTCCATTATAGGGTTCGTCGAGCAGCCAGATTGGCGCGTCGCTGGCCAACAACCGCGCCAAAGCGCCGCGTCGTTTTTGACCTGCAGATAGTAACCGCACGGGCAAATCCGCCAAACCAATCAGGTCGAGCGTTTCCAGCGCTGCTTCCAGCCTTGCCGGGTCGATGCCGTCAAGGCCTGTCCAGAAACGGATTGCTTTTCCGAGGGGCTGGTCAAGGTCGAGGGCAAGATTGTCATCGCACAGTGCGATCGCGCCGCTGATGCTGACCTCCCCCGACGCGACCGAAAGCAGGCCGGAAAGTGCCCGGAACAGCGTCGACTTGCCGCTGCCATTGGCTCCGCGAACCCAGATCAATTCGCCGCTTTCAACCTCAAGATCGAAATCGCGCAGAATGACCCGACTGCCGCGAATGATCGCGACGCGGTGCAATGCAATGTTTGGCGATGCAGCTTGACTGTCCGGCATGGCGCGACATAGGCACGGCGCGCGTAAAAAGCAAAGGCAGGAGAGTGAGATGGCTGTTCGGGAACTGGACACAGGCGAACGCGAAGCCGCTTTGGTAGGATTGACTGACTGGAGCTATGATAGCGAAGCGCGCGGTATCAGGCGCACATTCCGCTTTTCTGATTTCGCCGAAGCCTTCGGCTTTATGAGCCGGGTGGCGATCCTTGCCGAAAAGGCTGACCACCACCCTGAATGGTTCAACGTCTACAACCGTGTCGAAATATTACTGACCACACATGATGCAGGTGGTTTGTCCGAACGCGACATTTCGTTAGCGACCGCGATTGATGGGTTCGCCTAATACAAGGCGACACATTTAACTTTTCAGTTCTTCACCACCGTCTCGATACCCTGCATCGTCGACAACTGTCTGCGCAAGCGACCCGGGAACCAGCGCGCGGCGAAGGCGAGCTGTTTTGCCAGCTTGTTGACGGGCGTGTGCACCTTGTCCCCGTGTACGGCTTCCCAAGCGGCGGGACCGATGATCGAAACAGGGCTGACTTCTATGCCTGCCTCGAGCAATCGTTCCTTGCCTGTCTGGTTGGAGCTGGGATCGACCGCGCCGATGATGTTGGTGTCGATGAAACCGGGCATCAGTGAGCGGGATTTTATGCCCAGTTCACGCCACTCAATATCGTGCGCTTCAGTGAGGCCGCGTACGGCGAATTTGGTTGCGCTGTAGACGCTAAGACCGGCCGATCCGTAAATCCCGGCTGCTGATGCGGTATTGAGAACACAGCTGTCAGGGGTGGCTTGTAGATAGGGGAAGCAGGCGCGGATTCCGTTGATGACGCCGGTAACATTGATGGCAATCATCCGGTCGATTTCTTCGTCGGTCATATCCTGAATTGGTCCGCCGGTGCCGACGCCGGCGTTGTTGAACAGCACGTCCATCTTGCCGCCGGTGTGTTTCGCGAATTCGGCCACCGCCTCCTTCCATTGCGGGCGGTTGGTCACGTCTAGCTTGTGGATAGACCACTGACCGGCGGGCAGCATATCGGCAGTTTCCTTGAGACCCGCTTCGTTGACATCCGCCAGCCCCACAAACCAGCCCTTACCGGCAAAGTATCGCGAGACTTCACGTCCCAGGCCAGAAGCGGCGCCGGTTACGAAAATGCTTTTGCGGTTGCTGGACATGGCTCGACTCTCCCTCTTATTTGCATTGCTGTAAGCACAGCAAATCACCCGCCGGGTCAACCCTTACTTGCAGCATGCAATGGAGAGCGATAATCAACCGTCACCTATGCAGATGTTTCGCTTATTCATTTCAATCCTGGTTGCAGCATTGTTGGCGACAACGCCGGGACAGGCTCGTGCGGAAGTTGTAGCAACCTTCTACAGCCATGATTTCGGTGACTATTTCCCCCATGCATTCATCCGATTGAAGGGAACGGTCGATGCCACCGGCGAAAAGGTTGACACCAATTACGGCTTCACCGCAGTCAGCGTCTCACCCGCGATCTTGATGGGTTCGGTTAAGGGCATGATTGAGACCAAGGATGCCAAATATGTGTCGCGCAGCAACCCGCATTTCACTTTGCGTTTATCTGACGCTGAATATCGTAAGCTGATCGACCACGTCGAACGCTGGCGCAGCATGCCGGGCAAGAGCTATAGTTTGAACAAGCGCAATTGCGTCCATTTCGTGATGGAAGCAGCGGCGTTGCTCGGTCTGTCGGTGAACCGAAAGAGCAAGTTTTTCAAAAAGCCGAAATCTTTTGTGCTTGAAGTGATGAAGCTCAATCCAGCGTTGAAGCTTTAAAGCCGGAGGGTCTGGCGAAGTACCGGTGCGAAGGCGGCATTGCATAGCTCGCGGCACGAGGTCACTACCCTGACTTATGTTGATACCGGCTGGCTTTATCCTGCTCCTTTGGCTCGCATGGCTGGCTGTGAAAATCGTTCGAAACCGGAAAGCGAAAATTCGGCGGCGCGAAAATAGAGAGTCATCCTCGCGCATAATTGGTCAGGTCAATGACATACTCGAATGGGCCAGCTTGACCGGCAAGGATATGGTAATCCACAGGGGATTACCCGGATATTGCATCCTGATGGTCCATGCCGACTTTCAGGCTCGGCTTGCCGAGCGTGGAAAAATACAATCGGGTCATCCGCAGTTTGAACGGATTGACCGCGCGCTCGAATGGTGGATGCCGCGAGAAACCGGAATGATCGCGCTTGCCGGCGATGCCTTGTGCAGTTTCCATAAGGGGCATCTGGATGATCCCGATATCGACAGCGACCTTATGCCTGTAACGCACAGCGTAGACGATGTCGCCCGATTGCTTGAGGCATTAAACGTCTGGTACGACTATCTTGAACTGCCAGGATCGTTAGATAAGGCCCGCCATCGTAGAGACGCCGCGCCGGTTGCCGAGGTCGTGCAACCGTTGCCACCCCGTGCCGAGCGAGTGTTTGATATCAATCCCGCGAACAAGATGGATCATATCATCGAATATATCGAAGACGGTGACCCAAGAACCTTTGACGATATGTTCTACGGCGATGTCGAACATGCATTTGTGCTGTGGGTCGATCATCGCGAGAGCGACGATGACATCGTTACCCAGTGCGAACATATTCTCCAAACCGGTGAGCTGAAAGGCTGGTTCGATGACGACAGCCTCGACCTGATCATCAGCTATCGGGGAGTCCAGCATCGCGTCAACTATCCCAATGACTATGCGGATCGGGATACGACGCTGATCGCTCTGAACAAAGTGGTGCGACCGGAATTTGAGCTGCGATACTGTACGGCGTCGGATGGCAACGATACAGCAGCATTTCTGGCTTTAACGCGCGCAGAATGGCAAGCATTGGAAGCCCGCTATGGGGAGCGGCTCAATCACTATTTTGAGGTCGTCGATGCCGATTTCAGCAAATTTGGCCGCGAAGCTTAGATAGCCTCAAAACCCGTCGCATAATAGTGCCAGGTAAAGATTGCGGCGGCACCGCGGTGCGGCCGCCAGGCTTCGGCGACTTCGCGCGTCGGCTTTTCGGTAGGCCTCTCATCGAGTAACAGGATGCGCTTCACACCTTCCTGCACCGCCAGATCGCCAGCCGGCCAAATGTCGGGGCGTCCTTCGGCAAAGAGCAGATAGATTTCGGCTGACCAGCGGCCAATGCCTTTGACCTTGGTCAGATAGGCGATTGCCTCCTCATCGTCGTCAGGCAGCGCATCGAGAGGTAGTGCACCGGAAACAACCAGATCGGCAAGACTGCGCGCATAGCCTTGTTTCTGGCGGCTCAGGCCGCAGGCACGCAGGCTGTCGAAATCTTCGGCCAGCAGTTTCTCCGGTGCGCAGTCCTCGCCCAGCTTGGCCGCCAACTTGTTCCACATCGAGGAAGCCGCAGAGACACTCACCTGCTGCCCGACGATCGTTCGCAGCAGCGTCGTATAGCCCCGTTCGCGGATGCGCGGCTCGGGATAGCCAGCTTGCTCCAACGCGATTGCAAAGCGCCTTTCCTTTCCCGCCAGCGTGTCGAGCGAGTGCTTGATCTGTTCGGCAGTCAGCCCCATCAGTTCACCAGCTTCAGTAAGGCCATCGGCGGTCCGAACGTCTTCGGGCCGATATCCCAGCGCAGCACCTGCATGGTACCTTCGTCAATCGGCCCTTCATCGGTATTGTTGGCCATGATCTTCGCATTGGTACGGATTATGAAGGTGCCCTTGACCTCAACCGGTTCGACATTTTTCTTCGCCGATCCCATTCCGGGGATCATCGATCCTGCACCCATTAGCGACATCAACGAGACGTCGGCGTCGTTATGGAATGTCGGCGCCTCGATCCGAACGCGACCATTGTCCCAGCGTGTGACATGGATCATCGGGTTGCCCAGTGCGTAGCGCGGGATAACCGGAAAGGCGAAATCATCTGCCAGACGGCCCTTGGTCGAATAGTCGATCATAAACAGGCCGTTGCCCAAATGCTCCACCTTGTTCCAGGCTGCCAGCCGCTCGACTTCCTTGGTGAAGCGTTCGATGGTCTTCGGGTTGCTGGGGTCGATACCTCCGAGCATGGCAGCGAACATCTTCTTAGCCTGCTCCTTCTCCTTTTTGGAGGCGGCCTGCTGTTCGTCCCAATCCTTTTTCTGCTGCTCGACTTCAGCGGTAGTGCATTCACGCTCGCTATAATCGTCCTCCATCGACTCAACCGCAGCAGCGGCTTCGGCAGCCGCATCTTCAGCCGCTGCTGCTGCATCGGCCTCCACTTCGGCTTCTTGGGTGAAATCCTCTTGTGAGGTTTTCGATGCGGCAGTGCCTGCTGTGTCAGCGGCGATTTCGGCTAATGCGGCATCAGCGGCAGCAGCATCTGCAGCTGCTTTGGCGGCGGCTTTTTCCCGCCGCTTCTCTTTCTTTTGCTCTTCCTCGCTCTTTTCAGCTTCAGGAAGCGGCCCATAGCAGGCTGCTACAAATTCGGCGCTGCCACTTTCGTTGTCGAGCGTTTCGTTGAGCAAATTGGCAAGGCCGACTAGCTGAATTTGCCCTTTATAACTGAAGGCAAATTGGCCGTCGGCCATCACGGTCATTTCCGAATTGAACTCGCCGGGCAACAGCAGGCACCCCGAAAGACTAAGGGGGGCAACAACAGCCAGGCCAAGGGCGGCGATTTTCTTGAAATGCATTCAGGCGACTTTCGATTGGCGCAGGGTCGCGGCGGCATAGAGCGCAATCGCTGCGGCGTTGGAGACGTTCAGGCTTTCCATCTGTTCACTGATTGGCAGCTTTGCCAGCTGGTCGCAATGATCCTCGATATTGGCGCGCATGCCTTCGCCTTCGGCGCCGAGCACCAAAGCATTGCGGCGCGGCGCGAGCGCCTTGTCGAGATTGGTATCGGCATGACCGCTAAGGCCGATGCGCCAATAGCCATGCTCGGCTATTTCTTCCAGCGCGCGGGCGAGGTTAACGACGCGAACCCATGGCACCACCTCCAGCGCGCCGGAGGCCGCTTTTGCCAGTACGCCCGATTCGGGGGGCGCGTGGCGATCCTGCGTCACCACCGCAATCGCATCGAAGGCTGCTGCCGAACGGAAGATTGCGCCGACATTATGTGGATCGGTGACCTGATCGAGGATCAGGATCGGTCGGTCATCCTCTTCATGGGAATCGAGTATATCGGACAGCCAGACGTCCTCCAGCGGGGCGACCTCGGCGACAATCCCTTGGTGCGGCGTATCCTTTGGCACGAAGCGAGCCAGATCGGATCCTTCGCAAAACTGGAAGGGAACACCCTGTGGTACATCGATTTGCGACATCGCTTCGCGTGTGCCCCAGATTTTAAGGACGCGGCGTTCCGGATTTTCAAGCGCGGCGATTACGGCATGGCGCCCCCAGAATTTGGGATTGCCACTGGTTTGGGCCGCACCCCGGCGGCGTTGGCTTTTATGTGAACTCATTTTGCCGCTATTCCATCTCGGCCATTGACAGGCAAGCGGCGTTTCGCCAATAGGCCGCTTCTTCTTCGGGACCGGCCCTTTGCCTCGCGCAACGCCCCGTGGAAAAGTGGACAGGTGGCCGAGTGGTTAAAGGCAGCAGACTGTAAATCTGCCCGGTTTTCCGTACGCTGGTTCGAATCCAGCCCTGTCCACCATTTACTCCTCCCAAGACATCCTCAAAAGTGCTGGAAATCCCAGAAAACCTAGTGTATACTCGCTATGTTCCTCCCCCTGCGTCGCATGATATTTCACTGCATCTCAGGCCTAGTGTGGGGGTAAGTGGGGGGAGGATTTCTTTCCCCCACACTTGGGCCTTCCGATTTAAGGGGGGAGAATGTGGGGGTAAATTCATGGGAAAACTCACAGCGATAGCGGTCAAGGCTCATCTGACGACTCCCGGTACCTATCAGGATGGGGATGGGCTCTTCCTTAAAGTGGACAAGCGGGGAGGGGCTTCCTGGCTTTTGCGCCTCCAGCATGACGGCAAACGGCGGGATATTGGCATAGGCAGCGCCAAACTGGTCACGTTGGCGATAGCGCGGGAAAAGGCGCGAGAATTGCGGACTGCCGTCAAGGTCGAACGGCGCGATGTACTGGCGGAACGCAAGGACGCAAATGCAGCCAAGGTGACGTTCAAAGAAGCAGCGATCCAATATCATGCCGAAAATGAGGGTGGCTGGAAAAGCAAAACCTATGCACGGCAATGGCTGGCCGGCTTGGAAACATATGCCTTCCCCAGACTAGGCAAGGAAGCGACGGGGTCAATAACGGCAGCTGACATCATCGCCACGCTAAGCCCCATTTGGCAAACCATTCCTGATACGGCGCGGCAGGTGCGCAACCGGATTTGCGTCGTCCTTGACTATGCCCATGCCAAGGGCTGGCGCTCCAGCGAAGCGCCAAGCGGTAATGGCAGCCTGAAAGCGGGGCGGGGATTGCCAAGGCAGCAAAAGGAACAAGAACATCGTGAAGCGATGCCCTATGCGCAGATCCCGGCCTTTATCAAAACTTTGCAGCGCAAACCGTCATTCGGACGGCTGGGACTGGAAATGATCATCCTGACCTGTGTGCGCAGTCAGGAGCTGCGTTTTGCAACTTGGGATGAATTCGATCTAGAAAACCGGCTTTGGACCGTTCCTGCCGAACATATGAAACGCAACAAGGCGCATATCGTCCCTTTAAGCGACATGGCACTGGCGGTGTTGGAGCGGGCAGGGGCCTATCGACTGGGTGGGACCAACTTGGTGTTCCCTTGTGTCAACGGCGGGCCAATGAGCGATATGACGCTGTTGAAATGCCTGAGGGACTTGACCCATGGCGATATGGGCCCCGGTGGAAAGCCATTTACCGTGCATGGTTTTCGCTCTTCGCTGACAGATTGGGCAGCGGACCAGACAGAATTTTCCAAAGAGGTGGTCGACAAGGCAAAGGCGCACAAGACACCTGACGCAACGGAAGCCGCCTATCGTCGCACGACCTATCTCGGGACGCCGGACAATCCCGGGCCGAGAGTGCGACTTATGGACGCTTGGGGAGAATATTGTTCTAGCGGCTCGGATTCCAGCGGTCAGTGATTACCTAGGATTTGCCGATGCCGTGGTAGTGGTGGCAATGGCTCACAAGACACCTGATGCGGTGCAAGCCGCCTATCGCCGCACAACTTAACTTGGCACATGGCAACAGCCTGGTGCGCGTGTCCAACTGTTGAATGAGTGGGGGCTGTATCGCACGGGCGAGGCAGCCGACGTCGATTAGTTATCGCAATTGCCATGAGCGCATCGAATTGGCGCAATCGTGAAGCGACATTTAGACCAGCTGCTGCGGCGGCTATGGGCAGGATTGCTCCAGCGGTTCTTCACGATAAGCAGTCGGATTGGCGATCCAGCGGTTGACCGCTGACTCTCGCCAGCCAGCGCCATGAACGCTGATTTTCAATTGGCACGGGAAGGTGCCCTCGGCGATCTTGCGGTACATGGTGGAGCGGGACAGCCCGGTGCGAGCCAGTACGGTTTTAAGGCGGATAATTCTTTCAAGGTCGGACATGGGACGTGCTTCCATTCTTTGGCAGTCGTTGGCACCCCTCTGGACCAACGATTGGCGTTGAAAATCAGTGATGCAAGTGCGTTTTGGGTGCCGGTAAACGCAGGCGCACATTCGGCGGCACTAGGCAGCGAACGGTTACGAACGGTTCGAAACGAATATGGGCGAGTATGGACGGACGGTCTTGGCGAGCCATGGCGAACGACAAATCCAGCCGATGAAACCTTCCCGTGCGCAACTGACGACAATGACGGACGTCGCAGGCGTAAATTCCCGTCGACTAAGGACGAAATCTGCGCCCGATTCGGGCATGCTTATTTCTTTAACTGGTAGCGGTAGGCACCAGTGGCGGCGAAATATTTCGAAGAATACGATATTATTTCCGAAGCCCCCTTGATCATGTTCTGCAAATGTTTCAACACTGGGACAAGAACGGACAGGATGTCCAAATGAGTCCCAGTGGAGAATGCCATGCTCGACCCTCGAACCGAATTTGCAAAACTGCGGGAACGGGCGGGCCTTTCGGTCGAAGAGACGGCGAAACTGTTGCGCGTCACTGAACGTTCGGTCCGTCGTTATGAAACAATGGGTCCGCGTGGCTCAGAGCCTGCTCCTCTTGCGATGGATTTCATGTTACGGATGGCCGCAGCGGGTGTTCCCAAATTGCCGGTTGCCAGAACAGAAACACGTTTCCGTTTCATAGATTTGTTCGCAGGCATCGGCGGTCTGCGCAGACCGTTTGAGGAAATCGGCGGCAAATGTGTTTTTACCGCCGAATGGGACAAATACTCGCGACAGACCTATGCCGCCAACTTCCGGGATAATCCCATTGAGCACGAGTTTGCGGGGGATATTCGCCCTTATGCGGAGGAACCCCGGAAGGTGCCGGAACATGATGTCCTCCTCGCCGGTTTCCCGTGTCAGCCCTTCTCTATTGCGGGCGTATCCAAGAAGAATTCTCTTGGTCGTCCGCATGGTTTCCTGTGCGATACGCAGGGGACGCTGTTTTATGATCTTGCCAAGATCATAGCGCATCACCGCCCCCAAGCGTTCCTGCTTGAGAATGTGAAGAACCTTGAGCGGCATGACGGCGGCCGGACCTTCGCCACAATCATGCATGTATTGACCAATGAGCTTGGCTATCAGGTCGATTATCGCGTGATCAGCTCAGCCCCTTGGGTTCCGCAAAAGCGTGAACGGGTCTTCATAGTCGGATTCCGTGACGGCTCTGCCTTCGATTTTGACAATCTGGAGATTCCGGAAGGACGCATGCCGGTTCTGGGTGACATTCTGGAGCGCAAGGTTGATCCCAAATACACGCTGACCGAGCATCTCTGGAACTATCTGCAGGGCTATAAGGAGAAGCACGCCAAGGCTGGCAACGGCTTTGGCTATTCGGTCTTCGGCCCGAACGATGTGTCGCGGACCCTCTCGGCGCGCTACCACAAGGACGGGTCCGAATGCCTGGTCTTGCAACCTGGCAACCGTCCCCGACGCCTGACCCCGCGCGAATGCGCGAGGCTTATGGGCTTTGAAGAGCCGCAGGGCAGCAAGTTCGTTATCCCTGTCTCGGACACACAGGCCTACCGCCAGTTCGGAAACGCAGTCGTGGTGCCAGTTGTCCGTGCCGTTGCCCGGATCATGGCCCCGCATATCCGCGCTGAAACCGGCAAACGGACGGTTCAGGCAACCGATGTTCGCGAGCCCATGCTGGCGCATGGCTGATATCGTCTCCCCCGAAGTCCGCAGCCGGATGATGGCGGGGATCAGGGGGAAGGACACCAAACCCGAGCTCATTGTCCGGCGCGCATTACACGCGCGCGGATTGCGCTACAGGCTGCATGCGCGGGATTTACCGGGAAAACCTGATCTTGTGTTTCCGAAGTTCCGCGCCGTCATCCTTGTTCATGGCTGCTTCTGGCATGGCCATGAATGCCATCTGTTCCGCTGGCCTGGAAGCAGGGTCGAATTCTGGCAGGCGAAAATCAGCAAGAACCGGTACAATGACCTGATCAACACGCAGAAACTTGCGGAGGCAGGATGGCGCAGGGCTATTGTCTGGGAGTGCGCGCTCAAGGGAAAGCGCAGAATACCGGTCGATACTGTTGCAGATCAGCTTGAAGACTGGCTTCATTCAGGTCTGCACGGTATCGAGATAGTTGCAGCACCTGACTGATCAGTGTCCGGAGACAGAATGCCACAACAGTTTGACATGTTTGAAGAAGATTCGAGCAGTGACTTGCTTGCGGACCTGTTACGGAATTCCGACAGACTTTTTGTGAAAAAGCTGTCCAACAATGACCGGGACTGGGCGCGCTTGTCCAACAAGCACCAAGCAGGTGTCTATGTTCCGCCCCGCGAACGGGACAGCGGCTTTTTCCCGCCATTGGTGGCCAAGGATCGTGACGATCCCGAAGCACGCGAAATACGCGAGACATGGTTTCGAACGGCTTGGCCTCAATTCGGCATCGAAAGAAAGAGCCGACTGGTTCACTATACCAGCAAGGGACCGGAAACGCACATGACAGGCGTTCCCAAACAGGCGTTTTCCGACCTGTCCCCTGCCTCATGGCTCGTCATGGTTCGCGCAGACTGGGACGGCGAACCCGGCTTTGTCTGCCTGAGCATAGACTCGAATTCAGATGAGGCGATCGTTTTGGCTGACACTCTCGGGTTGGATATTACCTTCATTTCCGGCATCCTTGATCCATGCGACATTCTTGCGCGGGAACGTGACCGGATCATGGATTTTGCCGAAGAGGTCGCGCTGGCCTGGCTTGCAGGCAACATTGCCGCCTTTGCGGCTGATCGCGCGAAAATGCCGGTCACCGTGGAACTTGCTGCCATGGCAAGGACCGCGTTTCTGGAACGACACAAGTTAGCAGCACTTGATCCCTTTACCTTGGAGCATCCCGGCGATGCGATACGTGAAATCAGCCGCGTGATCGAATGGGAAATGTTCCGCGAGTTCCAGCGTCGCGAACGGGCCGTCGAATTGGTGCGGGCGGTTCTGGGTGACGATGCCGTCAAAATCGATATGAAGAGTGTGGTCCGGCGACTGGTAGACGCTACCGGCGCAATCGACGCGATCATGCTCTCCGCCAGCCAGCAACGGAAATCACGCGCTGGCTATTCGTTCGAACACCAGATCGAGGCCATGCTGGTCGCTGGCAATGTGCCCTTCGCCAAACAGGTCGTTATGGATGCACGCAAACGACCGGATTTTGTGCTGCCTTCGCTGGTGCATTTGCGGAAACCGCTCGAAGGCGCGGCTCGCGGTCTGATCCTGAGCGCCAAAACAACGCTACGCGAACGCTGGAAACAGGTGCAACGGGAAATGGAAGGAAGCGACCTGTTCCTTGCCACGGTGGATGAGACGATAGCTGCCAACGCCATTGAGGACATGGCATCGCTGGGCATATCACTTGTCGTTCCGGAAGGGCTGAAGAAGTCGAAGGACACGGAATATGTCGGTCACGACAACGTGCTGGACTTTGCGACGTTTTTCAGGGGCGAACTGAGGGGCCGGAGGATGGTGGCTTGGCCCTGAAAATGGTTTAATTTTTGAGGTGTGCGGGGCTGTGGGCGATGGGTTTATAGGGGTCCGGGCATATGTACGTTGCTAGCTCATCCCGCAATTCTCTTATTCACCGCATTCGCATTGTCGGTGAACTGGGCCATGACCACTCCAATTCCGGCCCGAAACGAATCAATCTTGCAGTCAAAGCGCCTTAGATTCTCACATCGATAATATATTGAAATTATATTCATTTTCAGATCAAATTCTATGCAGAAAACTATCTACAAATGCTAAAATATCAGTACATATGAAAAATGTATTGACCATATGTCAGCCATAAAGCAGATATGCGGCGCGAATCGAAAATGAGGGGCGTGCAATGGGCAGGAAGCGAGACAAGTTTGTCGAACTGGCGGAAAAAAGAGTCAATAACGCGATCAAGCAAATCCAGTTGATTGGAAACTTGTCCAACACCGGAAACTATGAGTTCCAAGAGGCTGACTACCAGAGAATCTTCCGCGCTATCGACGCCGAAGTCCGTGAAATGAAGCGAAGGTTTGCGGAAGCGAGTTTGGGCTCGAAAGGCAAGTTCTCACTCAGGGGGGATGTCTGATGTGGCATTTCAGGGAAGCTGCGTATGAGGACACAATCGCAGAATCAAAGCTGGGAGAGTTCTTTTCCGGCAGCCCTAGCCAGGCAATTATTCGCGAGTCTTTCCAAAACTCTCTTGATGCGATTGAAGACCCCAAAAAACCCGTTCGCATCGTGGTGTCGCTCGGGAATGCGAATGCGGAAGAATTTCCCGAGGCGTATGAAGCCCTCAGTGTACACTGGCAAGCTACAGGACGAAAACCTTCGGAATATG
>NZ_CALMSV010000113.1 GCF_937872355.1 uncultured Sphingorhabdus sp. | reverse complement strand
CGACCTGCCCAACTGCGACCACGCCGCCGGCCTGCCGCCCTTCCTGCGTGGGCCGTACCCGACGATGTACGTCGGCCGCCCCTGGACGGTGCGCCAGTACGCCGGCTTTAGCACGGCCGAGGAGAGCAACGCCTTCTATCGGCGCAACCTGGCCGGCGGCCAGCGGGGTCTGTCCGTCGCCTTCGACCTGGCCACCCACCGCGGCTACGACAGCGACCACCCGCGCGTCGTCGGTGACGTCGGCAAGGCGGGCGTCGCCATCGACTCCGTCGAGGACATGAAGATCCTGTTCGACGGCATCCCGCTCGACCAGATGTCGGTGTCGATGACGATGAACGGCGCGGTCATCCCGATCCTCGCCTTCTTCATCGTCGCCGGGCAGGAGCAGGGGGTTCCCACCGAGCAACTCGACGGAACCATCCAGAACGACATCCTCAAAGAGTTCATGGTCCGCAACACCTATATCTATCCGCCCGAACCGAGCATGCGGATCATCTCGGATATTTTTGCTTACACTTCGGCGAACATGCCGAAGTTCAACAGCATTTCGATCTCCGGCTATCACATGCAGGAAGCCGGGGCGACGCAGGTTCAGGAACTGGCCTTCACCATTGCCGATGGCATGGAATATGTGAAATATGGCGTCGCCAGCGGCCTCGATATCGACAAGTTTGCGGGGCGTTTGAGCTTCTTCTTCGCCATCGGCATGAACTTCTTCATGGAAGTCGCCAAGCTGCGCGCTGCGCGTGTGCTCTGGCACCGGGTGATGACCAAGCTGGGCGCGCAGGATGAGCGTTCGAAGATGCTGCGCACCCACTGCCAGACCAGCGGCGTGTCGTTGCAAGAACAGGACCCGTATAACAACGTTATTCGCACTACCATCGAAGCGATGGCGGCGATGCTGGGTGGCACCCAGTCGTTGCACACCAACGCGCTTGATGAAGCGATTGCGCTGCCGACCGATTTCTCCGCCCGTATCGCGCGCAACACGCAGATCGTGATCCAGGAAGAAACCGGTATGTGCAATGTCGTCGATCCGCTGGGTGGCAGCTATTATATCGAGGCGCTGACGCAGGAACTGGTCGACAAGGCTTGGGAAATTATCGAACGCGTCGAAAGCGAAGGCGGCATGGCCAAGGCGGTTGCAGCTGGCTGGCCCAAGGCGATGATTGAGGAGGCGGCTGCTGCCCGTCAGGCTCGCGTCGACCGGGGCGAAGACGTCATCGTCGGCGTCAACAAATACCGGCTTGCCAGCGAAGACCAACTCGAAACGCTGGAGGTGGATAACCACGCGGTTCGCGAAGGCCAGATTGCCCGCCTGAAAAAGATGCGCGAGACGCGTGACGAGGCGAAATGTCGCGCTGCGCTCGCAGCGTTGGCCGAAGGTGCGAAGGGCAAGGGGAACCTCCTTGAACTGGCGGTCGAGGCCGCACGCCATCGCGCTTCGCTTGGCGAGATTTCGGACGCGATGGAATCCGCCTTTGGCCGCTATGGAACAACGCCAACGCCGGTAAAGGGCGTCTATGGCGCGGCCTATGATGGCGATGCGCGCTATAATCAGGTGCTGGAAGGTGTTGCCGCTGTCGAACGCCGCCTTGGCCGCAAACCCAAGCTGTTGGTCGCCAAGATGGGGCAGGACGGGCATGATCGCGGCGCAAATGTGATCGCCTCGGCATTCGCCGATATGGGTTTTGACGTCGTTTCGGGCCCGCTGTTCCAGACACCCGAAGAAACCGTGGTGCTCGCGCTGAGCGAAAATGTCGACATCGTCGGCGCCTCGAGCCTTGCCGCGGGGCAAAGGACGCTGACCCCCGAACTCATTACCCGCCTGCGCGAAAATGGACGGAGCGATATCAGGGTGATCGCTGGCGGGGTCATCCCGCCGCAGGACTATGATTATCTGCGCGATGCAGGCGTGCAGGGCATTTACGGCCCGGGCAGCAATGTCGTTGAATGTGCTGCCGATGTGCTGACCCTGCTTGGCCACAATATGCCGCCTTTGGGAGAAACTGCGTGACCGTTCGCACCGATTGGACGCGCGAAGAAATCGCCGCGCTGTTCGACCTGCCATTTGACGAGCTGGTCTTTCAGGCCGCAACGGTACACCGCGCGCATCATGCTGTGGGGCAGATCCAGCTTTGCACCTTG
>NZ_CALMSV010000112.1 GCF_937872355.1 uncultured Sphingorhabdus sp. | reverse complement strand
CTACCACTGTTGCGGCAAGCCCCTTCCAGCAGCAATCGCCGCGCAGCCGCATCACCAGGCTCACCGCCGGGTTGAAATGCGCACCGGAAACCGGGCCCAGCATCGTGATCAGCACATAGAGGATCGCGCCTGTTGCAATCGTGTTGCCAAGCAGCGCGACCGCGACATTCCCACCCGCCAGCTGTTCCGCCATGATGCCGGAGCCGACCACGGTCGCGAACAGGAAGAAACTCCCCAACGCCTCCCCCCAAAGCCGCTGCTTCATCATTGCTGCCATTCGATCAGCCGCAGCAGCCGGTTGTTGCGGGCGCTGGCGCCGCTTGCGTCGGCGCGCAACAGGCATTGGCGGCGGCGTTGGCAGAGGCAAGCTGCTGCAATTCCGGATTGCCGCCATAGACGGTGGATTCGCCATTGGTGAGAAACGCCTCCCACACCACGCCGTCGGGGTCGGCGATCCAGCTTTTTTCCGATTGCGCATAGCAGCAGGTGGTTGCACCTTCCTCCAGCACCGGGCGGTCGGCGGCCTTCAGGCGGCCATAAACTTCGGCGAGTTCGCCCTGATCCTCCACCTGAATGCCCAGATGCTCGACACCCTTCACCGCGCCACACTTTTGCGAGATGGCAAAATTGACGCGCGGGTCATCGAGCATCCATTTGGCATAATCGGGCTTCACCACCGAAGGTTCCTGCCCGAACAGGCCCGAATAAAATGCGATAGAGGCGTCGAGTTTTTCGACCCCGACATGCACGTGAAAGCGTTTCATGCAATTTTCCTTTCGTCCGAAGTGGCAGGCGCGCAGCCGGATTCCGTATCCGAGCCGCAAGCGGCACCCGCGCAGCAATTTTCCATGAGATAGCCGATCAGCCCGCTCATCGCGGCATAGTCGGCCGAGTAAATCAGCGACCGTCCCTGCCGCTCCTGCCGGATCAGCCCGGCATGGCTCAGCTGTGCGAGGTGGAAGGACAGCGAGCTGTTGGGCACCCCCAACCGCTCCGCCAGTACCCCTGCGGGAAGCCCGGAAGCCCCCGCCTGCACCAGCAAGCGAAATGCCGCCAACCGATGCTCCTGCGCCAGCGCACCGAGGGCCTTGATAACGATGTCGGCGTCCATGACGACTCCTTTATTTCGATATTTGTAGAAATATCGAATCGGATTGGAGAGTCAAGCGATGTTTCGAGAACTATCGAAACAATTCGTCGATGCGCAAAACCACCAACGATTGAGTAGTTGCTACTCAATTACCGAACAAAGATCTGATATCGCAGCCAAACACGCCTCCACGCGCTCTCGTTCGCCAGCTTTATAATGATGCCATACGACATCAAGCAGATCGCGAGTAAGCCTAGCCGCTACGGGAAGCGTCGCTGCAATAAAAAAGTGGTTCAATAAAATGGAACTGAGGCCGTGGGTGCTCGACATGATGGCGAACAAAAGTCAGCTTATGGAGCGCGTCCAACTCGTTGTCGGTAACTTCTAACGAACACCCACTCCATTCCATGGGATGTTCCATCGCTTTAGCAAGCAAGTAGGGGAACGACATAATTCGATCACCTTTCGGCGGCGAGACCTCGCCCTCTGGCGACTCCTCAAAATACAAAAGATATGCCGCTTGGAGTTTCGGTTCGTACGCCCCAATATTCGCCGATCCAGCCAAAGCGTCTGTCAAAGCAGATTGTAACGCAAGATGAGCCGACTTTGCGGCAAGTGCCAACCTCAAAGGTTCTGTTCGCCAACGCTCTAGATGGTCCTTAACGTTAAACAAGTTTAATACAGCGAGCGAGCGCGGGGTAACTTCTACATAATGAGCAAGCGGATCGATAACCGACCTGCGCTCTTCGATTTCCTTGTCGAGTATTTCCTCAAGTGTAAGTCTTCGTTCTTCGTTCAATTTTGTCTCATTAATAGTTTGAAATCACTTTGGACATGCTTATGCCTTTGCCTCAGTTGCAAACGTCAATCCGATTGTCCAGTTGTCCTGTAAGCCTTGAAACCGAGGACCACGGCACGCACGCAGTCCTGCGGAGTTGAGCCTCCATCGAAGAAGCCTTGGCACGGGCCGGTCATCAATTCAGGCCGCTCCTCTTGTAGCCAGTTGAGTGCCGCCTCAAATTCGGGCGGGTCGTTGGAACTGTTACGGACGGCGACGATGCGCCCCTCGGAAACCGTCAGGTGAAATTTATCGGTCACCCAATAGCCGGTGCCCAGCGCCACGATCAGGTCGTCACGCACGGTGATCGCGCAGGTGATTTCGCTGGCACTGGCAAATTGGCAAGGCTCGCGTTTCAGGACTGCGTAATTGCCGCCTTGCGCCCAGCCTTGATAAAACAACAATGCAGGCTGCGAAGCAGGCGCATCAACCATCGCCTCGCGCAACGGGCTCGAGTCGAACGTATAAAAGGCATCAATCAGCCTTTCCGCCGCAGCGAGCGGCGGGTTTTCGCTGGCGGATTGAGTGTGCCCAGCGGCGGCGCATCCGCTGAAGCCAAGCAAAAGAGCGAACACAGGCCGATAGCGCATAGACAATGCCTCCCTATCCCGCCTGTTTGCCACAAACATCGCCATCGGGGAATGGCCGTCATCACGCCGTTTCCGCTCGACGAAAACCCATTTTACAATTACATTGAAGTCGGTCGCTCGAAAAATTGCCGCTGCACAAGCGCTTTGGCCCGGAGGGGTTTGGGAGGGGGACGACTGATGAAACAATCTCTGCTTAACTTACTGCCGCCTGCAACGGTCGCGGCTATATTGGCATTCTGGGCTTTTGCACCGGTAGCTTGGGTGGAAAACTGGTGGACTATCACTGCGGTTGGCCTTGTCGCGCTGGCCTTTGTCCAATTGATGGAATTTGTCGCCGAACGCCATGTCGGCTGGCGGATTAACCGGCAGGAGCTTTTGACCGACCTGTTTTACGTTCTGCTCGGTCTTACTGCCATTTCGTGGGTCAGCGATACCTTCGCGCACGGCCCATTGGAGGAAGCCAAAATTGCCTTGGGTCTGTCGACGCCATGGATGATGGAACTGCCGTTCCTGGTTCAGGTCGCCATCGTCATGTTGCTGATCGAATTCGGGCAATATTGGATGCATCGCTGGATGCATAACAATGCCTTTTTGTGGTCAACCCACGCCCCGCATCATCACATCACGCAGTTGAACGCGATGAAGGGCTATGTCGGCAATCCGATTGAATTGTTCCTGATCAGCCTCAGCGTGATCGCCTTGCTCGATTTTGACAAAGCGCCGATGTTTGCGGCCTTCAATTCGCTCGGCGTCATCTCATTTTATGCCCATGCCAACGTGCGTGCCGACCCGCCCCAATGGTTTTCCTTCTTCTTCACGACAATACAGCACCACAGCCTGCACCACACAGCGGAGAGTTTTGAGGATACGCGCTGCAATTACGGCAACTGCGTGATCCTGTTTGACCGGATGTTTGGTACTTTTCGTGAAGGGGAATCGGCTATTGCCGGTCAGGATGATCGCAAGCGTTTGACGATCCGCGAGCAATTCCTGTTTCCGTTCCAACCGTGGATAGATCGGCGGCGCGCCCGACAAACGTAAGTTTAACGATAGCACGCTGCCTCACTCCCCCGCCCATACAAAAGGCGTCAGCCCCCGCTCGCGTTCGTTGAACACCAGCACCCGGCCTGCGGGCGGCGCGCTGCGTTGGGGGCAATCGGGGCGCGTGCAGGCGCGGCAGCCCAGGCCGATGGGGGTCGCCTCCCCCGCGCCCAGGTCTATGCCGCGTGCGGCGGCAAGCGGCGCGGCGAGTTGCGCGTCGATCCCCAACCCTACGGCAAATTCGGCGCGGATGCCGCCTTCCCTGCCCGCCTGCGGTTGCACGGTGCGCGCGATGGTGAACCAGCGGCTGCCATCCTCCAGCTCGACCATATCCTTCACCAGATGGCCGGGCCGATCGAACGCGGTGTGCAGCCGCCAGAGCGGGCAGCGCGCATCGCTCTCCACGAGCGGAGAGGCGCTGGCCCCGGCATAGCGTTTGCTCGATTGCCCCGCCCGGTCGATGCGCAGCATGAAGAATGGCAGCCCACGTGCGCCCACCCGCTGCAACGTGGTCAGCCGGTGCGCGACCTGCTCGAACCCTGCGCCAAATCGCCGCTGGAGCAGCTCTATATCATAGCCCGTGCCCTCGCACGCGCGCAGGAAACGGGCATAGGGCATCATCAGCGCGGCGGCGAAATAGCTGGTCAGATGGCGGCGATAGAAGCGCTCGCTCGCGCGTTCGGCAAAGTTCGCACCTTTGACGAGGCCGTCAATCTCCGCCCGCGCCTCCAGATTTGCCAGCTCGCTCGCGGCGGCAAAGGTGCGGCTGGCGGGATCGAGCAGTTCGGATAGCTGAAGCTGGCGCGCGTGCAGATCGAGCCGTTTGAGCCGGTCGGGCAGGACATCGACGGGCAGGATGCGGATGGAGAGCTGGTGCTTGACGCGCAGCCGCTCGGCAATCGCGCCGTAAAGGTCGGCATATGCGAGGCGCAGCTCGTCCGCCAGCGCCTCAGCCTGTGCGTCGAGATCGGCGAAATGGTTGCGCCAGCGCTCGATTTCGGCGCGAACGGCGGCGATGGCATCGGCCTCTTGTGCGGGGCCCGCGCCCGACAACCGGTCAAAGGCGCGGGCAAAGGCTTCGGCAGCATCGGGGGCGGCAGCGATCCAGTCTTCGAGTTGCAGCTTGTCGAGGTTGAGATCGGCGAACAGCGGGTCGGCAAGGCGGCGGCGCAGCGCCTCTACCCCGCCGCCGGGGGTTGCGCCGGTCAGGCTGCGCGCGTCGAAATCGAACCTCTCGGCAAGCCGCAACAGGATCGCGGCGGTCAACGGGCGCTGGTTGCGCTCGATCAGATTGAGGTAGCTGGGCGATACCGCCAGCGCCTCCGCCATCGCGGTTTGCGTCAGCCCGTTAGACCGGCGGATGCGCCGGACAGCGGCCCCGGCGAAAAGTTTTTGCTCTGCCATTGCGACGGATTTGTCACAAATATTACTATTTGACAAGTTTAATGGTCATTTGTGCAACGCACACACAACATTTTTGACAAATCAGACTCACCGGATGAAGGTCAACATAGGTAAGACGTCTCCAATTCAGACCTCCCAAACAAGGATTTGTCACAATGACCTATCAGGAAGAAATCAAGGCAGCAGGCCAACTCATCGGCTCGCAAAACGGAACCTGGGATTCGATCAGCCCCGAATCCGTCGCCCGCATGCGCCTGCAAAACCGTTTCCAGACCGGTCTCGACATCGCCCGCTACACCGCCAAAATCATGCGCGAAGACATGGCCGCTTATGATGCCGACCCCGCCAACTACACCCAGTCGCTCGGCTGCTGGCACGGCTTCATCGCGCAGCAGAAGATGATTTCTGTGAAGAAGCATTTCGGCACCACCAAAAAGCGCTACCTCTATCTTTCCGGCTGGATGATCGCCGCCCTGCGCAGCGAATTCGGCCCCCTGCCCGACCAGTCGATGCACGAAAAGACCAGCGTTCCCGCGCTGATCGAAGAACTCTACACCTTCCTGCGTCAGGCCGACAGCCGCGAACTCAACCTGCTCTTCCGCGACCTCGACAAGGCCCGCGAAACCGGCAATGCGGCCGCTGAAGCTGAATTGCTGGGCAAGATCGAGAATTACGAAACCCATGTCGTTCCGATCATTGCCGATATCGACGCAGGCTTCGGCAATGCTGAGGCGACCTACCTGCTCGCCAAGAAGATGATCGAAGCCGGCGCCTGCGCGCTGCAGATCGAAAACCAGGTTTCGGACGAAAAGCAATGCGGCCACCAGGATGGCAAGGTCACCGTTCCGCATGAAGACTTCCTGCAGAAGATCCGCGCGTGCCGCTATGCCTTCCTCGAACTCGGTGTTCCTGATGGCATCATCGTTGCCCGCACCGACTCGCTCGGTGCTGGCCTGACCAAGCAGATTGCGGTGTCCAAGGAACCCGGCGATCTGGGCGATCTGTATAACAGCTTCCTCGATTGCGAAGAAATCGACCCGGCAACCGCGCAGAATGGCGATGTCATCCTTAACCGCAACGGCAAACTGCTGAAGCCGAAGCGCCTGCCTTCAAACCTCTTCCAGTTCCGTTCGGGAACCGGTGAAGACCGTTGCGTGCTCGATTGCATCACCTCGCTGCAGAACGGCGCGGACCTGATCTGGATCGAAACCGAAAAGCCGCATATTGAACAGATTGCTGGAATGGTTGACCGTATCCGCGAAGTCGTTCCCAATGCGAAGCTCGCGTACAACAACTCGCCGAGCTTCAACTGGACGCTCAATTTCCGCCAGCAGGTGTTCGATGCATGGACCGCCGAAGGCAAGGACGTGTCGGCTTATGACCGTGCGAACCTGATGAGCGCATCTTACGATGAAACCGATCTGGGAGTCGAAGCCGACCGCCGCATCCAGACTTTCCAGCGCGACGCTGCAAAGCGGGCGGGTATCTTCCACCACCTGATCACACTGCCGACCTATCACACCGCAGCGCTCAGCACCGACAACCTTGCCAAGGACTATTTCGGCGAAATGGGCATGCTTGGCTATGTCGCAGGCGTCCAGCGCAAGGAAATCCGCCAGGGCATCGCCTGCGTGAAGCACCAGAATATGTCCGGTTCCGACATTGGCGATGATCATAAGGAATATTTCGCCGGTGAAGCAGCCCTGAAAGCGGGTGGCAAGGACAACACCATGAACCAGTTCGCCAACGCGGCCTGATTTAATCGTCGAAAAGGAGTTAGCTATGAGTGAACCAGCACGTTCCCGCGCAGTCCTTTCAACCGAGGACTTCAAGCTGATCCGCAAGGCGCTCGCGCAGTATCTGCCCACTGTGGAAGATGGTGAGGAATCGAAGAAATTCGCCCGCCTCTACCACCGCTTGGGAAGCGCCGCCAAACTGGGCTGAATGAGTTTTCCTGGGGAGGAAAAACTGCCTTGGGCCGCCGGTAAAATTACCGGCGGCCTTTTTCTATCCACGCGTCAATCAATCGTTTTTTAACGATAAAGCTTTAGCAAACCTGCTGTATTTCGCGAAACTGAGGTTGATCATGGATAATATCCAGAAAAGCGTCGTAGCCGTCCTGTGTGTTGCCGTATTTGCTGCGTTAATTATACCATCGGAAAGCAGCGTTAAACCCGAACAGGCCAGTGCACCCGAAGCTCCCGTGCCCACGCCGCAACCTGTAATAGCTCAGGAAACTGCCGATGCACCTGCAGAGAGCGACGAATTTGCGCAGCAAGAAGATGCTGAAATTCCAGATGAGTATGAAACCTTCGGGCAACCGATGAACGACGCCCAACCTTTGGGCACGAATTCAAACTCGAGTGAATCACAATCCCAGCAGACGAATTTGCCTGCAGGTGCCCTCAACGGACAATCGGCGACCGCTGGTCAAAATTATGCTGATCAGGTGGCAGCTGGTTCAACCGGTGCTCCAATACGCACCAACCAACCAGTCGAATAACGCCCAGATTCTCATCCTTCAATTAACGCATAAAAAAGGCCGCCACGCAGCACGCGCAGCGGCCTTTTTCAATTTCCATTTCGATCAGGCGAGGTCGAACCTGTCAGCGTTCATGACCTTTACCCATGCCTTGACGAAGTCGGCGACGAACTTCTGCTCATTGCCTTTCTCCGCATAGACTTCAGCCACGGCGCGCAATTGCGAGTTGGAACCAAACACAAGGTCGGCCCGCGTCGCGCGCCAACGCTCGGTGCGACCGCCACGTGCATAACCGACATATTCCTCATCCTGGCTGCCTTCGACGGCTTCCCAGAAGGTATCCATGTCGAGCAGGTTCACGAAGAAGTCATTGGTCAACTGGCCAACGCGGTTGGTGAATACGCCATGTGAACGCCCGCCATGGTTGGCACCCATCACGCGCAAACCACCAACGAGAGCCGTCATTTCCGGTGCCGACAGGCCAAGCAATGCCGCGCGGTCAATCAGCAATTCTTCGGTCTTCACCGAGAATTTATTCGACAGATAGTTGCGGAAACCATCGGCACGCGGTTCGAGCACGTCGAAGCTTTCGGCATCGGTCCATTCCTGCGTCGCGTCGCCACGGCCGCCGGTGAAGGGAACGGTCACGTTATAGCCGGCATCCTTGGCTGCCTTTTCGACTGCCGCGCTGCCTGCCAGCACAATGGCGTCCGCCATCGACAGTGAACCACGCAACTCATCGATCTTTGCAAGCGTCGCCGCCAGCTGTTCCGGCTCGTTCACAGCCCAGCCGTTTTGCGGCGCCAATCGGACGCGCGCACCATTCGCACCGCCGCGGTGGTCGCTCTTGCGATAGGTTGATGCCGAAGCCCAAGCTGCTTTGATAAGATCGCTGGCAGCGACACCGCTGGCCAGGATCTTGGTCTTGAATGCAGCAACGTCTGCGTCCGAAGGCATCGTGCCGGCAGGAACAGGATCTTGCCAGATCAGGTCTTCCTTCGGCACTTCCGGTCCATGATAGCGGGCTTTGGGCCCCATATCGCGGTGACATAGCTTGAACCAGGCACGTGCAAAGGCATCGTCAAGTGCCGCCTGATCATCACGGAAGCGTTCCGAAATCTTGCGATATTCGGGATCCATCTTCAGCGCCATGTCGGCTGTAGTCATCATCGTCGGAACCCGCTTCGACGGATCACGCGCGTCGGGCGCCATATCTTCTGGATCGGGATCGATGGGCGTCCACTGCTGCGCGCCAGCCGGGCTATGGACCAGCTTGTAGTCATATTTGAACAGCAGGCGGAAATAGTCACCACCCCACTGCGTCGGATTGTTCGACCATGCACCTTCGATACCGGATGTAGTGATTTTACCCGATGCAATCTGTTCCGGATCCGTTGCCCAGCCAAAGCCCATCTTTTCCAAAGTTTCCGACTCGGGGCTTCCGCTCAACTGGTCAGCGGGAATTGCACCATGCGCCTTACCAAAGGCGTGGCCACCTGCAGTCAGCGCTACAGTCTCTTCGTCATTCATCGCCATACGAGCGAAGGTAATCCGCATGTCGCGAGCCGAGAGCAACGGATCAGGGTTGCCGCCGGGGCCCTCGGGGTTGACGTAGATCAGGCCCATCTGGATTGCTGCGAGCGGGTTTTCGAGATCGATCTGCTTGTCCGGTTGGATGCGGGTTTCCGCACCCTGATCTACCCACAGGTCTTCCTCACCCCAGTAAATGTCTTTCTCGGGTTCGTAGACGTCTGCACGACCGCCACCAAAACCGAAGACCGGTCCGCCCATCGACTCGATGGCCACGTTGCCAGCGAGAATGAAAAGGTCTGCCCAGCTGATCTTCTGGCCATATTTCTGTTTGATTGGCCACAACAGACGACGCGCCTTGTCGAGGTTGCCGTTATCGGGCCATGAGTTCAGCGGGGCAAAGCGCTGCTGACCACTATTCGCACCGCCGCGTCCATCTGCCGTGCGATAGGTACCGGCAGCGTGCCAGGCCATACGTATGAAGAAGGGGCCATAATGGCCGTAGTCAGCTGGCCACCAGGGTTTGCTGTCGGTCATCAGTGCTGTCAGGTCGGCCTTCAGCGCCTGATAGTCGATCGACTTGAACGCTTGAACATAGTCAAAGTCCGGCCCCATCGGGTCAGGCGAAACGCCGCCCTGATGCAGGATATCTACGGGAAGAGCTTCAGGCCACCAATCCTTGTTGGTACGGCCTAGAAGCGAGCGGGCCGCATCCTTGTGGACCGGGCAACCGCCGCCAGTGTTGATGGGAGTTTGGTCGTTCATGGCTTTTCCTATCCTGTTTATGAGTTCGGATTCTGGTGCGACACACAGCACTATAAATTCAAACTATCTCAACCCCATGACAATGCCATCGAGTTTTTCCTTGCACTGTTATCGACTAAATCGATTGTCCGAGAGCCAAAGTTTGAATTTTTCGAAAATGAGTTGCATTAGACTATTGAGCCGTCCAGCCTCCATCCATTGAGAGATTGGCGCCAGTGATGGCTCCTGCCGCATCGCTACACAGATAGACTGCCAATGAAGCCAATTGCTCCACCTGCACAAATTGCTTCTGCGGTTGAGCGGCTAAGAGCACGTCGTTGATCACCTGATCGCGCGTCAAACCTCGAGCTTTCATAGTATCTGGGATCTGGTTTTCGACCAGCGACGTCCAGACATAGCCCGGGCAGATATTATTGACGGTGATGCCATCACGGGCCACTTCCAACGCAATCGTTTTGGTGAAACCGGCAATGCCGTGTTTTGCGGCGTTGTACGCGCTTTTGAAGGGCGATGCGACGAGGCTGTGCATCGAACCGGTGTTGATGATGCGGCCCCAGCCCTTTTCCTTCATCGCGGGCACAACTGCCTTGGTCGTGTGAAAGGCGGACGAAAGGATGATGGCGATGATGGCATCCCATTTGTCCTCCGGGAAGCTGTCGACTGGCGAGACGTGCTGTATGCCGGCATTGTTGATCAATATGTCAGGTGCGCCCAATTTGGCGGTGCAATCGGCAACCATCGCGCGAATTTCTTCCGGCTTGGTCATGTCCGCTGGCGAATAGAGCGCACCTGCATTGCTGGTGCGTATCAGTTCCTCGACATAGCCCTGGATTTCGGCCGCATCGCCAAAGCCGTTGATCATCACGCTGGCACCTTCGGCAGCCAGCGCCCGTGCATAGCCCAGACCAATGCCTGATGTGGAGCCGGTAATCAGAGCGGTTTTGCCTTTGAGAAACATGGGATAAGTCCTTTGCGGTACTGTTTGTAAATCCGCCTTCTTCCTTGCGCTTTTGCGACAAAACCGCAATGCTTGATTGACCGCGACTAGGGAGAATCGCCATGCGCCTCGACGATCTTGATCCAAGCAGCAACACCCGAGACCACGGTACCGGCGGCGGAGGTTTCAGCATGGGGAGCGGCGGAGGCGGCATGGGCTCGCTGATATTCGGGCTGCTTCCTCTATTGTTCGGCCGAAAAATGGGCTGCGGCACATTGTTGATTTTGGCAGTCGTGGGCTATTTCCTGTTTTCGAGTGGCATGCTCAATCTCGGCGGCACCGGAATGGCGCCCACCGAAACGGCACAGCAGGGTGCCGGCGGCAACCAGGCCTGCGACACGCAGGAAGAGCTCTTTGCCTGCCGCGTTCTCAAATCGACTGAGGACACATGGGGCGCCCTGTTCGCGCAAGCTGGCCAGCGCTACCAGCCGACCACCCTGAATTTCTATCAGCAAGGCACACAGTCCGGCTGCGGATCGGCACAATCGGCAATGGGGCCATTCTATTGCCCAGCCGACCAAGGGGTCTATCTCGACACGACCTTCTTCCAGCAAATGCAACAGATGAGCGGCGGCGGCGATTTCGCTTATGCCTATGTTATCGCGCATGAAGTCGGCCATCATATCCAGAATTTGACGGGCGTCGCCGATCAGGTCCGCCGTGCGCAGGCGCGCGCCAGTCAGGCCGAAGGCAACGCTCTGCAGGTTCGCATGGAATTGCAGGCCGATTGTTACGCGGGCGTGTGGGCTGCTAAAAACGCTGCCCGCATCGAACCCGGCGATGTCGAGGAAGGCATGCGTGCCGCCCATGCCATCGGCGATGACAAGCTGATGCGCGATGCGGGGCGCGCGCCGGTCGAGAGCATGTTCACGCATGGAACCAGCGAACAGCGAATGGCAGCGTTGAAGCAAGGTCTGCAGAGCGGTGATCCCAACAGCTGCGACTATTTCGGCGGCGCATCCTGACCTTCAATGCGTCTATCCGATTGCCACAATGTTGAAGATTTCCGGCGGCTGGCAAAGCGACGCCTACCCTCGCCTGTCTTTAACTATATCGACGGAGCGGGTGACGATGAGGTAACCAAGAGGCGCAATACCTCGTCATTCGACGATTGCGATCTCGTACCCAATGTTCTCGCCGGCGTTGAAAACATCGACATGACTACAACCGTGATGGGCAAGAAAATCGGCATGCCGCTTTTTCTTTCCCCCACAGCGTTGCAGCGGTTGTTCCATTGGCAAGGGGAACGCGCTGTTGCTGCAGTCGCGGAACGCTTCAATACCTGGTTCGGCATTTCGAGCCTTGCGACGGTCAGCATCGAAGAGGTCGGTGCGGCGATCAAGACCCCCAAGATGTTCCAGCTTTATATCCACAAAGACAAAGGGCTGAACAAATCGATGGTTGAACGCTGCAAGGCGGCGAACTTCGATGCCATCACGTTGACGGTCGACACTATTGTCGCGGGGAATCGCGAACGCTGTTTGCGTACTGGCTTCACTTCCCCTCCGCGCTTCACACCCTCTTCGGTGCTCAGCTATGCCACTCATCCCGGCTGGGTGATGAACTATCTGTTCCGCGAAAAATTCTCGCTGCCCAATCTTTCTACCCATGTCAGCGAAGGCACCAATGTCGCGGTTTCGGTGGCGGATTATTTCAACACCATGCTCGACCAATCTATGGATTGGAAAATGGCTGAAGCCATCCGCACCGAATGGGGCGGGCAATTCTGCCTGAAGGGTGTGATGTCGGTTGAGGATGCCAAACGCGCGGTGGATATTGGCGCGACGGCAATCATGGTTTCGAACCATGGCGGGCGACAATTGGATGGATCGAGATCTCCTTTCGATCAGATCGCCGAAATCGCCGATGCCGTTGGCGGCAAAATAGACATCATATGCGATGGCGGCGTTCGGCGCGGAACGCATGTGTTGAAAGCGCTCGCGGCAGGAGCAACGGCTTGCTCGGGTGGCAGGCTTTATCTTTATGCTTTGGCGGCTGCGGGCGAGCCCGGGGTTGACCGTGTGATCGGCAAGCTGCGCGACGAAATCGAACGCGCCATGAAACTCATGGGCGTCCGATCCGTCGCAGAGCTTGACCGCTCTATGCTGCGCTGGCGGTAGGCCCCTCGCCGCCCCGCTTTGCACCCCAATCGATGTGCCGGGTTGCCCACATCACCACCGCGAGAGCGACGAAGAGCAGGATCGATCCAATAATCAGAGCATAGGCTTCAAGATTGAGCAGGACGTAGAGCGTGGCGTACAGCCCGACCAGCAACCCGCCTATAACACGCGCGCGTAGCCAGCTTTTCAGTACCGCTGCCGAATAAGCGGTCAGCAAGCCGGTAATCGCGCCACCAGCAAGCAAATAAGCCCAGGTGAAGCCGATGACCTCGGCAAAGGCGAGCAGCATCACGAAGAACAGCACCAGCCCTGCCCCGGTCAGCAGATACTCGGCAGCAGCAACCTTTGCCCCGCCGACCACGTCAAACATCAGGAAAGCAAGGAAGGTGAAGCCGATGAACAGGAAGCCATATTTCACCGAGCGGTCGACCTGGCTGTAAAGATCTACGGGTTCGATAAGGCCGATTGTAGCTGCCTGCGAAGGTCCGCCCACGGGCTGCGCACTGGCCGATGAAGCCACCATCGGTGCGACATAGCCGCCATCAAGTTGCGGCATGCCGAGGTCTTCTTTCAGCACAAGAGACTGGCCAAGAGCCAGGTTGGTAACCTTGTGCGCCGAAGAAAAGCCCTTGTCTGAAATCGTGCGCTTGGTCGGGAGGAAATCACCGGCAAAGCTCGGGCTCGGCCAGGTCGACTTGACTTCCCAACTGGTTTGCTTGCCGCGCGGTACCATCGTCAGCGATTTGTTGCCGCGGAAGGCGTAGCTGTAACTGACGTCCAACGGCGTCGTACCATCCCAGTCGATGAAGGTGAAAAAGCCAGAATTGCCGGAGGCCGCCAGCCCCTTGCCAGGCTGCAATTCGAGCGTGGTTCCGTTGACTTGTACCTTGCTGTCCGCCTGCAATCCCCGCGCATCCGAAATACCAAAGCGCAATTCAGCGCCTGCAAGGTTCAGGCTATCACGCGGAATTCCATAACGCGCGAAATCTGTGGGCAAGGTAAAACGCGCATTGCCGCTGTTGGACGCGACGAACAACACGCTTTCATAGATCGACTTTTTCTTCCGCTCGGGGCGAAGGTCGGTCTTTATCGCATTGGTTTCGGGTGACAGAAACAACTCGCGCTGAACCCGCACTGTCCGGGTCGTCTGCTGGCCGTTTTCGGTCACAGTTTCGACATTGTCGGTAGTGTACGGAATGACCAGTACCGGCCCGACCACAACCTGCGGCCCGCCCCAGCCTGCAGCAATCGAGGTCTGTGCGGTATTGGCCTGCTCCTGCCTGTCCCAAGACAGTGCAAAAACCATCATCAATGGGATGGCGAGCACAAGGCCGAGCAGCGTCGTATCGAACGCCGTGCCCAGACCACTG
>NZ_CALMSV010000111.1 GCF_937872355.1 uncultured Sphingorhabdus sp. | reverse complement strand
CGGCGGCGATCGTCACACTGATCTCTCCGTTCAAAGCGCTGGTCTGGGCGGCTTCTGGGTCTTCGGGCAGGATGCCGCCATCGGGAACGCGGAAAAGGCCGTCGAGGCCCTTCATCACGGGCGAGCCAATCGGGCTGGCCAATTTCAGTTTGGCAACCTCCTGTGGCAATTGCGGATCGCCGCCTTGCGGTACAATCCACACCCGGCCTTCGCGGTCGATGCGCATACTGTCGGCAGGCGGCAATATCACCGGGCCTTGCGTGCCCAGCACGGGATGCCCGTCGCCTGTGGTCAAGAGCCCGCTTTCGGCCAGCTGTAAATCACCGCGCTTGGTATAGGCCTCATCGCCATTGGGGGCTTGCACGCCGAGCAAGGCATTGCCTTCGATGGATATGTCGAGCTCGCGTCCAGTTGAGATGACCGTCCCGGCATGCATATCGGCGCCGATCACCTCTTCGCTGGTGACCGCTCGGCCATCGACCTGCGGACCGCGCAGCCACAGCGCCTGAGCCTCGGCCATTTCGGCACGAAAGCCGGGCGTCGAGACATTGGCGAGATTGTTCGCCGTCGCGGTCTGCCGTGTCTGCGCGCCGCGAAGCGCGGTGAGGCTGGTGTTAGGCAGGCTGTTCATCGGTTAGACATTATCGAATGCTGACTTTCGGTTGCGTCATGTTCGACGCGGTCTCGATTGCTTTGGCATTTGCCTGGAAATTGCGTTGCGCGGAAATCAGCGCGACCAGTTCTTCGGTCACATCGACATTGGCGCGTTCAAGTGCGCCCGAACGGATCGTGCCAAGTGGGCCGTTAGTGGCAGCGTCGATGGCTGGTGGACCGCTGTCACCGGTCGATTGCCAATGGGCATCGCCTACGGGGCGAAGCCCCTCCTGCGCCGTGAAGCTCGCCATCGCGACCTTGCCCAGCACTTCGTCCGAACCATCGGCATAAGTGGCAGTCACCAGCCCGTCGATCCCGATCGAGACATTGGCCAGCGCAACCGTGGGATTGCCCGGCGCATTGGCAGGCAGGATGAAATCAAACGCGTCGTTCAAAGTGTTTCCGGTGACATTGCCGCTCGCGTCAACAGGCAGCAGCTGCAGCGTCGAGCCGATGGTATCGACCACCTGCCGGTTGGCATTCACCTGAAAGGCGCCATTGCGGGTATAGGTCACAGTGGCCCTTGGGGGATCGCCGCGACTGACGAAAAAGCCTTCTCCCGCAATGGCAAGGTCGAGCGTCTTGTCGGTGCCTTCGAGCGTGCCCTGCGTGAACTGCTGGACAACCGCGTTCAATCGCGTGCCTTGTCCGGCAACCATCTTCGTGGTTTGCGTAGGTGCACTGGCGAACAGGTCGCCAAATTGTGCGCGGCTTTTCTTGAAACCAGTTGAGCCGACATTGGCGAGGTTATTGGATATCACCGACAAGTCGGTTTGTGCGCCTTTGAGGCCGGAAAGTGACGTATAAAAGGACATCTATTTTCTCCTTGTCAGGCAGCGGGCAACGTTGCCGCGCGAATATCGGTGAGCAGTTGGGTCTGCACCTTGATCTGGTCGGCGATCGATTTGAGCGAAGTGCTCATCTCTGAAATTCCGGCGACGCTTGAAAACTGCGCCATCTGCGCAACCATTGCCTGGTTATCGACGGGATCGAACGGATCCTGATGCTTCAGCTGTGTGGTCATCAGTTGCAGGAAATCACTCTGCCCGAGTTTCTTTTCGGCCGTGCCCTTGGGCATTACCGGTATATTGCGGGCGTTGGTTGGCTGAATTGCAGTCATCGTCATTGTCCCAGTCTCAGGGTTTCGGAAATCAAGCCCTTTGCGGTGGAAAGGACCTGGACATTGTTTTGATACTGGCGCGAGGTTTCGACCATTTCGACCAGTTCGGCGGCGCTATCGACCGCGGCCTCCCAGACATTGCCGTCCTTGTCGGCCAGCGGATGGCTGGGGTCGTGGCGTTTGGTTGGGGAGGAAGTCGCCTGCGTCACCTGATCGACCGCGACAGTCGCAGTACCAGCTTCACCCATGATCGTGCGGAAGACAGGTTTCATCGCGCGATAGGCGCTCGCCTCGCTGCCCGAAACCGAACCTGCATTGGCGAGGTTTGATGCCGTGGTGTTCAATCGCACCAGCTGCGCCGCCATGGCGCGCCCGCTGATGTCGAAAATGGAGAGATTGTTCGCCATGTTCATTCGCCTTTCAGCGCGCGTGACAAGGTGCCGATGCGGCCATTGAGGAAAGCGAGGCTCGACCGATAGGCGAGGGCGTTCTCGGCGAAAGCGGTCTGCTCGGTCACCATTTCGACGGTGTTGCCATCGAGCGACGGCTGGAGTGGGACGCGATAGGCAACGGCGCTTTCGGTCGACTGGCCTTGTTCGGCCAGCGCCAGCGCCTTTGAAAAATCGATATCGCGCGCCTTGTAATTGGGCGTCGCCGCGTTGGCGATGTTCGAGGCGAGCACCGCCATGCGCTGGCTGCGCAGCTGCAGCGCGGTCGCATGGATGCCGAAGATATCTGCCGATGCCATTGCGCGTTCCTTTCGGTTGCTTGCCCAAAGCGGGCCTCGGCGAAAGAAAAGCAATGGCCGTGCCATTTGTAGAAATATGACGTGAAATCAGAGATTAAAGCATCGCATGCGCGCAAGCAGATTGCCGCCTGCCAGAATTCCGACAGCCATCCTCATGGCACGGCTCCTTTCCGCAATAATCGGACGGCCAACGGAAAATGGCACGGGCGTTGCTGTGGGTATGACCACCCATGAAAGGACCATGATCATGCCCATTCTCACTACCATGCTACCCCTTTTGCTGGCGGCCCAGCCGGTGCCTGAGGACCTTGACGCGCTGGATGCGCGATTGGCGGAGGCGAGCGATGGAAGCATAGCGCCGCTGGACCGGCGCTTGCGGCTGGCGCGCTGTCCGGTGTCGCCTACCATTGAACCTGCTGCCAAATCGGGATTGGAAATCGCCTGCCCATCGCTTGGCTGGCGGCTGCGCGTTCCGCTTGTTTCGGGAAATAGCGAAGCAGCCTCGACACATCCCGCGCTGGTGCAACGCGGGGAGGGCGTGCAGGTGGCGATTATCGGCGATGACTTTACCGTCCAGTATCAAGCGGTAGCGACAGAAGCAGGGCGGCTCGGTGACATTGTGCGTGTCAAATTTATCGGTTCCAACCGGCTTATGGCCGCAACGGTCGCGGGCAACGGTAAAGCGCAGATCATCGATTAGGGCCTGCCCACCCTAAATCTCTGCTGCCGCTCGCCGTTATTGCCTCTTGTGAAGCCGTTGAAAAATTGACGGCGCATTTTGGGGTAAGGATGATGACGCAGCCCATTGGTTTCAACCCGCTCCGTGCCAGCCAGTCCGTCGCGAAATCGGCAGCTACAAATCTGACGCAGCGGCATAGCTCCGATGCTGCGCCACCGGTTCCGGTTGCGAAGCTCACCGCGCTTGTCCATGATTTGGCGTTGCAACCGCCACCGGTCGATCACGCCCGTATCGCACAGCTCAGGCAGGCAATCGCTTCAGGCGACTATCGCGTCGACGCGCAAATGATTGCCGGTGCCATGATCGACCATTTAGGCTGGACGGGTGCATGAGCGCCGAGAGCATCGAAGCTGTCCTCGATTGCCAGACCGATCTGATCACCGCGATTGATGCACAGGATGCAGGCGCGATCGTGCGCGCAAGCGAGGCGCTGGCGACGGCGGTTGCGAAGCTCCGTAATGTCGAGAATTGGCCCGCCGATCCATTGGCGGCCGAACGGCTGCGCGCTGCCCTGCGCCAGAACCAGGCAGCGGCGATCCGGATCAACCTGATGGCACACTGGACGCGTCAGAATATTGACCGTTTGGCCGATTTGCGAGGACAAAAGGCGCATCAGAACAGGTATAAACAGCTGTAATATTTACAAATATTCAGCAATTTTTGTTAAATGGCACGGCCATTGCTGTAGCAACCGCATGGACCAGACCAGCCCGATATCCTCAATTTCAACGCCTGTGCTGCGCGCAATTGAACGTGCATCGCATCGCACGGGAGTAGATTTCGACTATATGCTCGATCAGGCGCGCATCGAGAGCGGCTTTCGCGCCGATGCGCGTGCAGCCACTTCCAGTGCGACCGGCCTTTACCAGTTCACCGCCCAGACTTGGCTTGCCACGCTGAAACGTCATGGTGCGGCGCATGGCTATGGCTGGGCAGCTGAAGCTATCGAGCCTGCCGGGCGCGGGACGTATAAAGTTTCCGATGCCGGATTGCGCCAAGCTATCCTCGGCCTCCGCTCCGATCCCGATGCTGCTGCAGTGATGGCAGGCGAACTTGCCAGCGACAATCATGCGCATCTTGCCGATACACTCGGCCGCGCGCCCGAGCCGGCCGATCTCTACCTCGCGCATTTTCTGGGCGCTGCGGGGGCGAGCGATTTCCTGAAAGCATGGGCAGCGAATCCCGAGCAAGCTGCAGCGCCACTTTTCGCAAAAGCGGCGGCGGCCAACCGGTCTATATTCTTCGATGCCACTGGCGGCGCGCGTTCGCTCGACGAAATGCGTCGCTCCTTTGCCAAAAAGCTTGATGGCAAAGGCGTTACCCTAGCCAGCACCCAAAGGGCTATGCGCAGCCATACGGTGGCATCAGCCGCGCCATCCTATGCTCCGCTAGCGCTGCGCAGCATCGAGCCGATGCCCAAAAGCCTATCACTCGAATTTGCCCGCGACGCCTATCGTCAGCTGGCAGCGATGCGGGGCGCTGGCGCATGACCCAACCGCTATGGAAATCGCTCGCGACCGGTGCAGCTTTACCTGCAGCCATTCTCGCACTCGTACTGCTGATGGTCGTGCCCGTTCCGGCGTTGCTGCTCGACATCGGTTTCATCACCAACATCATGATCAGCCTCGCGGTGCTGATGGTCGCGCTGTCGGCAGCCAAGCCGCTCGATTTCTCGGCTTTCCCGACAGTGCTGTTGCTGGCCACCTTGTTCCGCCTCGCACTCAACGTCGCCTCGACCCGCGTGGTGCTGGTCGACGGCCATCAGGGTGCGGCGGCGGCGGGGCATGTAATCGAGGCTTTCGGGGCCTTCCTGATCGGCGGGGATTATGTCGTCGGGCTGTTTGTCTTTGCCGTGCTGATGATCATCAATCTGGTCGTTATCACCAAAGGCGCGGGCCGCGTGTCTGAGGTATCTGCCCGCTTCACGCTTGATGCACTACCGGGCAAGCAGATGGCGATCGACGCCGATCTCAACGCCGGTTTGTTGACGCCCGATGAAGCCAAAGCGCGGCGGCAGGAGGTTGCGACCGAGGCCGACTTTTACGGATCTATGGATGGTGCGTCCAAATTCGTGAAGGGCGATGCGGTCGCCGGCCTGCTGATCCTGTTCGTCAACATCATCGGCGGCCTTATCCTTGGCGTCATCAGCCATGATCTTTCGCTAGGTGAAGCGGCGCGGACCTATATCACGCTGGCGATCGGCGATGCGCTGGTTGCACAAATCCCGGCATTGCTGCTGTCGATCGCCGCCGCCGCGATCGTCACCCGTGTCGCTTCCCCCTTCGATCTCAGTGGCCAGATCGGGAGCCAGTTTGGTCAATGGCGGGCCTGGGCACCGGTCGCGGCGATACTGGGCCTCCTCGGCCTGATTCCGGCTATGCCGCAGTCTGTCGTACTGCCGGCTGCGGCGATTGCCGGAGGGATATGCTGGTTCTTGCGCCGCCGCGAACTGGCCGCTCAGACGGCACCGCCAAAGATTGTAGCATCGCCGGAACCGCACGAAATCGCATGGGAGGATGTCTGCGAAACCGCACCGGTTTCGCTGGAACTTGGCTATGCGCTGGTCGGGCTGGTGGACGAGATGAAACGCGCTCCGCTGATGGCACGGATCACCGCGGTGCGTCGCCAGCTTTCGCGTGAACTCGGCTTTGTCCTGCCCCCGGTCAAGGTCTCCGACGATCTTGCGCTCGACGGAAACCGCTATCGGATACGGATTGGAGGCGTCATGGTCGGGGACGGCCAGGTCTGGCCCAATGAACTGCTTGCCCTTGCCGCCGGGGATACGCTGGAGCCGATCCCGGGGCGCGCCTGCAAGGATCCCAGCTTCGGCCTCGATGCGCTCTGGATCGCAGCCGAGCGGCAGGTCGATGCCATCGCCAATGGGTATACCGTCGTGGATCCGGCCACGGTGATAGCGACCCATCTCAATCAACTGCTGACGCGGTCTGCGGCCGATCTTTTCGGCCTCGACGAGGCGCAGGCGCTGGTTGGCACGTTGAAGTCCGGTTATCCGCAACTGGCTCAGGGGCTGACACCACAGCCTTATCCGCTCGCGACGATTGCCGCACTCTGCCGCTCCTTGCTTTCCGAACGCGTGCCTTTGCGCGATTTCCGCGCGCTGGCTTCCGCGATGATATCGGCTGGTCGACCCGACATGCCGATCCCCGAACTTGTCGAGGCGGTGCGGCGGCAACTGAGCGGGCTGATTGTGCAGACCATTGTTCCCGCGCAGATGCCGCTGCCTGCTGTAACCATCGACCCAGAACTGGAAGCATTGCTCAACCAGTCGGTTCGCGCCGCGCCCGATGCCACCTGGCCGATCGAACCTGATCTGGCTCGCAATATTGTAGCCGCGATTGGGGAGGCCGTGGAGCCGCTGCTGCTGGCTGCGCGCGGTTTTGCTGTCATTGTCTCGCCGCTTTGCCGCCCTGCGCTGGCGCGGCTTTTGCGGACGCAATTCACCGAAGTTGCGGTGCTCTCCTTCCTCGAAATCCCTGACGCAAAGGCGGTCGAAATCATCGCCACCGTCGGTGGTCGGCAGGAAGAGCCTGCGCTTCCCCATCCGGATCAGACCGAAAAGGACCAATGATCGATGTTGCATCTACCTCCCGAAAAATTCGGCCGGCGCGAAAGTGCGCAAGTCGGCTATGCCAGCAACCGGGCCGAAGAGCTTATTGCCAGCCATGGCGCGATGGTGCGCCGTATCGCCTGGCACGTGCATTCGCGCGTCTCGGCATCGGCTGAACTGGAAGACCTAATTCAGATCGGCCTGATCGCATTGATCGAGGCTGCCCGCAGCTATGAAGATCGTGGCCATGCCTTTGCGACTTATGCCTCGATGCGGGTGCGCGGGTCGATGATCGACCAGTTGCGGCGCGAGGCAAAGATAAGCCGCACAGCGATGGCCAGCCGCCGAAAGATCGCTGATACCCGCACGAGGCTTGAACAAACGTTTCTGCGTACCCCCGACAGTATCGAAATGGCCGAAGCCATGGGAATGTCTTTGTCGGCTTATCTTGACCTTGAAACCGGAAGCCAGCCTATCGAGCAAGCCAGCATAGATGATCACTATAGCGATCTGGACCCCTTGTTTAGCGATTCAACCGAAACGGCTGATTTGCGGTTGGAGCGCGAGCAACTGAGCGCCCTGCTTGCACAACAGCTTTCCGAATTGCCTGAGCGCGAGGCCATGGTGCTCCAGCTTTTCTTTGTTGAGGAAATGAACCTGCACGAAATTGGTGCTGTCTTGGGTATTGGAGCGCCGAGAGTTTGCCAAATCAAAAAAGCCGCGCTTGCGCAGCTCCGGATCACACTTTCAGACCTGATCTGAGGCGTTGTTTCCCCGTGTAACGCCGCTAACGGCATATTAACCATCTCGGCGCATAGAGGGACGGGAAGCAACGGGCACAAGCCTGATTTTAGGACCAGTATATGGACAATTTGCGCGGATTTGGGCCATTTGGAGATAGCCAGGAAGGCTATGGCCATTTTGATTCCGATGCGCCGTCTTATGCCAGTTTTGAAGAACAGGAAGACGCCGCAATCGAGCCGCCGCCGGTTATTTCGGGCGACGAACGCCGTATGCAGGTCCGCGCGTACAATTTCTGGACGTCACATTTGGGTGACGGCAACTATCCCAATATCGAGGAACTTGAGCCCGAAAATGTCGAGGATTTCCGAGACTTTTCGGTTCTGCTGGACTTTACCTCGGGCGTCGAAAATCCTTCGATCCAATATCTGGGCGAAGCGCTGCGTAACGAATGCGGGCTTACTGACGATATTACCTATCTCGATCAGGTCCCGCCGCGGTCATTGCTCTCCCGCATTACCGATCATTATTTGCAGATTATCGCGAACCGCGCGCCGATCGGTTTTGAAGCCGAGTTTGTGAACGAGCGCGGCGTGAACATCATGTATCGCGGCATATTGCTGCCTTACTCGTCGGACGATGACACGATCGATTTCATCTATGGTGTCATCAACTGGAAAGAGGGCGCTCCGGCAGAGATCGCTGCGCCGCTGGCAGCTGAAGTGGAAGCCGCGCTGGCTGTGGCACCCGTTCGTAAGGATCATGTGCCGGTATGGGCTGATGGTCCGGCAGCAACCGACGCGGACATTGCTGCCCCTGTGGAAGAGTTTCAGGATGAGGATGAGCTTGTCCTCGACGCCAGCTTTGCGGATGCAGCATATGCGCCCGTGCTCATTGAAGAAGTCGAACCGGACGAAGGCTCCAGCCTTGCTGACTGGTTGCAGGTCGCGCGTGACAGCGCCGATATCGCGCGCGATGCCGATGCGCGCAGTCGCGATACTCTCTATCGCGCGATTGGCCGCGCCTATGATTTCTCATTAGCGGCGGAACGCTATCCGGCGGACTATGCGGAAATGCTCGCTGACAACGGCATAACGGTGCAGGAACGCGCGCCGATGACACCGATCGTGAAGCTGATTTTCGGCGCGGGCTATGACAAGACTCGCCTGACCGAATTTGCGGCGGCGCTCGATTATGCGCGTCGCAACGCCGTGCCTGCGGGCGGGCTTGCCGATTTGCTGTCCAAGCATGACGGAGGGCTGAAGGGCGTGGTTCAGGCTGAACGACGCGCCCGGAAAGTCGAAAAGGGTGAGCATGTCAAACCCGTATCGCTCGATCCGCGGCCGCGCTTGCGCGCTGCCCGGGCACGCGATCTTGCAGAATTTGCCCATGGCAGCGAAGAATTTGTCGTCCTTGTCGCACGCCGCCATGCGGATGGTCAGGTTGTCCTCGTCGGCTCTGTCGACGATGCCGGGCTGACCGACAAGGTGCTTGCCAAAACCGTTATCTAACGAAGCCGGCTAGTCTCGAACCAGCGCCAATTTGACCTGGGCAGTGCCGCTGCGGTGCATGCCTAGTTCCTTGGCGGCAGCATAGGACAGGTCGATAATCCGGCCTCGCCCCCACGGTCCGCGATCATTGACGCGCACGATGACTTCGCGGCCATTGCCGAGATGCGTCACCTTCACCCGCGTGCCAAATGCGACCGTCCGATGCGCAGCCGTGAAATCAGACGGGTTAAACATCTCTCCACTGGCGGTTCGACGCCCGGCAAGTTCATTGCCATAATAGCTTGCATGGCCGCTGCCCAGATCAGCATCAGCGGTGGCTTGGGCCGCAAATGGGGCCATTGCGATTAGCGTGGCCAAGAGAATTTTGCGTAATTGCATGGCATCAATTCCTGCAGCCGTCCGTGGCGAAGTGCAGTTTCTCTGTCCAGTTTTGCGCGTTATGGCGCTCCTCTGCTGCGATATTCGGTTCCCGATTGGCAAGCCTGTCTGCCTTCGCTAGGTGCCGCCAATGTTCTTTAGCCGTCTTTGCCAATTGCTCGGCACAATCTCCCTAGTCATGGCTTCGCAAGCATCATTGGCCGAATCGACGCGGCAGCAATGGCTGACTTTGACTGGTGATGTTGAACTAGACGCGGATGATAGCGTCTCGGCTCATCTAATCTTGCGTTCGCAGCCGGATTCGTTCGATCTGGGCCAGCGTTTCATTCGGCTGGGCTATCGGCACGACTTGAATGATGATGTCAGCCTGTCGCTGTCTTACGCCCATGTCACCACAGAAGTTTCCGGCGGCGGCGACGCGGTGCAGCACCGGCTGGCGCAGGGCATTTCCTTCCCATTGGTGCAGGAAATCGATGCGCGCGTGCAAATCGAAGAAGTGTTCGGAGTGACCGGAAGTAACGATGTGGGTGTCCGTTTTCGACCGCGTGTTCGTTGGCGCCACGATCTGAACCAGAGCGGCAAGGTGGAGCTGCAATTGAGCGACGAACTCATCTTCGCATTGAACGATACCGATTTCGGCCAGACCAGCGGCCTGACAGCGAACCGTGCCGGGGCCGCGGTACATTTCGATGTGGGCGAGCACTTTGGCATCATGCCGGGCTACACATGGCAGTTGGTCAACCGCTCAGGGGGACCCATGCGGAATGACCATATATTGGGGCTAACGCTCGAAGCCAATTATTGAACGGGAAGAGCTAACCGCACTGTGCGCGGTGCAGCAGTTTCTGGTCCGCCAGCACCAGCGCCATCATCGCTTCGACAACCGGCGTGCCGCGAATGCCGACACAGGGATCGTGACGGCCCTTGGTGACGATCTCGGTTGCCTCTCCCTCGCGGGTGACAGTGTCGACCGGGGTCAGGATCGAACTGGTCGGCTTGAAACCGACGCGGCAGACAACTGGCTGACCAGTCGAGATACCACCCGCAATGCCGCCCGCATTATTGGCAAGGAAGACCGGCTGGTTGGTTCCGGGCCGCATCGGATCGGCATTTTGTTCGCCGCGAAAACGAGCGGCTTCGAAGCCCGCACCGATCTCGACGGCTTTGACCGCATTGATGCCCATCATTGCTGCAGCAAGCTCGCTGTCGAGCTTGGCATAGAGTGGAGCGCCCCAGCCGGGAGGAACGCCGGTCGCCACGCATTCGACGACAGCGCCAAGCGACGAACCCGCCTTGCGGGCTTCGTCGACCAGTTTCTCCCAGCGACCGGCCGCGGCCTCGTCAGGGCACCAAAAGGGGTTCTTGTCGATCTGGCTCTTTTCGAAATTGGCGCGGTCGATGGCATCGCCGCCAATCTCAACAACATAAGCCAATATTTCGACTTCGGGGATGACAGCCCGCGCCACGGCTCCTGCGGCAACCCGTGCAGCCGTTTCGCGCGCAGAGCTACGCCCGCCGCCGCGATAGTCGCGAAAACCATATTTGGCGTCATAGCTGTAATCGGCATGGCCGGGGCGATAGGCCTTGGCGACCTCCGAATAATCCTTTGACCGCTGGTCTACATTCTCGATCATCAGGCTGATCGGCGTGCCGGTGGTGCGGCCCTCGAAGATCCCTGAAAGGATGCGAACCTGATCGGGCTCTTGCCGCTGCGTGGTGAATTTGCTGGTGCCCGGGCGGCGTTTGTCGAGGAAAGGTTGAATATCGGCTTCGGACAGCGCAATTCCTGGAGGGCAGCCATCGACCACCGCGCCCAGCGCCGGTCCGTGGCTTTCGCCCCAGGTGGTGAAACGGAAAACATGGCCGAATGTATTGAAACTCATCTTACCTCTCGGGCCCGAAAGCCGGTGCATAGCGTGCGCGGCCGCTTTCGGGAAGTCGCACGCCTTTGTCCAGTAAAAGCGCCATGAAATGCGGCCCGGCAAAGGGTGAGGCGAACGGACGGGCGGCTTCCGAGCTATAGCCGAAGCGCGGATAATAGTCCGGATGGCCGAGCACGAAGCTGATCTGGATGCCTTGCCCATGCAACATTTCAAGCCCGTGCCAGATCAAGGCCGACCCGACCCCGCCGCTGTGTAGATCAGGTAATACCCCCACCGGTGCCAACCCCGCTCCCCGAAGCGGCACTCCATCAGCATCGATTTCCATGCGACTGAATAACGCATGGCCTACAATCTCACCTTCTGTTTCGGCAACCAGCGAAACCAGCGCATCGCCATCGGCATGGACTGCGCGGACCAGATCTGCTTCCCCCTGATGACCGAAAGCGGTGCTCGCAAAGGCTGCTCGATGCACAATGTCAACCGCACCGAAATCGGCTGGTTCGATCGGGCGGATGATCATGCGTCTTCGGGCGGCTTCGCCCTGACCGAGCGATATTTGACCTGTTCCTTGCCGATCCATGTGCGCAAGGCGCGGTAGACGATGACCGCAGTAGCTACTGCGAGCACCCGTCCGGCATGCGGGTGGTTATAGGCACCGCCCAATCGTCCGCCGAAAACAAAGGCAGCAATCAGGAACAAGAATCCGGCTGCCGACACAAAACCATCGAGTAGCGGCGGCAAGCCCTCCCAGAAACGCTTGGCGTGGAGATAGCCGTACAGCCCGACTATAAATGCCGACCCGACAAGAAGGAGAACGAGTTCGTTGCTATGCCCTTCGAACATTCTCGCGCTCCTCCGCTATATCAACCTAGCGCAATATCAGGAGCATCCTCCTGCTTCATCCCAACAGTGTGATAGCCTGCATCGACATGGTGGGTTTCCCCCGTAACGCCTGCCGCCAGATCCGAAAGGAAGTACAGCGCCGAGGCACCGACATCGTCGATGGTGACATTGCGGCGCAGCGGCGAGTTATATTCGTTCCACTTTAGGATGTAGCGGAAATCGCCGATACCCGATGCAGCGAGCGTCTTGATCGGCCCCGCCGAAATTGCATTGACGCGGATACCATCGGGACCGACATCGTTGGCGAGATATTTCACACTGGCTTCGAGAGCCGCCTTGGCAACGCCCATGACATTATAATGCGGTACGACTTTCTCGGCGCCGTAATAGCTGAGAGTCAGCATCGATCCGCCGCCTTTGCCGGTTTCGGGGTCGAAGGGCACCATCATCGCGGCGGCGCGCTTAGCGACGGCGGTGAAGCTGTAGACGCTGATATTCATCGTCATCAGGAAATCGTCGAGTGTGACGTCGAAATATTTGCCCCGCAGTGCCTCCTTGTTGGTAAAGCCGATGGCGTGGACGACGAAATCGATGGTGGGCCAGCGTGCCGCGAGCTTTTCAAAAGCCGCGTCGAGATTGGCCATGTCGGACACATCGCAATCGATCAGAAAATCACAGCCCAATTGCTCGGCGAGCGGGCGGACGCGCTTTTCCATGACTTCGCCTTGATAGCTGATCGCCAGTTCGGCACCTTCGGCCTTCAGCCGCTGCGCGATGCCCCATGCGAGCGACTTGTCATTGGCGAGGCCCATGATGAGGCCGCGTTTTCCTGCCATCAAACCGGTCATTTCTGGATGAACTCCTGATTGTCTTTCCCTGTTCCCCGACCATCCTTTAGGCCATTTTCAGTGGCGTTGGCCAGAGCGGCGTTCAATTGTGCGCCGGTTACCATGCCGAGGCCGACAAGATAGAAGAAAATCAGCGCAATCATCACCCCCGCAAGACTGCCATAAGTGAGGTCATAATTGGTGATCGAGGATACGAACCAGGGTAGCACCATCGTGCATCCGACCCACCACAGGCTCACCAGAACCGCGCCGGGCCATTTCGGGTAAAGCCGTCCGCGATATTTGCGCGGTGCAAGTCCGCGATAGACGGTGTAAATCGCGAGGAAGAGAATGGCGAAGGGGATGATCCGGCCCCATGCGAAATAATCCGCCGCGCGTTCGGCTGCCGGAATGAAGCGATAGACCAGATCTTCAATGGTGACGACCATCACCTGCGCCGAAAAGGCAGCCATCGCCAGAATGACCGCAGCAACGATCACGACAAAACTGCCCAAACGATACTGCCAAAACCAGCGCTCAGGCTGGGTGCCATAAGCGCGGTGGAGCACATCACGGATCGTTTCAATCAGGCTGGTCGTGGTCCACAGACTGACTGCGGCGCTGAGCCAAAGCAATGGGCCCGAACGCGCCGACATTGCAGCATGCACCGGCCCTTCGAGCGCGGCTTCGACGCTGTTCGGTACCGTTTTGAAAAATGCGTCAATGAGCGCAAGGCCGGATTCGGTCTGCCCCAGACTGCCCGCGATCGCCGCCGCGACGATGCAGAAGGCGAAGAGCGTTACAATCGACAGATAGGCGAAGTTGCCCGCATGGACAAAGCCGTCGCTATAGACGCCGACGACGACACGGCGCACGACTTCCTTGGCCTGATGTAACGGATCGAGATGGTGAAACCACTCAACCTCGCTCTCGGCGTGCGGGCGCGGATCATGCGCACGCGCCTCGGGCGAGAGGGGGGAGTGCTCAGACACCAAGGTCGGAACGGATGCCGGGTTCGTCGGGAAGGGCTTCGACAAGCGTGGCCAGCGCGGCCGTGTCGGCTGGCAGACGGATGTGCAGCGTCACCAACTGGTCGCCGCGCTCTCCGCCTTTCTTTGCAAAACCGCGGCCCTTGATACGCATGGTGGTGCCCGATTGCGCACCCGCGGGCACACTCAGCATCACCGCGCCATCGATTGTCGGTACCTTCAC
>NZ_CALMSV010000110.1 GCF_937872355.1 uncultured Sphingorhabdus sp. | reverse complement strand
AATATGCGTGCCGGTTCGCGCCACAGCTTTGGCGGCAAGGAATCGGACGATTTTGCCATGGATGAGGGTTAGCGATCCCGCTCTTCATCCAGGAAGTCCGCCACATCTTCCAGATCAACATCTTTGGCGAGGAATGTCTTGCCTATCCCATACGCGAGCAGGAAGGGCAGGGTGCCACCGCTCTTCTTCTTGTCGTGCAGCATATGCTCGACGAGCTTTTCCCCTCGCGCATTAACATGGGCTTCGCGCAATGTCGTCGGCAAGCCTGCTTTGGCAAGATGGGCGCTCATCCGATCCGCATCGCCCTCCGGGCAATGCCCTCTGCGCACCGAATAGCGGAAAGCGAGCGCCATGCCCGCAGCCACGCCTTCGCCGTGCAGCAGCGTGTCGGAATATCCGGTCTCCGCCTCCAACGCGTGGCCGAAAGTATGCCCGAGATTGAGTAGGGCGCGAACGCCGGTCAGTTCCTTTTCGTCGGCCGCCACGATCCGCGCCTTGGCCTCGACCGACCGGGCAATGGCGTAACGACGTGTGTCGGCATCCCCCGCCAGGAAGGAGTCGATATTGGCTTCGCACCAGTCAAAAAATTCGGGTGCGTCGATCAGGCCATATTTCACGACTTCGGCATAGCCCGCGCCCAATTCACGCCGCGGGAGTGTATCGAGCACATAAGGGTCGATGAGGACAAGGGCAGGCTGGTGGAACGCACCCACCAGATTCTTGCCCGCGCCGCTGTTGATAGCCGTCTTGCCACCAACGCTGCTGTCGACCTGGGCGAGCAACGTGGTTGGCACCTGAACGAAATGGCAGCCGCGTTTGACGATATGCGCGGCAAAGCCTGTGATGTCACCGACAACACCGCCGCCCAAGGCCACGATATGGTCGCTTCGCTCGACATGTTCGGAAAGCAACCAGTCGACCAGGCGTTCGAGTTCTGCCCAGCTTTTGGCTCCTTCCCCAGCAGGCAACAAATGGGCGACGTAGCTTAGCCCTGCTGCTTGTAACGAAGCAGCAAGTTGCGGCAGGACATGTTGTGCGACATGGGTGTCGGTGACGATCAACAGGCGTCCGCTCCGCGCATAAGGTTCCAGATACTCGCCCGATTTGCCGATCAACCCCTGACCTATCAGCACATCATAAGGTCTGCCTTCGAGACCGACTGTTATCCTGTCCATCAGGCCAATGCCTCCAATATCTGGTTGACGGTGCGGGCGTGGGGCCCGGAATCGCTGCGGACATGAATGTCTGCTTCGGCATAAAAGGGTGTGCGCTTGGTCGCGAGATCGGTCAGAACTTCGCGCGGATCTTTACCAACCAGCAGCGGCCGATTGCTGCGGCGCGATACGCGTTCGATTAGCACGTCCAGGTCTGCATCGATCCAGACCGAACGGCATTTTTCTTTAATCAGCCTGCGGGTTTCATCGTTGATAAAGGCACCACCACCTGTCGCGATTACTTTGGGGCCTTCGGTGATTAAACGCGCGATCACCCGCCTCTCGCCATCGCGAAAACTGGATTCGCCGAAGCGTTCGAACATCTCCGAAATTGGCATCCCGGCGGCCTTCTCGATTTCTTCGTCAGAATCAACAAAGCTGAGCCCGAGTTTTCCGGCGAGCAATTTGCCTATGGTTGACTTGCCCACGCCCATCATGCCGACAAGCACGATGGAGCGATCATTGCCGTCAATTGTAACAGATGTGGTGTCGGGTCGCGAAGCCATTGCGATGCGCGCTATATATCGGCTAATCCTCGCCGGAAAGCCCTTTGCCGAACGGCGTATTCAGGAGGAAAAGTGCAGGGTAAACCTAAGGCCAAGCGCATCGTGCCGTGGTTGACGGTGGCGATTGTACTTGTCGCGGCGCTGTTTTTCTTCGAATGGCTGGGCAGTGAACAGCCGCAAAGGGTTGTCGAAATAGAGGTTCAGCCGGGCATCCGGCCCACAACCGACGGAGCGAGTGGTAAAGACTGATATGGCAAAGCAGCGGATCTCGATGCTTCTATGCGCGACGGCAGGCGTTGCGGCGTTGGTCTATACCATCCCCGTGCTTGGCCAACAGGGACCGGAATCGCTATTGCCGCCAGGCTTTAACGATCCTGCGCCTCCACCTGTAGCGCGTCCTTCGCCGCCGCCGTCGGGCACCAATGTGCCGCGACCCTCGGAAGGTGCGCCAAACACCCCATCCGCAGTTCCTGCCGTCGATAATGCTACAGACGCCACGTCTTCCGAAGATCCTGAAAAGGATGAAGAGGAGGAAGAGGAAGCGACCGAAGTTCGATATGACGTGCCGCCGACTGCAAGGCGCTCCCTCAAGGCAGTCGGACTATTCACCGACGCGTCGGGGGGTTTTCCGGCAGGGGCGTTCGGAACCATCGACGGGCGATTCCTGACGCAAGTTTTGCAGAGGACCAACGGCCCGCTCGCGTCGCGTTGGGGAATGATCATGACCCGTCGCCTGCTCGCCAGCCGCACGGAAACGCCACGTAATGTCAATGGCGCAGACTGGACGGCAGAGCGCAGCTGGCTGCTGTTACGCATGGGTGATGCGGTCGCAGCGCGTCAGTTGGTGCAACAGATTGACCCGGATCGATATACAAAGCGACTGTATCAGGTCGCGATGCCGGTTTTCCTCGCCAATGCGGATTTGTCCGGCATGTGCCCGGTGGCGGACGCCGGTGCGCAGCAGACCGGCGAAGGGACGTGGAAGATGGCGCAGCCGATCTGCGCCTCGCTGGCTGGGGAGCAAGGCCGCGCGACAGCGCTGATCAATCAGGCGCGTGCGCGCGGGTGGCTGAAAGGCATAGATTACCTCCTAGGCGAAAAAGCCGTCGGTGCCGGGATGCAGGGGCGCCGCTCGGTAAAAATTGAATGGGAAAAAGCCAAAGGCTTTACGACCTGGCGCCATGGTATCGGTCAGGCAACCGGTGTTGAGCCCCCCGAAGCGCTCTACGCAGAGGCAGGGAGGCATGTGAATGGCTGGGTCGTGCAACTTCCCACGGCATCGCTTCCTGCCCGTATGCGTTCCGCCCCGGCTGCTGCTGCGATAGGTGTGCTATCCAACCGCGCATTGGTTGACATTTACAGCATCGCCTTTGAAGACCCCGATGCACCATCCGACCTAAAAGCACGCGGGGAATTGTTGCGGACGGCCTATGCGGGAAATGGCAACGCCGCGAAGGTCGCTGCCATGGCCGATATGTGGGATGATGGTTCAACCCCCGATCAGCGCCGGTCAGCACTGGTTTTGACTGCGCGCGCAGCGGCTTTGATTGCCCCTAGCGAAGATCATGCGGGCGAAGCCGACCGACTGGTTGCGTCCATGCTGTCGGCCGGCTTTGACGAACAGGCGGTACGCTGGGCATCGGTCATCGAAACCGGTTCGCTCGGCTGGGGCCTGCTCGCCTGTGCCGCACCCGGATGGCGTGGAGCGATCAACGAAGGCGAACTCGACGATTTCCGCAGCAATGACGACAGCGCCGATTATCTGAAATCGAAATTCCTTCTGGCCGGCCTTGCAGGACTTGGCCGTGTAGAGGCCGCAGCAGTCACCGATTTCTCCGAGACACTCGAAGTCAATATCCGCAAAGAAAGTGGCTGGTCGCGTGCAATTACATCAGCGGCGCAACGCGGGGAAAGCGGAACCGTTGTTCTACTTTCTGCTGCAGCGCTGCAGGGCGCTGGCTGGGAGGATATTCCACCGCACCACCTCTTTCACATTGTGCGCGCGCTGAAACAGGTCGGGCTCGATGGGGAAGCGCGTATGATTGCCGCTGAAGCTGTGAGCTGGAGTTGAGGCTCAGTTGAATAGCTCGACCAACCCAGGTACCGATGCCGATCTGATTGAGCGATTCCTCGAAATGCTGGCTGCAGAACGTGGCGTCGCGCGAAATACCCTTCTCGCCTATCGCAGCGATCTTACCGCGGCATCCGAGATGCTTGCAGGCAAAATGGCGGTTGCCGGCAAGGATATGCTGGCCATATTGACTGCCGGCTGGTCGCATCTGGCGAACAGTTCGATCGCTCGAAAATCCCCGGCTTTAAGGGGCTTCTTCGGCTTTTTTGAATCGATCGATGATCAAACCGTCGCAACTGGTTTA
>NZ_CALMSV010000109.1 GCF_937872355.1 uncultured Sphingorhabdus sp. | reverse complement strand
GCTTTCGAGATTGTCTGCCGGGTCAAAAAGGTTTTGCCCGCCTGTTTGTCGCTGTCCGCGTGTAAGGGCCCCCAAGCTGTCGAGGCGGCGCGCGATCGTTGAGATAAATCGGCGTTCGCCGCGACAATCGGTGGTCACCGGCCTGAAGACGGGTGGTTGAGCTTGATGGGTCCGGTTTGTGCGGCCGAGACCCTGGATAGCACGGTCGGCCCGCCAGCCTGGTTCCAAGAGGAAGTGGTGCCGTTGCTGCTGATTGGCACAATCGAGGCTCGCGTGGTAGCTCCGGCCTGTGCCGCCAGCGTCCGAGAAAATCAGAATGCGTTTGTCGCCGGCCATGAAGCGCTCGGTTTCGACGATGTTGCTTCTTGCTGATCGGCTTTCCAGATGCTGTTTGCCGTCGCTGAGCGTTATCAAACGTCGGGTTCGTCCGGTGACTTCTGCTACCATCTCCGCCCCAAAGCGTGTTATGATGGCGTCGAGCGCATTGGCAATCGGCGGCATTGCCCCGATCATTTCGATCATGTCGTTGCGAATGTCTTCCGCTGCAGCGCAATAAACCGGATTTCCGTCTGACCCGAGCATCGGTCGGGAATGCTCTTTGCCATTGTCGTCGTAATAGGTCTCCATCATACGTGTTGGGAAAGCATGTTGCAGATAGTCGAGGATCAGTTCGCGTGGCGAAAGGTCTATGTCGAGGGATGCGCGCTCGTTTGCAGTCAGTCCGGCAACGCGCCGGTCGAGCATTGCTTCTGCGGTGGATACCAGCTGGACGACGGCGCTTTTCTCGTTTTCGAGGCAGTTCTCGATAGCGGGAAACAGGGACGGTAATTTGCATGTTAGTAGCAGCTGTCCGAAAAAGCGCTGCTTGCTGCTTTCAAAGCGGGATCGGGCTGCTCCCAGGGCCTGGCCGTTGAGTGTTTCTCCGCTCGGGCTGACAATGTTGGCGAGTTCGAGCACACGGTCAAGATTTTGATGAACCTGGGCCCAGGCTTCGGCATAGATGTCGAATTCGGCGATCTGTCGTTCGTCGAGCTTGTGTTCCAATATGTCATATTCGACGCCCTCATAACTGAGCATCCTCGACAGGTAGAGGCCGGATCCTTTGAGCTCGCGAGCGACGACTTCCATTGCTGCAATGCCGCCCTTGCGGATGTCGTTTATGAATTGCTCGCGACTTGCGAAAGCAGTGTGCGGTCCCCAAAGACCTAGCCGGACTGCATATGCGAGGTTGTTGATGTCTGTGGCGCCCGTTGCTGATGAATAGACGACGCGGGCTTCTGGAAGGCGATTTTGCAGTGTTACGCCGGTAACACCTTGTAGCGATCCTTTGGTGACGCCAAATCCGGTTTCGCCACCGGCGACGCCGCCCATGGCGTGCGCTTCGTCGAAAACCATCACGCCGTCGTAATTGTCAGTGGCCCAGGCGAGTATTTGCTGCAGCCGGTTGGCTTCATCGTTGCCCGAACGCATTGTCGCATAGGTCGCAAATAAAATACCCTCGCCGAGCGTAATAGCTTCGGAGGGCTTCCAGTTCGAAAGCGGTTGGATATCGATCGGGATGCCGCCGAGCGCTTTCCAGTCGCGCCTAGCGTCATCGAGCAATGAGGCGCTTTCGCTGATCCAGATGTGCTTCCTTCTGCCGCGCAGCCATTGGTCGAGTATGATTCCCGCGATTTGTCTTCCTTTGCCTGCTCCGGTTCCGTCTCCGAGGAAGAAGCCTTGCCGATATGCCCTCCCGGTTTCGGAAGGTTCAAGCGCCAGTGATTTCGAAGAAGGCAGATATTTGCCGGGTAGATATCGTTCATGCGCGTCGCCTGCGAAGACGATTGTTTCCAATTGTGCAGCGCTCAGAATGCGCTTTGCGACGGTTTCGTGCGGCAAATGCGGCACATAGGTTGGTTTCGGCGTTGGTGTTGATCCCATTGCCATCGACTCAACCAGCTTTGACGGGTGTTCTCCGGCCTCGGGAAAAATGACCCTGCTAGGCTTGTATGGCAGGTAGAGGCCGACTTGTTCATCTGTCAGTGCGGGGTTTTCAAGAACTTCATAGCGGACGTCGGCGATTCGGGTTGCCGGTGTCGCAATCTTGATCACCGGCTTTGTCGTGGGCTTCGATTTGAACGCAGAAAACAGCCCAACTGCTGGTTTCGAGCGTATGATTGTCGTCGATTTCTGCTGCTTTATTATGGGCTTACGAGCGGGTAAATTTTCGACAATGTCAGAAAATTCGACGGCGCTTTGGCGGTTGAAGGTTGTGCAACTCGCCAAGCCCGGGAATTTGTCGATCACAAGCAGCCTAGTTGCGACAGTTGTGCCGTGCTTGCTGAAACCTTGCTCCAGTCTCAGTGTGGTCTGTAGGGTGCATCCGTTGAGTATTTTTGCAAAAAGCTCGGCGTTCTCGCCTGTGATTTTGAAATTGTCAGGCATGATGGCAATGCATCGGCCGTTGGGCGCCAGTGTCTGCAGCGCTGACTGCAGATGGCGCGCAGCGGTGTTGCGGTCATAATGACCTTGTTGCCTTGCGAATGGTGGGTTCATGATGATCACTGTCGGTTTGTCGCCGGCGCGCGCATGAATTGTTGCAGCGTCATGTTGTGTGATCTCGGCTTCTGGAAAATTTATTCGTAACAGCTCTGCGCGCAGCGGATCGATTTCGTTCAATCGCGTTTTTGCGCCGATCCACATCGCACCGATCGCCAGCAGACCAGTGCCGGCGCTCGGTTCAAGACAAATGTCTTTTGGTTGAATCGCGGCTGCATTCCAGGCGATCGCAGCCAGCGGAAGTGGGGTTGAGAATTGTTGCAAATCGACCTGGTTTTCTGACCTGACAGTCTGGGTCGGAAACTTGTCGAGAAGATTTGCGAAACGGCTTACGCGGTCTGCAATTGGTCCATCGTCTTTGGATAGCAGCAGCCATTTGACCGTTGCATGTTCGAGCATCTCGAAACTTTCGCGTTGCGACCAGAGGCCGCTCTCGCTTGTCGAGCCGAAGGCACGGGTCATCGCGCTGTTCAATGTCTTTCGGCTGATTGCTTCGCTGTTGCTGATAAGCGCTACGATGTCCGTTGCCGCTTGATCGATTATGGCGGCCTTTATGCCGATTTCGCTTTTTTGGACTGTGGTCATGGAGCCTCCTTGACGCTGCACCTATTGCAGCGCTCAGAGCCTCCTCTCCCCCTTCCCTTTTGGATATTGCGACTAGTCGCTATTTGGAGATTTGCCCGGCCTGTGGTTCGAGATTTTCGAGGCGTGCGTGAAAATGCGGTCGGTAAAGACCGCATATGTCGTCAGGCGAATAGGCGACTTCGTCGCCGGTCAACAGATGGCCGTCGCCGGGTTCGATAGTTATCGGCACATCGAGTGGTTCTTCGAAAAACGTCCCGGTGAGGGGGTTCATGCTCGCAAGCCAGCAAGGGCTGATCGTCATCGGCTTGCTAAGATCGATTTTTATCAGGTCCGTTATAGGCACTATTGCGAAGAGGTAAAAATTGAACATTGAGCTGCAGGCATTTGCAATGATGCTGGTCAGCTTTTCCTGAGAGACGATTGGGTTTCTGCGTGGTCTTTTTGCATGAAGCTTTTCGGTTGCCTCGTGCTGGTTACCGCTCATCCTGCGGAATTCATTTATCGAATAGCCAATCTGGTTGAGTGCAAATTGCAAGTCTGGACTGATGGAGAGTTCCGCCGGTTCGGACCATGGTTTATGGGAATAGATGAGATGATCTTCCAATCCCGCGGTTGGTGTGAGTGCGAAAAGCAATTCGCAGCGATCGTGTGAATCGAATAAGTCACTCGCGCGTGATCGGTCTGCATCTGCGGCTCTTTCTTCCCATTCATATCGGATCGCATCCGTCCATTTTGCAGTATCGCGTTTTCCATGCTGTTCGAGGAATGTCTCCAGATCAGGGCGCACATATTCGCTCCAGGTATAATGGAAGGACGCACCGCAGAAATGGTCTTCGAGTGCTGCATCGGGGTCTTCTCCGGCACGTTTTGCTCTTAGAATAGTAGATGCATAGCTGTTGCATTCTTTGGCTGAAAAGCTGTCTGAGCGCGAACGCGTGAAGCGTTCATGTGGATAGGCGTCGGCGAGTTCGTCGAGCCAGGCAAGGCTTTTTCTTGTCGACAAGAATGAGGCTGGCGAGCGACGGAGGTTGCTTGGGGCAATTTGCGGGATCGAATACATGGGAAGGCCTTTCCTTGGGATTTGAGGCGCGCCGGTGCGCACCCTTCCCCTCCCCCCTTTCCTTTCAGGGAACGCTCTGCGTCTTAAGCCTGCTTGCGCAGAACAGCGGGCGCAAAATGGTCTTCGCCCAGTTCAATAATGTTCCAAGGGCTTGCGGCCTGCTCCTTTTGTGATTCGATATATTGTCGAAAAAGGCCAATTGTGATCGACGGTTGCGTTGCACCGGTGGCTTCTTCGTCGGCGAATATTATTTCGGCGAAACGGCTCTTGTATTCGGCTCGGATCGATTTGAATATCTGGACGGATGTGTAGGTCCATATAGCCGCAATGATAATCGCAATCGGCCAATAACCTGAGGTCCAGGCCTTGTTTGCCCCGACAGAGGCAATGGCCAACCACAAGAGCTGGTGTACTGTCCCGGAGATCTCGCGTTGCTTGATTCTCGCGCGCTCCATATTTTTGACGTTGGCGAGAATTGCTCGGCCCTCTTCGAGGTCATTTTCCCGGAAGCATAAGGCTATAGCGTCTGCCATCGATATACTGTCATTCTCGTCGAGCTGCCAAGCTTCATCCAATGTTTTCGGCTTTGACAGGATCATGTGATCTTCGCTTCGTCGATTGTTGGTTGAGACTGTTCCCACGGAAGAAAGCTAACCTTTTGGGCGATCCTAAATCTACTAAAATCATCTTATAAAAATCCCAAGCGTAGCGCGGGAGCTTCCTGATTCTAGTATTCTAAGGATTCACGCCTCTGTCATCCGCAGAAAACCGCGGATAATTGGCCTTCAATATGTGGTTAGGGGCGGTTTGATGTGTGTTTTCGGGTGAGTCGTTATGTGATTCGGGGCGGCTCATAATGTGTTTTCGGGCACCCAATCATTGGATCAGCTTCCTTGCAATTTCGCGAGGTCATTCTTGCTGAGGGTCGACCAGGACGCATGTTTATGTGCATTGTTTTCATGTGCTTTGGGGCGGCAAAGCCTTTTATGTGTGTTTTTGGGCGGGGCGCGTAGCCGGAATGATTTAGCTCTGTTTTTCAATCGATCAGACGTTTCTTCTGCGTCCATTTATATGTGTTTCGGGGCGGAGGCGCTTTTCAAGGCTGATTTTTGGTGTTCTCCGTGCCGCTTAATGTGTGTTTTGGGGCGGCGAGTTTGAAGGCAAGATTCTATGTGTATTTTCTATGTGCGTTTTCGGGCGGCAATGTGCGTTGATTAAAGTGTGGCCTCATAATATGCTCCACATATAAAACAGGGAGCAGAGAATCATGGACCTCGACGCCAAAGATGATGACCTTTTAGCCGAGGAAAATAAAGAGCTTGTTGTCGGACGCACCATGAAAGCCGCCTATCGGGCTACTCTGGAGGGTAATCGTTTTTACCCGAAGGCCGGTGAAATAATCGAAATGCAATTCGTGACCGGCAGCATGACGCTTGCTTCGCGCAAGGTTATGTTGTTGCTTTTGCAGAAGGCTGGCGGCGATGCCGGTGAAAATAAGGTTCATCGGATCACGAAGAAAGAGCTGCGTGGCAGCCACGAAAGCAACGATCGGATTGATGATATTTTCGACAACCTGATGAACGTGAAGGTGAAAATGCGTACGACTTCGTCACGCAATCGCGCTGCAATCATTACATCCCCATTGATCGAGTGGAATATCGAAGAAGTTTCCGACGACGGTATGAGTGTTGTTGAGTATCGTTTCTCGGATGTTGCCAGGCGCGCGATGTTGGGTTCGGATTATTATGCGAAGATTCGTGTCGCGGTTGCGATGGCCTTTCAGTCGAAATACGCAATGGCGCTTTATGAACTCGGGACGCTGTATCTCAACCGGCGAGAGCCTGTGTGGAAATGCACAATCGAGGAGTTTCGCGGATTTCTCGGGCTACCAGTCAAGATTTATTCCAACTTCGCGCAGCTTCGCCGTGAGGTATTGGCCAAATCCAAGGCAGAAATTGACCAGCTTGCCGATTTCGTGATTGATTGGCAGGAGATCCGCGGTGATGGACGCGGGCGGCCTGTTAAGTCGCTCGTTTTGAGTTTTCGGCCGAAAGATGCTTCACTGGTCGATGCGGCCGCCCAAGAACTTGACCGGCCTAAGGTAGGCAGGATCGCTCGGCGTGACGGGACAGTTGAGGAAATTGTGGAATTGCCAAAAGTCGTGGCCATTCAGGACGCTCATTTGTTCCCGCAAACGTCTTTGCATTTTGGGGGTGATCCTCGGATCAATCAAATCGCAGTGGATTTCGGCGGTGGCTGGGACCGCGATATGCTTGCTGATGAGTATCGACGCATGATGGGTGATAAGCTCAAAACGCTCCGCGGCCCTGCCCTGCTTCGGTCTTTCGAGGGATTCTGCAAGCGGTTCGTTGAAACCAGAGGGCGTGCCTAGTTCGGTTGCGATCTAGGTCTGTTTATAGTCCTGATCGTTTTTTGAGCTCTTCGATAGCTTCCCAATAGGATCTGAAATTGTGCTGGTTGGTGAATTCTACAAACCAGTCAATGGTGTCTTCCGGCCCTTTGATGAAGATCGATTTGCTCGGCTTTGCAACAATTCGCCGACCCGTTGATTTTGGAACCTTAGTTTCGAGCTGGCTTCGAAAGCCAAGCCCCTCCCCTGCCCTTTCTGCTGCTGCAGTTGTTTCGTCCGACAGTCTGATTGGTCCTTTGGGAATCCCGCTTAGATCGTTGGCTGCTGTATCCGTCGATTTGTTGTGGCGCTTGCCAAAACCGAAGTCTCCACTCATCAGCTTAGTCCTTTTCCAATGTCCTTGAGCACTGATATCACTTCGTCTGCGACACCCGCTGCATTGTCGCGCGCGGCCTCTATGTTCGACGTATCTGATGGCTTCAGCTCGTCGAGCGTTGCGGAAAATTCAAATATGTCGCGATAAGCGGCCCGTTCTACCAGCCCTGCCTGCAGGCAGGGTATGTCATGTTCCGCAAGTGCCGCTTTGATTCGTTTGAGTGTTCTGCTTTCGACCGCGGCGGCATCACGGCTTCTGACCAATCGATATGGTATGTCGCGTTTTATTATGTCACTTTCTTCAAGGACCAGCTCGACAGCCTTTGATGCTAGGTTTGCATCAATCGATGATGGGTTCATCGGTATGAGGACTAGGTGTGATCGGGTCATGGCCCGCGATGACATTCGGTTGGCGGTTCCTTCTAGGTCGATGAACACAAAGTCGTGATGTTCAGAAAGCTCTTCCGCAAGTTTTGCTATTCTCGATTCTTCTGTGCAGGCCTCGATATGGAATGGGAGATTTTTGCCTCTGGCAGCTCTGTCATTCTTCCATTTCATTATGACAGCGTTCGGATCGGCGTCGATCACAGCAACTCTGCCGCCTCTGCGTGACATTTCCTGTGCCAAGACAAGCGCTAGTGTCGTTTTGCCAGAGCCGCCTTTGGGATTGATAAATGATATAGCCGCCATATTGCCTCCATATGCTATGCATTGGCTATCTATCGCCAAGACAATCGAATGCCAAGCAATATTCTTGCGATTGACGTTGCATAGCCAATACACCGGCAATAGATAGGCGATCTATTGGATATCCTTATGTCACATGTAACGGTTCAGAATGTCCGAAACGTCGTTCCACTCCTTATCAAACTGCTCCAATATGTCGTCGACAGACCGGGCAGGGGTGGCAGACATTGCTGGCCGACCCACGGGAGCCTTGATAATGTTAAGTCGTGTTGCCATGTCCCGCGCAATATACATTTTCCACGACGAGGCCGCTTTAATCGGCGAGATAATCCCGAGCGCGACCGCGCGTTTCATCAACTTGCCGGAACCTGAGGTGCTCAATCCAGTTGACCGGGCGAACGATACTGGTGTGATGACGGGCTTATCCAAAATCAAAATGCACAATGTTTTTAGACTGTTCCGACGAAGCTCACTCGAAAGTGATCGAGTCATGTCGGACACCAATCTCTCCAGGCCATCAAGAAGATGGCTTCCGTCTTGAGCCGCTTGCGTGAGGCGTTTGAGAGACCGACGGAGATTGCCTTCAGCGTTACGGGGCATAGAGCGGAAGGCTGGATCGCCGCCTGCGAGGCAGGGAAGGGGGCTTGAGGTAATGTTCATGCTGTGGAGCAGCTGTGGCATTCTCAGCCAGCAGTCGATGGAATGGTCGTGTCGCGACCAAAAGGCGTTGACTTCCAGCGCTCGTAGCAGTTGTGGGGCTGTCTCCCAATTTGGCGGCGGATCAAAAGAAAATGGAAGATTTTCATTCCAATGAGTAATCGGGCGAGCATCCAACTCAGTTTGCCATTTTGGCAAGCTACTGACGATATCTAAATTTCGCCGGTCGATGTCTCGATCGCTCACGATACCGAAATCGGCATTAAATACATCAATTTCTTCGAGTTCGATATGCTGGGCCCGCAAGGCAGCGGCGAAGCCTCGGTAGCTGGCTCGCTTTAACCAGGACTGTTTGAAGAAACTGGCAGAAACCCTTGCGTCCAAGCGAGAAATAGCAGCTACACAATCGGCGAGGAGGCCCGCAATTTCGGCGTTCCACTCAACATTCAGCAGACTGTTGCGCGCGTCATTCATGTCATTTTATAGACCGAAGCAGTTCCCTCCGTCCAGCCTATTACTGGCCTAGCGGTGATAATGGGGGTTATCACACCTCTACTATATTGGTATAGCCAACCAAATTTCGCGAACCACAGCAAAAATGGAGACTATGCTGAGCAATAACATCCTGGCCGCAGCTTCCGTAGAGCCTGCTGATCTTATCGACGATTTGCGCGCGGTCGAGCATTGGTCGGAGAGGATCGATGTCGAACGCCTCGATGCGGCCTTCCGTGCCTGGGCCCACAATAGCCGCCGGGCCTTTCGGGCTGATCTAGCCATTTGGTTGCGCTGGTGCCGGACCAATCGCCTCGATCCGGCGAGGGCAGTCGCAAGCGAGGTTGCGCGCTTCATACCCAGTCTGGTTCCCGGAGAGGATAGGCAAGGGCGCCCGCGCGCGGCAGCGACCATCAAACGCTATATTGTGCATGTCGGCCGTGCTTATCGTTTGCTCCGTCTTGTTGATCCGACCGATGACGAGCTGGTTGCTTATGAGCTGAAGGCTGCCCGCAAAAAGGTTGGCTCTAAGCAGCGCCAGGCGCTCGGTTTGCGGTTCAAGGGCGATGTCGTCGATCTGGATGGGCCGGAGGCTGCCTTGTCGCTCAAAACCCTCCTTAAGGCGTGCAGGCGTGGCAGCTACGGCCGTTTGGATGCTTTGGCCCTCCGGAACATTGCCATGCTGCGTGTTGCCTATGATACCGGGCTACGCCGATCGGAGCTGGTGCGGGTCGAAGTGGCGCACATCGAGGGACCAGATTCCGATGGGGCAGGGCGGTTGTTCATTCCGTTCAGCAAGACTGACCAGGAGGGGGAAGGGGATTATGCCTTTCTCTCGCCGGCGACGATGTCGGCGCTCAAAGACTGGCTAAGCGAAGGGCGTCTCAAAACCGGTCCGGTCTTTTGCCAGATCAAAACGCATTTTGATGGCTCAATTGCCATGATCTGCAAAAATGCGCTGCATCCGAATTCGGTTGGCGAGATCTATAAACGGCTCGTTCGCACCGCGCATGAGCGCGGTTTGTTGGGGCAGATGGGAGAAGTTGAGCTTGAGCGGGTGGTCAAGAGCATATCAAGTCATTCGATCCGTGTAGGTGTCGCACAGGACAATTTTGCGGCCGAGGAAAGTTTAGGGGCCATCATGCAAGCCTACCGGTGGAAGGATCCTCGAACAGTGCTCCGCTATGGAGAGAAGCTTGCGGTGCGCGGAGGGGCGAGTGCGAGGATGGCAAAGCGTTTCGCTCAGTGAGCCAGCGGCTTGACATTGTGTCGACGTGTCGACACATGTTGCGAACACTGAGTCGACTCGAAGGAAGAGTTAATGCCGGAAGGTCAGGGTTCACAAATTGTCGGTTTTAGGCTCGACACTGAACTTGCACGCAAAGTGAAGGCAGAGGCAGGCCGTCGAGGTATTCGTTTGAACGTTTTGTTTGAAGAGCTGTGGGCCGGTTACGAGAAGCAGGCCAAGGCTGTGCCAAAGAAATGATTATCCAGACGGAACGCGACCTGATCGCCTTGGCGCTGGCGCTTTTGCCGCCGCGATTAACAATAACGGCAGTGGAGCAGGCTGCTTGCAGGGGCATACGGCCATATCGAAATGTTAGCGTCACGAACGAAGTTCGCGCCAGTATCTTAAGCGGCAATGATCCGCTAGGAGATGCTTTTGCGCGCGTTAGATCAGCAGCCGTTCGCCGGGCAGATGGGGCGACTTACACGCCAGCCCCCATAATTGCTTCTATGACCGCATGGGCGGCCTCAGAAGGTGAGCCAACTCGCGTTGTTGACGCTGGTGCTGGGTCTGGACGCTTTTTACTTGCTGCAGGTCTGCTGTTCCCCAAGGCGCATTTGGTGGCTATCGAATATGATCCAGTTGCCGCCTTACTCCTTCGCGCCAATCTGACTGTTGCCGGGTTGATTGGTCGGTCGACTATTATGGTTGAAGATTATCGACTTGCATCGGTTCCAAAAATTGAGGGCAAGACGCTATTCATCGGCAACCCGCCTTATGTTCGGCACCATCTGATCGACGAAAGTGCCAAACAGTGGTTCGGCGAGGTAGCTGCGAGTTATGGCGTGAAAGCTAGCAAGCTCGCAGGGCTGCATATCCACTTTTATCTTCGCACACTCCAGCTCGCCCAGCCCGGTGATTACGGGGTATTTATTACCTCCTCTGAATGGCTCGATGTGAACTATGGATCAACTCTGCGAAAGTTGCTCGCAAGCGAACTAGGGGGCGTCGCGCTTCACGTTCTTGATCCCGCAGCCATGCCTTTTGCCGACGCAATAACCACAGGCGCGATAACTTGTTTTCGCGTTGGTCGGCGTCCAAAACAATTCAGGGTTCGAGCGGTAGAATCGCTGGACCAGCTTAATGGGCTTTCGTCTGGACGATTGGTGCCTTGGGCGACGGTTGAAGCTGCCAATCGATGGTCCATTATTATCCGTCCGGGGCCAGCGGTCCCTGCGGGCTATATCGAACTGGGCGAACTTTGTCGGGTACATCGAGGCAGCGTCACAGGACACAATGACATATGGATCGCCGGAGACCATACCACTGCACTTCCGTTGGACGTGCTCACCCCCACAGTCACCAAAGCTCGTGACCTTATTCGTGCGGGAGACAACCTCATCGATGATATGGAACTTCGTAAGGTTGTGGACCTTCCGGCGGATCTTGACGAGTTGCCTGCGGCGACGCGTGCCAGTGTCAAAAAATTTCTGGTTTGGGCTAAGAAACACGGTGCCGATAAATCCTATACGGCGCGCAACCGCCGTGCTTGGTGGTCGATAGGACTTAAAGCTCCGGCGCCGATCATATGCACCTATATGGCGCGCCGTTCACCTGCCTTCGTCCGAAATCTCTGTGAGGCACGGCACATCAATATTGCTCATGGCCTCTACCCGCGTGATCCTATGACGGCTTCGCAGCTCGATCTGTTAGCTGGATGGCTCCGCAAAAATGTCAGCGTCGAAAGTGGGCGAACCTATGCAGGTGGTTTGACGAAGTTCGAGCCCAAGGAAATTGAGCGGATTGCTGTGCCTAGACTTGAAAATATGCCAATATGAAATCACCGCCTCAATGGACGGAGGCCGAGCTGACTGTCGAGGCCAGCAAATCGCGTCAGCTTTTTATTGACGAGCGATTGAAGGAACCTTTGGAACGCTGGATCTCTACCTTTGCAAAATATGAGATGCAATTTCAGCGCCTTTTTAATGAATATGGTGTCGCTAATCCGTCATCGTTAACTCCCGAACAGCTAGCGGCAGTTTTCAGGGATCAGCTTGGCGACGCGCTGCGTTATTTGGCTGGGCCGCCAATCTCAGCCGATGACTTAAAAGTCCTTGCGGACGCGTCGCTCGCCCCCGGCGTGATCGCAGCAAACCCAGACCAGGCACAGCGAATACTCGATACGATATTGATCGCAGTCGATCCTTTGCGCTTTCCGTGGATTGCTGAGGATCGCGAGCCAACGGCTGAAGAGCGGACAGTGGCGATTGTAGCGAGCGCAGCCCTAATCACAGCGCAGCGTGTGTCTACTGATCGGCGTAACCTTGGAAAGGAAGCGCAGGAATCGGCAGTGAAGGCGTTTCTTACCGATATGGGGTTCAAGAATGCGGGTACGCGGGTCATTAACACTCTCGCTGATGCCCCCGAAAAGGGCGAATTCTGTGGGGAAGCGTTGGTAGGAAGTAGGAAGGCAGATATTCCGGTTCGTTTGTTCGATGGTCGCCTTATGCCGATAGAGTGCAAGGTCTCCAACAGCGCCACCAACAGTGTTAAACGCATCAACAATGATGCAGCCGTGAAAGCCGGAATTTGGCATCGAGAGTTCGGTACCAACCAGATCGTACCTGTTGCGATGTTGTCCGGCGTATTCAAGGTCCGTAATCTGAAGCAAGCACAGACTGGCGGCCTTACACTGTTTTGGGCGCACGATCTGGCCCGAATGCAAGAATTTGTCGAGAGTACTAAGACCGGCTAACGATCGCAATTCTAATATGTTGGGGCAATCGTATCCGGTCTTGGTTGCCCCTTTCATTGTTGCAACGTGTACCATATTTGTTCCAAACGATGGGAATGTCGATTCGGCCCCTGCCATTGTCAAACTGCGAGACGCTCGCAGAGATGTTGGTGTCCGGCAGGGAGGCTTTTGCTTGGTGTCACGAATGTGGGCTGCAGCGGCAGATTGACATTGAGCAACTGTCCGCGAGGGTAGGGGAACAATATTCCCTCATCAATCGCCGAAGCCCTTGCCCTGAATGCGGCGCTTGGATGCGCTTTCATTATCGACAGGCTGCCTTATACCCGATGTGGGAGCATATCGCATTCTCCGGCGATTTTCTTTGGGAACGCGCAGCTGCTTCTGTCGGCAGAAAAACACTCAATCTCCCAAAGGATGCTCGCGCAGCTTAATCGTTCGACTTTCGTTCTCTCTTAGCGTTGTTTAGCGTACCATCAACGCTCTGCCCTCAACAGCGAAATCGCCAGCATGGTCTGGTCTGGCGATCATTGGGATATCGAGACCAAGGACGGGCACAAGGACAGCGCTCATGTCGCGATCATGGCGACAGGCGTGCTGCATCATCCAAAGATTCCCGATATAAAGGGGCTCGAAAGCTTCGCCGGTCGCGCGATGCATACAGCCCAGTGGGATACTGCCATCGATCTGACCGGTAAGCGCATAGGCGTGATTGGAAACGGGTCGACCGGCGTGCAGATGGTTACCCATCTCGGCAAGCATGGCCATGATATTGTCCATTTCCAGCGGTCTCCGCAATGGATCATGCCATACCCCAATTTCGAATATAGCGAAGAAGACAAGGCGAGGTTCCGCGCCAGCGTCGAGGCCATTGATGCCATTCGCTATGACGAGACCTATTGGGCCAATATCCGCCGTTTTACTTCGGGCATCACCGATTTTGATAGCCCGCAGATCCATGAGATTGAGGAGATTTGCCGCAATTTCCTGGAAAACGCGGTCGTCGATCCGGTGCTGCGTGAGAAGTTGCGCCCCACCTATAAGGCCGCGTGCAAGCGGCTTATCTATTCTTACGATTATTACAGCGTCGCCCAGATGCCCAATGTCGAAACCATCGTTTCCGGTATCAAGGAGATCGTACCCGAAGGAGTGATCGACAATGACGGTATATTGCACCCGCTCGACATATTGGCGCTGGCAACCGGCTTCCATACCGATCGCTTTGTCCGCCCGATCTCGATCAAGGGCCTGAACGGCCGCGATATTGAGGATGCTTGGGCGGAACGCTGTGCCGCCTATATGGCCATCTCCATCCCCGATTTCCCGAACCTTTTCCTCTTCAACGGGCCAAGTTCGCCTGTAGGAAACTTCTCGTTGATCGACGTAGCCGAACGGCAATGGGGATATGTCGCGCAACTTCTGGATCGTGTGTCGAGCAGCAACGCCAGCGGCATTGTTGCCAGCAAGGCAGCCTTTGACGATTATGAAGATCGTCGGATAAAGGCCGCAAAGGCAACGATCTTTGGATCAGGCTGCACAAGCTGGTACCTAGACAAGACCGGCGTTCCGATCACCTGGCCCTGGGATTATGATGCCTTTGCCGACGCCATGGCAAAGCCCGATTTTGATGCTTTCGATATGGTATAAAACAGGGGCCTAGTGCCCCTCAATACCATTCCAGCCATTTGGTTGTGTCGATCCGCGCTTCCGGTTTGCGTCCCGTTTTCGCCAATAGGTGAAAGCTCAGCCGCTCGTCCGCAGGGATCGGGCGGGCGATTTCGTAAACCCGGTCATATTCGCTATGGGCGATTTTCCAGCCGTCCGCAGTCCGCACGTAGCGATCGCGGTAGATCGCGGTTCCGATCGTGTCTTCCTGCCGAATCGGATCGATGAACCGATCCTCGAGATACCATGTGCCCTCGGCACTGTCGGGTCCGGTAAAGCCGATCTCCGGGCAATGGCCGTGATGCTGGGCAACAATATCGCTGTTGAATGCACTGCCGATAAAATCGACCATGTTCTGCCGCCCCTGAAGCTTCGCGCGGTAGCCGCCTCCGCGATAGTCAATCGTCACATCCTCGGTGAACACGCTGGCCAATTCAAGCTCGTTTCCGGTATCGATCGAGCGGAAATAGCGGTGCTTGAGTTGTTTGATATCCTCAAGGTCGGAAAGTTGCTGGAGGGTGAAGGGCATTATGCGGCCTCCCCGAAACTGGCTGGGGGATCACCCATCACGGCGACCATTGTGGCGCCCGCATCATCGACCGAATGGATCAGGCAGGAAAGCCGCCGCGAACGCGTTTCGGCCATCCACCAGCGGCCATCCTGCTTCACATAAACATCGTCATATTCGACACCCATTTGCGTCAACGTCTTGGTCGCCAAGTTGATGTTATGAAAGAACAGCGACCACTGCCCCGTCGCGCGGGTTTCGCTTTCGAAAGTCACGATGCCGTTTGCGCCATGGTGGATATCGAATATCCCCGGCGCGCAGCCCATTTGGGAATAGATGGCGACAAAATCGTCACGATTGTCGAACGGCGGGAAGCCGTCATAGGCAATCACCGCGCCAGTCGGCAGCAGGCAGTCGCGAACGGATTCAGGATCCTTGCTGTCGCAGGCGCGAAGGTAGCGCGCCTTGAGGTCGCGGATAGCGCGATCATCCTCCAATCTCTGCAATCTTTCTTCGATTCCCATCCCGCTTTCTCCTTTGCGTAGAGAATGAAGTCAGTTATTACGCAAATCAAGGTTTAATGGAGGAACAGATGCGCTTTCAGGGTAAGCAGGTTTTGGTAACTGGCGCGGCTTCAGGGATTGGCAGGGCAACCGCAATCCGCTTCGCCAGCGAAGGCGCCTCGGTGACCATCGGCGATGTCAACGAAGCGGGCTTGCAGAAAACCGCAGAGATGATGGACAGCGCTCCGCGTATCCAGCCATTCGATGCGACCGACTTTGAAAGTTGCCGCGCGCTGGTCGCTACCGCGGCTGCCGACGGGCTTGACGTGCTGTGCAATATTTCGGGCATGCTCAAATGGGGGCCGAGCACCGAATTTGCGGTCGAAGATTTCGAACGCATATTGAAGATCAACACCACAAGCGTCTTCGTATTGTGTCAGGCCGCGCTCCCCCACCTGATCAAGAGTAAGGGCAATATCGTCAACACCGCGTCGACCGCTGCCTTGCAGGGCATCGCTTACACCATCGCCTATTCGGCATCGAAGCATGGCGTCGCCGCGATCACCAAGGGGCTGGCAGTCGAGTTTGCGGCAAAAGGTGTCCGCATCAACGCTATCTGCCCAGGACATGTCAACACGCCGATGGGCAATTCGGCCCCGCCAGCGGGCGACGTCAATTGGGATCTGGTGATGCGCAACGCGCCCAAGCTCGAAAACGGCAGTTGCGAGCCGGAGGATATCGCTGCACTCTTTGCCTATCTGGCAAGCGAAGAGGCACGCAAGATCACTGGATCACTGTTCACCATCGACGGCGGGCAGCTGGCGGGATAGGCATTGGGATAAGGATAAGGAGAGAGGAAATGACGACGATACAGTTGGAGAAGATGTCAGAGCATGTCGGCACCGAGATGCTGGGACTCGATCTGAACAATCTAACCGACGGCGACGTCGCGGCAATCAAGGCAGAGCTTGCGGCACGCGGTCTTGTAGTGTTTCGCGACCAGCAGATTGATGAACAGGGGCACATCGATTTCGCGCGCAAGATCGGACCAATCGTCGTGAACAACTATTTTCCGGAGAATGGCAAGTTCCCGGAAATTGCCGAAGTCCGCAAGGCGGAGACGCAATTGGCGAATATCGGCGGCGGCTGGCACACTGACCACAGTTACGATCAGATTCCCGCGATGGGATCGATCCTGGTCGCACGCGAGCTCCCACCTGTGGGTGGCGATACGCTATTTTCCAGCATGGCGGCTGCTTATGAATCACTTTCAGACGGGTTGAAGGCGACGCTGGAAACTTTGCGTGCGGTGCACACCGCAGACCATATTTACGGGCCGCAGGGCTTCCTCAGCAATTCTGATCAAGGATCTGATCTTAAAGGCCGGGAACTCAAGACACATGCGGTGCACCCTCTGGTGATCCGCCATCCAGATACGGGGCAGAAACTGCTCTATGTCAATTCCGCTTTCACGACGCATATCGAAGGCTGGAGCCGCGACGAAAGCCTTGCACTCCTCAACTATCTTTACTCGGTTGGAATACAGGATGAATTCCAGTGCCGCCTGAAATGGCAGCAGGGCACGGTTGCCATGTGGGACAACCGATCGACCTGGCATTATGCGCTCAACGATTATCATGGCCACCGGCGGCTGATGCACCGGATTACGATCGACGGCGTGCCTATCCACTGAACCCGAGCAAAGCCTGTGCACCTTCGCTGCCGTCGAGCGGGGCGTTCACGCGCCGCTCGACACGCCAGCCGCCGTCCGTGCGGACCAGTTCCCAGCGATTGGCGGATACGCGCCAGACTTCGAAGCCCGACGGAGTGTTGCGAAAAAACAACGCTGTGCCCCCGCGCCACTGCCCTATCGCCGTCAAGGTCTATTGCGACGGGGCCCAGCAGAGGGCAGAGCGTGGAAAGTACGCTAAACAACGCTAACTGAGAACAAAACGGAAAAACTTGTTTAGTTTTCTCGCGCCTGCAATTTGCCCAGCGATGAGATCAATCCAGGAGGGCAGGGGGCTGTCTGGACGAGCGAGGAGCGCCTTCACAAGATGCAATGGGGGTTTACCACGCCAAAATTCAGCAAGCGAGATCCGACCAAACAAATTAAGCCCGATATTTGGAACAACGCTCGCTCCGAGAACCTTCACATTCCGCTGTGGAGGGAGAGCTTTGCGACCCGCAGATGCCTAATTCCGGTTATGCGCTTTGCCGAGGCCGAGGGACCGTCCGGCAATATGACCAGAACCTGGTATTCAGTTCCTCGCGGCGATTATGGTGACGGAGATCATTTCTCTGTTGCCGGCATTTGGCGCGAGGAGGAGGAGGGTAATGTATATTCGATGGTGATGACACGGAGCGCGCCACCTGTATCTCGGATTCATGATCGAATGCCGGTAATCATTGCCCCCCAAGATAGGGAAAACTGGCTGCTCGGTAGTCCCGAACAGGCGAAGGGTTTGTGCCGGCCTTGGGCCGGTCCTCTTGATGAGGATCGAACGCCCGAAAAATGGTATAGAGCTAAGGGAGACGGAGCAAATCTGCCATAGCTGCTCTTCTTGCTTGATCAATTCTGTTTAGCCATTACGTCCAGTCGCGCTACTTTGGAGGGAACCATGTCGGACGTTGAAGGAAATGCAGAATTATTCATTACGCTGACCGCAGACATTGTTGCAGCGCATGTCAGCAATATTAGCGTGGCCGTTTCTGATCTACCTCTGCTCATCGGGAATGTGCACAGCGCGTTGTCGAGCCTTTCCACTGGATCTGTTCAAGCAGCTCCACCGCAAGAGCCAGCGGTCCCGATCCGTAATTCGGTAAAGCGGGACTATATAATCTGCCTTGATGACGGTAAGAAATTGAAGATGCTGAAGCGGCACCTGATGACACATTATGGTATAACGCCTGAGGAATATCGGGCAAAATGGGGTTTGGCGGCCGATTATCCGATGGTTGCACCCGGCTATGCGGAGACCCGGCGCGCCCTCGCTCTTTCAATTGGTCTGGGCAAGAATAGCAGCGGTGGCAGAAAGCGGAAATAGTCCAGTCTCGCCATCTGTGCCTGACTAACGAAATATTTGGATTCTGCGACTAATTTCACTCCAAGCGGTTTTTGGAGCGATCGATGGTGCGTTCGGAACATGAGCGATTAAGCTGTCATCCTGAAGAGGAAAGCCTTGGTGTCGTTGCTGATAACCTGTTCCTCGATGTGAGACACCGCATAATGACGGCCGACTTCGGGCCGGGCAGTTTCTTCGATTGTCGTGCGCTTGCCTCAGCGCGAGGAATGGACGAAAATGTTGTCGAGTCTGTTGCGAGGGCGTTGAAGTGTCACGGCTATGTGACGGAAATGGGCGGCGGCAAATATCTGGTGAAGGGATGGTCGGCAGATGACTTTATGGCTGCACTCAGCAAAATGCGTGAAAGCCAACGCAGCACAGCGCAGCAATATTCGCGTCAGATATCTGACGATCACGCTCGTCGTCTCGCTTCTTGCCTTGATTTCAGGGTGTCTGACAATCCTGGGGCCCACGATGTCGAGCGCTTTTTCATCCGTTGGTGGATGTTCTTTCATTGCACCTTGCACGCTTATGGCATGCAGTCGTTTCGGACGCTGACATTGACCATTACACCGCCATATCTGCGGCGCCGCCTGATCACCGGTCTGTCGCCTGAGCTACTCAATGCAACTTTCGCCGGCCTGCGCCAGCTGTCAGCTGCCTTTGATGGGAAGCAAGTTGCTGAGGCTGGCTCACTTGTCGATCAATATGTCGATGCTATATCCCCGATCCTCACGGATACGAACGAAGCCTATAATCGCTTTCGTGGCAGCGCTGAGATTGACTATGCTTTTGCGCCTATTTCCGGCAAACCTCTGTTCCGCGAACCTGGTGATCGGCGGCCTGACATCCATAGGGGTTATCGTGAGCCGCTCAATTGGGAGCAGTTTTTGGAAATGCGGCTTTAATGTCGCCGGCAGCCGCTACAGCTCTGCTTCAAATTCGCCGCTTAAAATCGTATCTTTGCATTCTTGTTACGACTCGGTTGACGTCGTTCGGATCTTCGGGATTAAGGCACCACATTTGATCAGTCGTTCACGAATGTCTGGTCGAAAAACAGTATTCTTGGGGTTGGTGTATTTCCATATCCATCGGTATTCTGGGTGCTTCACACCATATTTAGCGTCGCCGCGTTCAATTTCAGAAACCAACCGTTCGAGCTTCTCGCGTGCTGCAGATATGCTCGATTCTTTCGGAATCAATGCGCCGCATTTGATGAGCCTTTCACGCAGATCAGGCCTGTAACAAGAACGATATGGCGATACGACGCGTCTTAGTATGTCTCCCGTGCTACCGTGAGAGTCTGACAGGGATGGCATTTTCAATCGTCCAGCTTCAATGTCAGCAACAATTTGATCGGCCTTTTGGACTTTTGGACCTTCGAATATATCGGTCAGGTCTATTCGGTCGCGCTCCAGATGACCCGTGGCGTCTATGACGTCAAACAGCGCGATCTTTGTAGCTCGTACAATTTCACTGCCAACTGCATAACTTTCGATTGTTGGTGCTTTGACCACATGGTTACTTGAGAAATTAACTTCTTGTAGCAATTTTGCGGTGTCGGCCAAGGCTGCAGCAGTCATTGTTAGGTCTTCGTCGGAATAGACTTTCTGTAGCTGTCCCGTGAAGTGGTTCGCGAATTCCCGGTTGTGAGCTGCAGCGATACTGATGGCATCTACAGCGTAATAGTATATGCTGGTTGATTTCCTTGCGGAGCGTCTCACCAGTCGACCAATTTTTTGTACTGCAGCCCGATAATTATATGCATTCCACGCGCAGTCGAAGCCATAGGTCAGTTGTGGAAAATCAAATCCTTCGCGCAAGCGATAGACAACGCATGCAACTTTGATGATGCCCGATGGATTAGTTAGCGTCCGCGCTCGTGGTGTAATTTCCGGTGTAGGCGATGGTGTATTCCGG
>NZ_CALMSV010000108.1 GCF_937872355.1 uncultured Sphingorhabdus sp. | reverse complement strand
TGATTTGCGCACGCACCGGATTGCCGACCAGATGCACCTTTGCCTGATGGCCGGGCTTGACTCGCTGCACATCGGGATAGGCCGTGGCGATCGCATTCACCTTGCCAGCCACCAGCCGGTTGACGCGGCCGAGAACAGCGTTCTGCTCGTGAATAATTGTCGGCACTTTATTGGCAAATGCCGCGAGTAACGCCGGCAGTGCCGGATAACCGCCAAAACCGACCACCGCGGTCGGATCAAATTCGTTGAACAGCGCGCGCGCCATTGCCCGTCCGCGCCAGATATTGCGCGCCGCCGCCAGCCAGCCGCGCGGACCGCCTGCGACGCGACCGGCGGGCATGATGTGCATTTCCATGCCATCGGGACATCCCGGAATGGTCGACCCGCGATTATCAGTGATCAGCGCAACCTGATGCCCACGGCGCATCAATTCAGCACCCAAGGCATAGGCCGGGATAATATGGCCGCCAGTGCCGCCTGCGGCGAGGACGAAATTGCGCGATACGCTCATGGCTACCGACCATTCCCGATATAGGGTGACTGGTCAAGGAAAGGGTTGCGCCGTGTCAGCGCGAGCATCAATCCGCAGCACAAACACAGCGCCAGCGTCGACGACCCGCCATAGCTGATGAACGGCAAGGTCATACCCTTTGAAGGGAAAATGCCGAGATTGACCGCGATATTGATCATCGCCTGCCCGCAGAATTGAGCGGCAAGGCCGGTGACGGCGAGAAGGATGAATTGGTCCTGCTCATCGAGCATGCGGATGACGACGCGGACGAGGATTGCGAAGAACAGCACGGCGATTACCATGCAGGCGAGCAGCCCGAACTCCTCGCCTACTACCGAAAAGATATAGTCGGTATGCGCTTCGGGCAGAGCGAATTTTCGGGTGCCAAGGCCGGGGCCGGTTCCGACGAAGCCGCCTGCGGTCAGCGTCGCCATCGCCAACTTGTCATGCGTGATGCCTTCGGTACCGAAAATCCATGCATCGATGCGCTGCTGCGCGACCGGATAAAAATTATAGGCAGCGATGATGCCAACAAGGCCGCCGACCGCGCTCGACCAAAGCAGCTTGGCCTGCACGCCTGAAACCATCATCAGTGCGAACCAGATGCCGCAGAAAAGGATCGTCTGGCCAAGATCGGGCTGCAGCATCAGCAATCCACAGATCAGTCCGGTGAAGCCCATTGTGATGATCCGCACCGGCAAGGTTGGATCGCGCTGACGCCAGCTGATGATCCACGCCATTGTGACCGCATAACAAGGCTTCAGGAATTCCGACGGCTGGAAGCTGGCAGGGCCAAGGCCAAACCAACGCTGCGACCCGTTCACTTCCTTGCCGAGGATGGGCACCAGCAGAAGCAACAGCAGGAAGACGCAAAAGCCGCCCAACGCGATGCGCTTCGCTTGCTCGCGCGGGTACATTGAAATGACGAACATGAAGGGCACGCCCAGTGCCACCCAGGCCAACTGCTTATAAAAGAAGTAAAGCGGGCTGAGCGATTCCGTGTCGGTCGAAAGGCGACGCGCGGTAGCGGGCGACCCTGCCGCAACTGCAATCAGACCGATGGCGATCAGAACGAGGAACAGCGACAACAGCACGCGATCCAGCTCCCAGAACCAGATGCTCAACGGCGAACGGTCTCCGCGCCCAAGCCGGTTCGAAAGATCGCGCTTGCCACCAAATCCCGGCGGAAGGCTGTTCCCATTGCCTTTCAATATGCCCAACATCACGTCCCCCTGTCGCGCAATGCAGCCACTATCTCCCGGAAACTGTCGCCCCGGTGTTCGAAATCGCGAAATTCGTCGAAGGATGCACAGGCCGGGGAGAGCAACACTGCCTCACCCGCCTTCGCCGCACCGGCCGCCGCAAGTGTGGCATCGCGCAGCTTGGGATAAACCGTCACGTCCACCTTACCTTGCAGGATAGCAGCAAGCTTTGCGCCATCCTCACCAAAGGCATAAGCCGCTCGCACATTGCCGAGATTCGGCAGGCAAGCATCGAGATCATCGCCCTTTGCCTGACCGCCGAGCAGCCAATGGATTGCCGGATATGCGCCCAATGCGGGTGCAGCCGACGTCGGGTTGGTTGCCTTGCTGTCGTTGACATAAAGCACGCCGTCCACCTCGCCCAATCGTTCCATACGGTGTGCAAGACCCGGATAGGTGACGAGCCCGCCTTCGATGGTTTCGGCATCCAATCCAATCGCTTCGCACGCGGCAATCGCACAGGCGACATTCTGCGCATTGTGCGGTCCTTGCAAAGAGGGCCAGCGCGACTGGTCTTTGATATCGCTGGCATGCACGCGGCGCAGGCGATGGTGGATACGGCTGGCGATCATCCGGGACGGATCATCATCAGCGGCAATCACCGAAACCTTGTCGGCATGCTGCATATGGAACAAACGCTCTTTCGATGCGGCGTAGTCAAGGAAACTATCGTAACGATCAAGATGATCGGGGGTGATATTCGTGAGCACTGCGACGTCGCAATCGAGGCTGTGCGTCAGGTCTATCTGGTAGCTCGACAGTTCGAGGACATAGACCCCGCCTTCGGGCAAGGGCTGCTGCGAAAGAATTGGCAAACCAATATTCCCGCCCATAAGCGAAGGTAGCCCGGCGGTCTGCATCATATGGTGTAGCAGCGCAGTGGTTGTCGATTTGCCGTTGGTGCCGGTAATACCGATGGCCTTGTGCGGCGGTAGCGAAGCTCGGGCGAGCGCGAACAGTTCGATATCGCCTATGATCGGTACATTGGCATCGCGCGCCTTGTTAGCAATCGGGTGGGTATTGAGCGGAACGCCGGGCGAAAGCACCAACCCGTCAAACCCTGCCAGATCGATTTGCATCGGATCGGCAAAGCTGACTTCGCCCTCGACCTGCGCCCTTGCCTCTTCCTTGCTATCCCAGGCGGTTACCTCCGCTCCGCTTGCGACTAGACTACGCACAGTGGCAAGGCCCGACCTGGCTAGGCCGAGCACTGCATAGCGTTTGCCGCGAAAGGCGTCCGATACAATCATCTGAGCTTGAGCGTTGCCAATCCTGCCAGTGCAAGCACGAAGGAGATAATCCAGAAACGGATTACAACCGTCGATTCAGGCCAACCCAATTGTTCAAAATGGTGATGGATCGGTGCCATGCGGAAAACGCGCTTTCCGGTCCGCTTGAACCAGAATACCTGAATGATCACGGAAAGCGCCTCTACGACGAAAAGGCCGCCGATGATGGCGAGTACAAATTCATGGTGCGCAACAACCGCAATTGCGCCCAGCGTGCCGCCAAGCGCGAGACTGCCGGTATCGCCCATAAACACTGCAGCCGGAGGGGCGTTGAACCAGAGGAAGGCCAGCCCTGCCCCGATGATCGCGCCGCACAAAATGGCAAGGTCACCTGCACCGAGGAAGAAAGGGACGCCGAGATAAGCAGCATATTTCGCATTGCCAACCAGATAGGCGATTAGCATGAATGCTAGCGATGCGATGATGACCGGCATTGTCGCCAGCCCGTCCAGCCCATCAGTCAGATTCACGGCATTACCAAAGGCGACGATCACGAATGCGCCGAAGATTATGTACCAATAGCCGAGATCGACAACGGGACCGTTGACGAACGGGAAATAGAGCTGGCCGCCCGATTGGTGTACGATCAACGCCACTGCAGCCCCGGCAATCAGGAATTCGAGGAGCAAGCGGATCTTACCCGAAACCCCGGCCGTGCTGCGCTTCTTCACCTTGTCGTAATCGTCCATGAAGCCAACAAGGCCAAAGCCCAGCATCACGACAATGCAGGCCCAAACATAGCTGTTGGTCAAATCCATCCAGAGCAACATCGAAATGGCGATCGAGGTCAGGATCATCAACCCGCCCATGGTCGGGGTGCCAACCTTGGCAAGGTGCGTCTGCGGGCCATCCGAACGGATCGGTTGCCCCTTGCCCTGGCGCACGCGGAGCATGTTGATGAAACGCGGACCGATGATGAGGCCGATGACGAAAGCGGTTCCGACCGCTGCGCCCGACCGGAAAGTCAGGTAACGAAACAGGTTCAGAAAACCCGCAAAATCAAAATATTGCGCGAGCCAGTAAAACATCAATCCCCTCCGCCGAGTAGTGCCTCGACCACCGCGGAAAGACCCACGGAATTCGACCCTTTTATCAATATCGCATCGCCACCGCGTACTTCGCCGCGAAGCCGCTCTGACGCTTCGGCCACCAAGGCGCAATGGGCGAATTTGCCGGCCCATGCAATGTCAGCAGACAACGCTTCGGCGAGCGGAGCCATCTCTTCGCCGACGAGCAGCAACCAGTCGACCTGCGCCGACGCTATTTGCTCGCGAAGCGCGGTATGGAATTTGGCCGACTGTTCGCCCAATTCCTTCATCGCACCCAAGACAGCAATGCGGCGTTCGGCTTTGGCGTTACCGAGCCCGGTCAGCGTTGCGGCCATGGATGCCGGATTGGCGTTGTAGCTTTCGTCGATCAGCAACGCTTCGCCGCCAGCCACCGTCAGGCGATGCCGTGCGCCGCGCCCTTTGAGGCCGCCCAAATCGGCGAGCGCCAGACCAGCAACCGCTAGATCAGCGCCCACAGCCTGAACCGCGGCTAGCACGGCAAGGGAGTTCGAAACCCAATGGTCGCCCGGCTGTGACAATTCATATTGCAGCATCGCCGCAGGCAATTGCGCGGTAACGAGAGTGCCGCCGTTTGCGCTTCCCAAATGGTCGATGCAACGCACATCTGCGCCTTCGCCAAATCCGAAGCTGACAATGCGCGCAGCATGTTGTTCGGCCTTGGCGCGCAAGCGGGCATAATGGCGATTGTCGAAAGGAATGATGGCGACCCCGTCGGGTTCGAGGCCTTCAAATATCTCGCCTTTAGCGTCTGCGATGCCCTCTTCGCTGCCGAAATGTTCGATATGGGCGGGGGCAATCGTCGTCACGATCGCGACGTGAGGGCGGACGAAGCGGGTCAATGCGGACAGTTCCCCGGCATGGTTCATTCCCATTTCGAACACGCCATATTCGGTCTCGCGCGGCATGCGCGACAGGCTGAGCGGCACGCCGACATGGTTGTTATAGCTTTTGACCGAACGATGCGCCTTACCCGGATTGCAGCGTTCGAGCGCTGCATAGAGCGCCTCTTTCGTCCCCGTTTTACCGGCCGAACCGGTAACGCCGATAACTTTCGCTGAGACGCGCGCGCGTGAGGCGATGCCAAGCTGTTCGAGCGCGCGCATCGTATCGGGCACCAGCACATGCGGGCCATCTACTGGGTTGCTGACAACAGCGCCGCTGGCACCGCTGGCAAAGGCCTGCGCAACGAAACGATGCCCCTCCGCCTGTTCGCCCTTCATCGCGAAGAACAGATCACCTGGGCCGATTTCGCGCGAGTCAAAGGCAACGCCATTGCATTCAAAGTCTGCACTTGACTGGCCGCCGGTCGCTACCGCGATTTCTGTCGAGGTCCAAAGCGTGCTCATGCCGCGCACTCCCGCGCGACTTCGACATCGTCGAACGGATAGACCTTATCGCCAACGGTCTGGCCGAGCTCATGTCCTTTGCCAGCAATCATCACGATATCGTCAGCGGCAGCCTGCCGGATGGCTTCGGCAATCGCCTCCCGCCGGTCTCCGATGTCGAGTGCGCCAGGCGCACCCGAAAGGACCTGTCGACGGATCTCCGCTGGATCTTCGGTGCGCGGATTATCATCGGTGACGATTACGACATCCGCGTCGCGGGTCGCAATCTCGCCCATGATAGGGCGCTTGCCGGCATCGCGATCACCGCCCGCGCCGAAAGCGACGATGAGTTTGCCCTTGGTGTGCGGGCGAAGTGCCGCAATCGCTGCTTCCAACCCGTCGGGGGTATGGGCATAGTCGACATAGACCGGTGCCCCGCTGCGGCTTATCGCCGCACGTTCCAGCCTTCCCCTGACTGGCTGCAGCCGCGCCAGATTTGCGATGACTTCCTCGGCATCGCAGCCGCTGGCAATCGCAATCCCCGCCGATACCAGCGTATTGGCCGCCTGATAGGCGCCAATCAGAGGCAGCTTGACCTTGCTGACTTCGCCTTGGATCGAAATTTCCAGGGTCTGACCCAACTGGGTGGGCTCGCGTGACAACAGTTTGATGCCCTTCCCTTGGGTGCCGACTGTGATCAGCCGTAACGGACGTGCCTTGGCGCGGGCGATGACCTTTTCGGACCATTCGTCGTCGGCCCAGATGATGGCGGTGGCATTTTCGGTCGCGACCTCGTCAAACAGGCGCATCTTGGCCTCGAAATAGGCGTCCATTGTGCCATGATAATCGAGGTGATCGCGGCTGAGATTACTGAAAGCGGCGCCCAATCAAGCCGCACGTGCAATCCGATTTGGTGCACGGCCACGGCCGTTGGCTTCGAATATGGCAGGGGTCACCCCCTGGCCCCCCAGCCCCGCCATGTTCGATAGGAAGGTAACGACGTCGGGCGTCGTCAAACCGGTGCGCACCTGCTCGTCCGCGGTGGTAACCCCCAAAGTACCGATCGAGGCCGCGCTATGGCCTGACATGCGCCACAGCTGGCGGGTCAGTTCAACAGTGGAGGTTTTGCCGTTCGTTCCCGTTATGGCGGCAACATGCGCCGGGGACAGCGCGTACAAACGCGGCGACAAACCCGCAAACACTTTAGTGGGAGTCGCGACT
>NZ_CALMSV010000107.1 GCF_937872355.1 uncultured Sphingorhabdus sp. | reverse complement strand
GGCGGGAAAGGCGACGAAATGAAGCCGACACGGGCAAAGCCTGCCATCTGCATCGAATAAATCGCACCACCAATGCAGCGGTAAGGCGTATTCACGTCACCGCGAATATGGGCCTCGGGCAGCATATCGGGGGTAATCGCCCCGGCCTTTGCTGCTTCTTCACCACCCAATGCGTCAAATTCACGCTTCAGATGCTTCGCCGCACGATCAACCAATTCGGTCGAATCCACCGGAGTGACGTTCCAGTAAATACGGCATTCGCCTCCAGGAGTGGCCCCCTGATAGGCATCGGAACCAGGCTCATTGCCGTTGGCATCCGTTGTCGTAACCGAAAGCAGAACATTTTCACGCTTTGCCTTTGTCGGTTCAAACTGAACAACCGGCAGTTCCATTTTGACCGTCTGGATGGCCACAGGAATGGCGATCAGGAAGACGATCAGAAGCACCAGCATGACGTCCACAAGCGGCGTCGTATTGATGTCTGACATTGGCGTGTCTTCGCCGCCGCCTCCACTACTTATTGCCATTTGCTATTCCTCTCTGACTGCTTGCGCAAAAGCCATATTCCAGGCTTGCGCATTCGAACAGGATGTAGGGCCGCCGCATAGGGCGGCCCGAACCCATTCTTACTTCTTGACAGCAGCGGCGGGAGCAGCAGCAGGCTTGGCAGCCGGAGCAGCCGAAACCGCGGGCTTAACCTTGCCGCCCGAAGTGATGTAACCGAGCACGTCGTTCGAGAAAGACGCAAGGCTACGTGCGATGGTCTTGTTACGAGCCTGGAGCCAGTTGTAGGCAAGCACCGCAGGAACCGCAACGAACAAACCGATGGCGGTCATGATCAGCGCTTCACCAACCGGACCAGCGATCTTGCCGATGTCGGCCTGACCAGCGATACCGATCTTGATCAGCGCCGAGTAGATGCCGATAACGGTACCAAGCAGACCCACGAACGGAGCGGTAGCGCCCACGGTTGCGAGGAACGCAAGGCCACCCGAAAGCTTGTTGTTGATCGATTCTTCCGAACGCGACATCGCGCCGTGCAGCCAATCATGAGCTTCTACGGGGTCGGTCAGCAGGCCGTGCTGCTTCTGAGCCGAGATGCCATCGTCTACGAGCTGACGGAACGCGCTGTTCTTGTCGAGCTTTGCAGCGCCTTCTTCAAGGCTGTTTGCACGCCAGAAACCGGCTTTCACCTGCTTAGCCTGGTTCAGAACCTTCTGCTGCTCGATCAGCTTGGTGAACATGATGTAGAAAGAGAAAACGGACATGATCACCATCACGCTGAAGATAGCCCAGCTGATCGGGCCGCCTTCATTCAGTGCGGGGATGAGGCCGAATTTTTGTGCGGCAGCGGCTTCATTCGCAGCAGCTGCAGTGAGAATTGCAATCGACATTGGTACTTCCTCTCAAATTCAAAAATCTAAGGTCATGAAAATGCCCGGCGTTAGTGCTCCCCTTCGCCGGGCCTGAAATTACTTCGGTATCTGCCAGCGCACGCGGCTCGACCACGAACCCGTCGTGGGGTTACCATTGCTGTCCAGAGCCGGTTCAAAACGACCACGACGCTGGATATTCTTGCACGTCGCGTCGTCAAGGTCGGCATGGCCGCTCGATGCAGTGACAGAGCAAGATTGCACACGACCATCAGGGCCAACCGTCACGCGGAAGCCTGTGGTGCCTTCACGCTCCTGCTGGAGGGCGCGCGACGGATAGTCGTTGGTATTAGCCCAGTTGCCCGGATTGCCTTTCGGAATCGGGTTGGGACGCTTGGCAACCGGCGGCGGCGGCGGCGGCGCGGCAGGCGCAGGCGGGGCTGCGGTCGGCACGATCGGCGCGGCCGGTGGAGGAGTATCCACAGTCCGTACGGTCGGAGGAGGCGTAACCGTTGTCACGAGCGGCGGCGGCGAGACGACGGGCGGCTCGATCTGCTTTTCCGGCTCTGGCGGTGGTTCCTCTTCAGGTGGTTCTTCTTCCTTCACGTCGACAACGTTCAGCTTTGCCTTGACCTGTTGTACCGCCTCATAAGCAAGACCGGTAACCAACGCATAGCCAAGGAAAGCGTGAAGGAGCGCGACGATGATGATCGAGACCAGGCGGCTCGAACTCATTCCATCTTGATCAGCATATGCCATGCGGAAACTACTCTCCTACTTTCCCCAAAACGCGCGGACCGCTCGGCAAGCGTCACAAAACTAGAAGCCACCCAACTGGTCAGCGCTATTGAAATCTTTTTAATCGGCTGATTCCGCCATCGTCTTAGCGAGGGCCAAAAGCACAGGCAATCCGGATTCTGCGATTCATCGGCAATTCATCGGCCTTGCCCCAATCGATTAGCATGAATAGGAATGCAAATATTCCCTACACCCCCTCAATTTGCACAGGATTTCCAAGGTGAAGACAGGATTTACCATAAAATTAGCGGTGAGCCTTGGTCTGTTGCTGGCGACACCGGCAGTCCACTCCCAAACGCAGGTGCAATCGACATTTGCTGTACCTGCACAGGGTGCTGCCTATGCGGACATAGCCGATCTGGTAACGATCTCACCGCTGATTCTTGACGCGCAGATACGCAAGGTTACGTCGCTGCCCGATACACAGACCATCGGTGTCCCCGCAAATATACAGCGGGTATTGGTTGATGCAGATGTCACTTCGCTGATCCGCGGAATCGATGGTTTCGCGGCAAAAGCACGCTTCCTGCTCGATGTTCCAAAGAACAACAAAGGCAAGATACCGAAACTGCAGAAACGCCGCTACTTCCTGTTGGGAAGCAAAGTCAGTGGTTCGCCGGGCACTATAAAGCTGTCGAAGCCCGACGCCTTGGTCGAATGGAGCCCTGCGAATGATGGCACGCTGCGCGCGATCACAAAAGAAGCAGTGCAAATTGACGCGCCGGAGGCGATAACCGGAGTATCGGGCGCATTCCACAGCCAGGGCACGGTTCTCGGTGAAGGTGAAACGCAGATATTCCTGCGCACGGCGAGCGGCCAGCCAATTTCGGTTTCGATTTTGAGCCGGCCGGGCCAGAGCAAGCGCTGGGCAGTTTCGACCGGCGATGTGATTGATGAATCGGCGATCGCACCTGCAAAAGACACTTTATTATGGTATCGCCTCGCCTGCGGCCTGCCGCGCACACTGGATGCAAGGCTGGTCGAAAGCGGTGAAGCGAAAGATATCGCATCGGCGCAGGCAGACTATCGATTTGTTATGGAGTCCTTGGGCCCATGTGGTCGCACACGAACCTTGGCTGCAGCCAGATAGAGTTCAGCGCGAAGCGCCGGGTACCCATAAAATATCACCGCCACGATCCCTGTTGATTAAGCGGCAGAGCACGAACAGATAGTCTGAAAGACGGTTCAGATAGGTCGACGCCAGCGGATTAATGGGCTCGCCCGATGCGGCTGCAACAAGCGCGCGCTCGGCGCGGCGGGTGACGGCACGGGCCAGATGCATCGCTGCCGCCGCAGCGCTGCCGCCTGGCAGGATGAAGCTAGTGAGCGGTTCGAGCTGCTCATTGGCAGTGTCGATAGCCGCTTCCAGCCAATCGACCTGCGACTGCACAATCCGCAAGCTCATCTCGCCGGGTGTGAAATCCTCACCCGGGGTTGCTATGTCGGCCCCCAGATCGAACAGATCGTTCTGAATTCGTCGCAATCCGGCGACCAGCTCGGCGTCGCCACCGTCTCGCTCCAGGGCTCCAATCGCGATCCCGAGTGTACTATTCGCTTCGTCAACCTCACCGATGGCATGCATTCGGGCATCTGCCTTTGACCGACGCGAGCCATCGACCAACCCGGTTGAGCCGTCATCCCCGGTGCGGGTATAAATCTTGTTCAGCTTGACCATATGGGCCGCATCACTTGGCGAAGGCGCCACCGATCACAATGATGGCAACCAGGGCAACCGCGATCGCCTGCCATTTGACGCGGGCAAACATCATCTCGTTCTGGCGGGCGAGCCCACGCGGAACGCCATTTTCGTCGACATCATTATGGTCCATCGTGGCAAAAGCGTGCAGCCCGCGGACAACCGCGAACACCACCATGCCCATCACGGCAAGCAAGGCAATAATCAGCAAAACGCCCATGGAAACTTCCTTAAATGCGTGACACAGCCCTATAGCTGCATCGCTTGTCCGCCCTCTAGGCTCTCGAAACGCCGATTCCAAGCGGAAGCTTCCCTTGCCGCAATTGTTCTACCAGTTCGATACCGGATATCCCCTTGGCCCGTAATTCCGACAGCGGCTGAGACAGTCTTGACTTGGCCAATTTGCTACCGTCCGCGTCGAGCAGCAGCGGGTGATGCCAATAGGATGGCTCGGGCAAGCCCAGCAGCACTTGCAGCAGCCGGTGGATAGCGGTGTAGGCAAACAGATCCATTCCGCGCACGACATGGCTGATTCCATCCGCCGCATCGTCAATCGTTGCCGCCAGATGATAGCTGGCGGGTGCATCCTTGCGCCAAAGCACAACGTCTCCGAACAACATGGGATCAGCCAATTGCTTTCCGGCTGCCAGATCGGTCCAGTTTAGTGAGCCGGCTATTTCGGTCGCAGTTTGCATATCCAGTCGCCAGTAAAAATCACCCACCCCTTCGTTGCGCCCCTTGCAGGTGCCCGGATAGACCGGCCCGTCAGGCCCGTGGCGCACGGGCTTGTCCTTCAGCGCTTCGGCAATTTCGCTGCGCGTGCACCAGCAGCGATAGACCAGACCCACATCATTCAAGCGATCCAGAGCAGCTTTATAACGGGCTATGCGGTGCGACTGGAAAACCACCTCCCCATCATGCTTCAGCCCCAGCCATTCCATATCCTCGACGATGGCATCTATATATTCCTGCCTGCTGCGGGTGCCGTCGATATCTTCGATGCGCAGCAGGAATTTCCCTCCAAAGGCGCGGGCAAAATCATGC
>NZ_CALMSV010000106.1 GCF_937872355.1 uncultured Sphingorhabdus sp. | reverse complement strand
GATCGCAGGACTGAGCATTGGCGCGGCGGTCGCGATGCACGAAGGTTCGACGCTCGTGGTCGTCGTCAACGCACTGCGCTTGCTCGCCTATCGAGATCGCAGGCGACAAATTTCACCTTGATAGTTTAATTCGAGGCTTCGCTACTGAACGTTTCAGTCGTCATGGAGGTTGTTATGGGATCCCATTTTCTCGACCGTCTATTTGGCCGACGATATGGCGGCGGACACGGAGGGGGGCATCACGGAGGCGGACACGGAGATCAGTACGGCTCGGCACCTGATCGTGGGACGCTTTCAGGTAATCGGCACAGCCCGGATTGGAATCGATCAGCACCTCCCGCACAACAGCGAATCCTTGTCTGCCCCAGTTGTCGCTTTGACAACACGCCGGACAGCCGCTTTTGCGTCAATTGCGGCCAGCGTTTTGGATTATCTGAGGCGGTTTGTTCAAAGTGCAGCACGTCGATCCCGGCTAACGCCAAATTCTGTTCTGCGTGCGGTACAGCAGTTGCAGGAGCAAACCCGCAGGGAACGTAACCTCGGTTTTCATGGAGAGTGTCATGGCCGAAGGAGGCTCAGCAAGCGACCCAATATCCAGTACGACGGCAGCGGGGCGGCACAAGAGCAGACTCTACATTGCGTTGACGCTCACTACTACTTTTATGATTATCGAGGTCATCGGCGGGCTGTGGCCCGGGAGTCTTGCTCTAATCGCTGACGCAGCTCATATGCTGACGGATGCCGGCGGATTGGCATTGGCTTTGATTGCGATCCGTTTCGCTGAACGGCCAAGGACTCCGCAGAATACCTTCGGGTATGTTCGCATGGAGGTGCTTTCGGCACTTACCAATGCTGTCGTCCTCCTCCTGTTGACCGTGTACATCCTCTATGAGGCCTATCAGCGATTTTTGAACCCTCCGGAGATTATCGGGGGCCCAATGCTGGCTGTGGCGGTTATTGGTCTCATCGTCAACTTGATCAGCATGAAATTGCTCTCCGCTGGTTCGGCTGAAAGTCTGAATGTTAAGGGCGCGTATTTCGAAGTGTTGTCAGACATGCTCGGTTCGCTCGGCGTGATTGTCGCAGCAGCCGTCGTGGTTCTAACCGGCTGGCAACTCGTCGATCCGATCATCGGCGCTGGCATTGGACTGTTCATCGTCCCCCGCACGTGGATTCTGCTTAAGCAGGCCGTTCACATTCTGATGGAGGGAACGCCTCCGGAAATCGATATGACGTTGCTTGAAAGAAAGCTTTCGGAGCTCCCTGAGGTAATCGCCGTCCATGATCTCCATGTTTGGACGATCACGTCCGGTGCCGATGCGATGAGCTGTCACCTGATCATAACCGATATGTCCTTGGCACCGGCCACATTGACTGCGGCTCAGGCAGCGATGAAGACCGATTTCAATTTGTCGCACGTGACTATCCAGATCGAAACCGACAGTCTTTGGAAGGCCGAGAGCAAGCAGCGATATTAGTGCTTCGATTGACCTCAACAGCAAAGAATAGCGTGAAACAAAATCAGTGGGCGTCATACACCCCTTGAAAACAAGCGACTTTTAGCATATGTCTTTGGCCTATGCTTGGAGGTCCGCATGACCGATCAAAGACACGTCCGCTTGTTTCGTAACGGTCGCAACCAGGCGGTCCGCATTCCCGTGGAATTCGAGTTGCCGGGCGACGAGGCCATCATGCACCGCGATGGCGATCGGCTGGTGATCGAGCCTGTGCGTAAGCGCGGATTGATTGCTCTGCTCAAGTCGATGAAGCCGATCGACGAAGCCTTCCCCGAGATTCCCGATCCTGTTGCGCCAGCGGAGACGGTGTTTTGACCCGCTATTTGCTGGACACCAACATCATCTCCGATCTCGTTAAAAACCCGCAGGGCAAAGCCGCAAGGCGGGTTGCGAAGGTAGGAGAGGACAATGTCTGCACCAGCATCATCGTGGCGGCAGAGCTACGCTATGGATGCGCCAAGAGTGGGTCGAAGCGTCTACTCAAGGCCGTGGAGGATATTCTCGGCGAGATCGCTGTTCTGCCATTCGATATTCCCGCCGACACGGAGTATGGTGGAATCCGCTCCGAGCTTGAGGCAGCCGGGAAACCGATTGGCGCCAACGATCTCCTCATCGCAGCGCATGCTTACGCAACTGGCGCGACGATCGTGACCGCCAATGTCGGTGAATTCACGCGCATTCGCGGTCTGAAGGTGGAGAACTGGCTTGCTTAGAACGCCGCTGTTTCGCGCGCGGCGTGATTGGATCGTGGCATGACAGAGGGTACGGAAATTCCTGTACGGTTGCCTGACGCGGCATCGGTCGAAACCGTGCTTTCGCGTCTTCCGTCTGGCGCCGATGAAGCAACCCTCGCCGTCGCGCTGACCGACGCATTTCCCGGATTTTCCTTTTCGGCAGCAAATATCAACGACCAGTATTGGCGGGACTCGCGCTCGGTGCTGGCCGCGGACGGAACACGGGTTGCCGAATATCGGCCATGGATGGAAGCTGAACTCGCGAAAGACAATGGAGACATCGCCTCGGTCTGGCGGCGGTTGCAGGACACTGATCTCCAGATCTCGGAATGGCACGGCAACAGCGTCTACGCCTTCGCGCCGACAGGATCGGCCGCGGCCGACTACGTGCA
>NZ_CALMSV010000105.1 GCF_937872355.1 uncultured Sphingorhabdus sp. | reverse complement strand
CGAAACGATTGGCCGAGCCTGGATGATGCGGGTGTTTCGATCCATGTCTTCGCACGAAATGCCGAAGGCAATTGCGAGCGGCTGCGTTTTGACTGCTTTCCGAATGATCCGCATTACCACTATCTTTCGGTGCGCGGGAACTGGCACCATGTCCTTCATCTGGATGTGGCCGTGACCGGTGATCCGTTGCTGTGGGCGCTTACCATGTTGCGCACCCGGCTGGTACCAATGCTGCTGCGCGCCGAAGTTGATGATGCCGCGTTGTTGGTGGATTGCGACAGGATCGAGGAAGTCATGTCCAAGCTCGCCGAAGCGGCATATCGCGCCCGCTTTCACGCTGATGTCGCACGTATAAACGAAACAGCGATGGGAAGCGCCAAGGCACACTGAACACTCGTAAATGGTGACGACGCTGATGGACAAATTTCGTGGTCGGCCGGCCTTTGTGACCGGGGGTGCAAGCGGTATCGGCCTGGCGATTGGTCGTGAACTGGCGCGGCGCGAGATGAAGGTTGCCCTGGCCGATAACGATGCAGACACACTGAAAATGGCCTGCTCGGGGTTGCCGGGTTCGGTAGCTATTGCGCTCGATACCACCGACGCCTCGCGCTGGGGACCAGCTCTGGATGAGGCGGAAGCAGAACTGGGTCCGCTTGCGGTGCTGGTTGTGAATGCTGGCGTGGCCGGCACCGTCTGTGTCCTGAGGCCGGCAAGACGATCTCGCCATCCACCGCAAGGCTTGCAGCCGGCGGCCGGGTCGGGCATATCCAACCATACTGGAGACATGGCCGAGTGGCTGAAGGCGGCGGTTTGCTAAACCGTTATAGGGTTGTAAAGCCCTATCGAGGGTTCGAATCCCTCTGTCTCCGCCATTTTCAATGACTTATCCGATATTCTGAATGTAAAGCACTCAGGTTGCTGACCGCGTGATATGACCTTTGCCGCATGGTCGAAGTCGGATTACCCCGGCTTACTGTTATTGCTCCGGCTATCGGTCCGAAGACAACACGCCCGTCATCCCGGGCAATGCGCGCGCAAGAACGATCTGATTTGCCGCACGGCGAGCGGAATGCGTTCCTTCGGTTCCTTCCAGGGGAAAATGCTGACCTCCGCTTGCGGGGCAAGCATCGCCGCCTCCATAGCTACCGAATAGGGATGGGCCGGAATATCGTCAGGCAGGATCAGAACCGGCGTCTGGCAATTGCGGACGAAGTCGCGCGTCACGGTGAACACAAAATCCGCGTCGGTGCGGTACATCTTCGTCAGGAACGCCTCGACCATGGCAGGCGTGATGTCCGGCTGCCGGGCCATCAGTGCGGGTCCCCAGCCCTTCATGTTGTTGTCGTAGAAGAGATCGCGCATCTCGGGGCGCGATCCGCTGGGCTGCGCCAGAACGGCGGCAACGATACGGTCCGGCGCGCGCCGCAGCAGATTCCAGATGAACGGTCCGCCGATGCAGAATCCCAGCACCATGAAGCGATCGATGCCGAGATGATCCATCAGGCCTAGATGATCGTCGGTGTAGGCGTCCCAAGGTCTTTCAGGCTCGAGCGGTCCGGACGACCCGCCGCCATTGGCGTTGCGAAGATCGGCGACGATGCAACGATATTCGTCAGCGAACTCGGCGACCGGATCAAAGGGATGCGTTGTCTTCAGACCCGCAATCACCGAATTCAAACCGCCGCCGGGGATGATCAGCAGCGGAAATCCCGAGCCGGCCTCCTCGAAATGGATACGAACCTTTCCCTT
>NZ_CALMSV010000104.1 GCF_937872355.1 uncultured Sphingorhabdus sp. | reverse complement strand
GGGCTTCCCGTCGCCGCGCCGATGACCGCCGCACTGGCGGCCGACTTCATCTCGGAATGGTGGCCGGCTTCAAATCGGAACGGTGGCCGACATCAAATCGGAATCCCGGCCGGCTTCGCGTCGGAATAGGTGGCCGGATTAAATCGGAATCCGCATCCTGCAGGCCGACGCCTACGACGGTTACAACAAGCTCTATCTGGCGGGTCGAAAACCGGGGCGGATCCAGGAGGCGGCGTGTGGGGTCCACGGCCGCCGCCCCTTCTTCGCCATGGCCGATCTCGAGGAGAACGCGCGTCGCAAGGCTGCGGGTAAGAAGGAAATCCCCTTGTCGCCGATCGCGATCGAGGTCGTACGCCGCATCGACGCGCTGTTTGCAATCGAGCGCGATATCAATGGAAAGAGCCCCGAAGAGCGCGCCGCGGGGCGGAAAGCCATGAGCCGACCTCTGGTCGATGATCTCCATGCCTATATGCGCGAACAGGCGGCGAAGCTGTCGCCCCGCCACGATCTGGTCAAGGCGATCAATTACATGCTCAAGCGCTGGGCGGCCTTCACGCTGTTCCTCGACGATGGACGTGTCTGCATGTCCAACAATGCCGCCGAGCGCGGTCTGCGCGGCATCGCTTTGGGAAGAAAATCGTGGTTGTTCTGCGGATCCGATCGCGGGGGGCAGCGCGCTGCGGCCATGTACGGCCTCATCGTGACGGCGAAAATGAACGGCGTCGATCCGCAGGCTTGGCTCGCCAACGTCCTTGCGCGAATAGCTGCTCATCCTGCCCATCGGCTTGATGAGCTGCTGCCGTGGAACTGGCGTCGCCCCGCCGCGACCGACGCCGCGCTCGCCGCCTGACATGCACGTCAACAAGGTCTCTCACGTCACGACCATTGATCGTGTCGCTGCTGATCTCGGCGAGGATGTCGACTGGCTCCACGACGTCGCTTTGGATATGGATATCGAGGACGGCGTGATCTGGGTCTACGGAACAGGCGACGATCAAGTCTTGGCGTTCACCGACTTCGGCATCGACACGCTGGTCGACCTGATCAAAGAGCACCGCAAGCTCGCGCGCTCCAATCCCGAAACCTGATCACCTGCGGCCTACACCGGATGCGTACCACTGAAGGAAATCTCGGTCGAGCCGGGCGCAGAGCGGAGTCGTCCGCGCAAGGCGTCTGTCCGCAGAGAGAAGTAGCAGCGACCTGACTAACAGTTTCACGTGCTGTGCCACGGAGGCGCGCATAGGTCGCTCTTTTCGGTATCTGGCGAATAGAGCGTACTCGATCCCAATTCGATCATTACGCTTGGCAGTCTGGCATATAGTGCAAACGCGTCTGCGGCCATGATCGTTGAACGTTTATTCAATGTCGCGCTCGCGGCGCGATCCATGCCCTCACGGCAACTGAGACCCGGAGCAGACCTGGCGCAAGTTCAATGCCTGATCATTCGTTGGTCGCGGCAATTACTCTCCTAGTTGAATAACAGGGCCGATCGTAGTTAGGAATTCCGCAGTGTAAGAGAGTTCGCTTGCCATGGCAGCATGAATCTCAAACAGAGTGTCTCCTGCCGCTACGAGGTCCGCTAGTCGCACTTTCAAGAAGACCCCGGAGATTGCTGATCGAGGTGCCCCCGCAAGCTTCGCAACCCGCGACAAATTTCGATTATCAATGGATATGACCACTCCATCTCGCTCCGCGCGTACGGCCAAAACGTGGGTAGCTACACCGGGAGCTCGCATCCCGCCCTGCGCAATGCAAATCCTTCGGAATTTCTCCCAGGCAGCACCGCTTTCTAAGGTCGTGAGAGCACGGGTAAAGCCTCCACCCGCGCTCACAACCCCCCCGATCTCAAGCGCAGCTCCGGCGAGCGCGGCCGCACGGTCGCGCAAATCCGTAGGGGCTCCAGGAGAGTTTTGTAGAACCGCCAGAACATCATGAGCTTCTAGGGCTGGTCCAATGCCTCTACCGACAGGTTGGCTACCGTCGGTTTGCAAGCAGGTGACGGCGAGCCCGAAATGCTGTCCGACAGCAATCAGTCTGGCTGCCAAACTTTCAGCCGCTTCTTCTGTTCGAATCTTGGCCGTAGCCCCTACGGGAATATCGACGACTACATGAGTTGAGCCGGCAGCGATCTTTTTGGACAACCCCGAGGCAACGAGTTGCCCTTCCGTATCAATGTCCAAGTCTCTTTCGACTCGGATAAAAATATCGTCGGCAGGACTGAGCTGCACCGCCCCACCCCAGACGATGCATCCTCCCTCCTTGTTCACGACACGTCGCATACTGGAGATATCCAGGTTGACGGGAGCAAGAGTCTCCATTGTGTCTGCAGTACCAGCTGGTGACGTTATCGCCCGGGAGGATGTTTTTGGCATAACCAAGCCATTTGCTGCGGCGATAGCGACAACAATCGGAGTCGTGCGATTTCCTGCTAAGCCTCCGATACAGTGCTTGTCGATGACGATCCGTCGATCCCAACTCAATTTCTCGCCAACCGCGATCATTGCAGCGGTGAGATCAATAGTCTCCTCGAGATTCAGCGGTGGCACCGCGCTTGCAGTCAGAAACGCTGCAAGATGCACGTCGGTATAACGCCGTGCAACAACATCTTTGATAATCGCATCAAGACCAGCACGCTCAAATCGGCCGCCGTAAATGCGTCTACGAATATGGCTAAGAGAATTGAGAGGTGGAGGGTGACTGACGAAAACCTCGTCGCCTTCATTGACGTCGAGCAACTCCCACGCAGCTTGCGACAAGCCGATATCGCCGATCGGCAACAAGTCGGTGTCGACCTGGAACAATTCCGCCTGGATGGATTTTTCGCCGGCGCGGACCAAAACGTGGGAGCGCGCCGTCAACCCCTCCGACTGGCAGGCAGGGCAGTCGGTGCGCATCACGGCAATGGCCTGATGCTGCGCGTGCAACCCCATGCGCCGCACGCGGACCGGCGGGGGCGGTGTTCGTCCCGCGGCTCCCCAACATACTCCTCCCCGTCGCCGGGCGCCACGGCCCGCCCACCCCCGATGCCCTTTATCCCCCCTCGCACCG
>NZ_CALMSV010000103.1 GCF_937872355.1 uncultured Sphingorhabdus sp. | reverse complement strand
AGGGCGCGCGGCGCGAGCCCGGCCAGCGCGAGCGGGGCGGCGCCGAGCCCGAACAGGTGCGGGCGCATCGCGGCGGCGAGCGAGGCGGCCCAGGCGCTGCCGCGCGGAGCGAAGCGCTGGAACACCTTGCCCTCGATCAACACCTCCTCGCTGCCGAGCTCGAGGAAGTCGGTCTCGTCCGCGCGCAGCTGTTCAACCCATTCGATGAGTGTTGCCATGGGGTCGCGCGCGGGCAACAGCGCGTCGAGCCGCGCGAGCGCGCGGTTGTCAGCCGACAGAAAAGACTGCAATTCTAAAAAGGACGTTTAATCAATAGGATAGGATGACTCAAATACGCATAACTCTGTCGCAGCACGTTTCCACGCCGCATGGCCGGACAGATTATGCTACATTTGACGATACAGGGGAATCTACAGCGGAGCCAATCGTATGATTGAGCGAATGCCGTCTCCTGCACCCAAGCGCAGCCTCAAGTCCCTCGAGGCGGGATTGGCACTGTTCCCGCATTTCCGAAGGCATATTTCGGTGTCCGGGCCGGTGACGGCGGCGCAGATTGCCGCTATTTGCGAAGCCACCGGTTTGAAGGAGCGCCAGATCCGAACATTGGCCGCGCGGTATCGGGCGCATCCGGTTGCCGAATCGCTTGCACCTAAGCCCCGAGGACCGCCTCCCGGCTCACATCGGATCGACCCGGTGGTGAGAAGCGCCATTGATGCGCTGACCAACAAGATCGCGCTTAAGATGGTGCCGCCGAACCGCGCTGAAGCGGCTAGGCAAATATGGGGCTTGCTCCATGCAGATAACGGAGAGCACCGGTTTTCCGCCGATTTGATCCCGAGCGAGAAGACAATCGAGCGGCTGCTGGCCGAGATTCCGAGCAGTGTGTGGGCCAAGGCCAGCATGGGCTCCAAGACCCGCAGCGCGCATGAAGCGCACCCTGGGGAATACCGCAGCGATGGTTTCCTCGATCTTGTCCAGATGGACCATACCAGGGGGGACGTTATCCTGGTCGACAGCCTGCGGCGGGAAGAGCTCGGACGGCCGTGGATCACGTTCCTGATTGAAATCTGGACCCGTGCGATACTCGGCTATTATGTCAGCTTCGGCGATCCTTCGATTTTCCGGTGCGGCAGGGCGGTCGCGAGCGCGCTGCTGCCCAAGGAACCGGTGCTTGAACACCTGGGTGTGGATGTCAGCTACCCGATGTTCGGCCTGTTCCGGCGCCTGCATGCCGATCAGGCCAAGCCGCATCGCTCGGAGTCGTTTCGGCGGGCCTGCGTGCGCAATGGCATCGACCCGGATGTCCGCAAACCCGGCCCGGCCCATCTGGGTGGCCATATCGAGCGGCTGATCGGCACAATGGTCGGAAAACTGAGACTTTTGCCGGGTGCTACGGGATCGAACGTGTCTGCGCGCGATGACTACGACGCCGAGGCTGAAGCGGCGATGACCCTTGCGGAATTCGAGCGCTGGCTGCTGTGCCAGATCGCGGTTTATCATCACACGCCGCATTCCGCGCTCGGCGGGTTGTGCCCGGCGCAGATGTGGGAACGCGAGGCAGCGCGCCATGGTCCCTTGCTCCCGGTCTCGTGTAATGCGGACGAGCTTTTTCGCCAATTTCTGCCGTCCGCTGACGGTCCATTCCCGGGGCATCCAGATCAAGCATCGCCATTACTGGCACCCGGCGCTCGGCAAGCGGATAGGCCAGAAGATCGAGGTCAGCTGGGACGAACGGACGATCCAGCATGTCTATGCCGAGCTCGAGGGCTCTTTCGTGCAAATGGCGGTTATCGGCCAGTATCCCGATGTCTGGGAGGCGGACTGGGAAGCCGCCAGGGCCAAGGTGAGGGCCCTGGGCCGCGGCTACCAGGCCGATGGCGGCCGTGCGGCGACGGCCCGCGCCATCGCAGCGGCAAACCAGGAAATCCATCAGGCGCGGGTTCGCACCAAGGAGGCGCGACGGCGGGCAAAGCGGCGCGAAGGGGAGGGGCTTACGCTCGCGGACCTGCGGACGCCTGAAAAGCTTTTAAAACAGCCGGTTCAGTGGAAATCGGTGGGGGAACTGGGCGAGGATACCTGGCTGAAGGTGCGCCCGTGAGCGCGGTCACCACCGCGCAGCCCTCGGGGCACCTATCCACATTCTGGATCGACTTCGACGAAGCCCGCAACGCCGTCGAGACCATCGTCGAGGTTGCGCATGACGATCCGGAAGAACGACCGACCTGCATCGTCCTCACCGGCCAGTCCGGCATGGGCAAGACCTCGATCCTGCGCGAGGCGCAGCGGCGTCTGACCGAGGCCTTGCCCGAGCCCGCCGATTGGGGCGAGGCCCGGTACCAACCCGTGCTGCGCACGGTCATTCCCTCAAGCCCGACCTCGCTCAAGATCAACTTGGCGCTGCTCTGGAAGCAGGGCTGGCCGATCCGGACAAACACGCACAAAACCGCCGATTTCAAGGTGGTCGATCTGTTGGCCGCGCAGGGGACGAGGCTGGTCGCGATCGACAATGTCCATGTGATCCTGACCGCCAGCGGGGTCGCGCGGCGCGATACGCTCGATGCCTTCCGCTTTCTGATGAGCGCTGGCAACGTGCCGCTGGTCGTGGCCGGGCTTGATGTCGCCCGCCAGATCTTCGCCGACGATGTCGAACTCGCCTTTCGTTCGATCATGCTCAGATTGCCGCTGTGGGAGCCGGGAGAGCCGTCGCAGCGCCTGATCCGGGCGCTGGCGATGGGCATGGACATGGCCGAGCCCGAACATCTCGCCGAGCCCGCGTTCGCCGAGCGGATCTGGCGCGAAAGCGGCGGGGTAACCGGCAATTTCAAACGGATCCTGCACTGGTCGGCAAAGGTCGCCAAGCGGCACGATCGCGTGCTGGTAGCGCACGACGATATCAGCGAGGCCTTGCAGCTCTTTACCCCCTATAGCCCGGATTGAGCGCCGGGATGGGCGCCGCTCAGGGCAGAGCCGAGATCGAGCCGCTGGCCTTCCGGGTCAGGCCCCTGGCGGGGGAATGCTTTGAATCCTGGCTGCATCGTCTGGCCGCGCGGCATGAAACCACGCGCAAGGCGCTGTTCAGCCATCTCGGCATCGAGACAGCCCTCGCTACCTGTGACCTGGCCTCATTAGCCGATGGCACCGCAGATGTCGGCTGCCAAAGTTTATGACAACCTCGTTTATGCACTAAGTATCAATAGATTAGGTTGATTTCTCTGCCATCAACTTTGGCATGCGGAGTTTTCGTGTCGTGAGCCCTGCCATAGTTCATGTCATTTAC
>NZ_CALMSV010000102.1 GCF_937872355.1 uncultured Sphingorhabdus sp. | reverse complement strand
GACGATGGCCCACGGCCACAGCCGAAATTACACCACCTTGACGGACGCGACCTGCATTCCACGCGCAGTCGAAGCCATAGGTCAGTTGTGGAAAATCAAATCCTTCGCGCAAGCGATAGACAACGCATGCAACTTTGATGATGCCCGATGGATTACGCCAGTCGGCCAATTTATGTTGAGAATCGTCGTCGTATCTGACGTCGCCCGTCACCGCGATTGCTGCTGTTTCGGATTCCATTTGCCGGTTGATATATTCTGCACACATCCGTGCATGCTGCTTTGTGGGCAACCAGAATATGGCCTTTTCATCCCTATGCATCGCAACGTATAATTGTGCCATCAGCTGATATCGGTGCTGCACTAGCAGCGGGACGTCGGTTGTCCGCAGTCCGCGTCCGAGCGCCCTCCGGACCTCCAGATTCAATTGTTCGAATGTTGCATCCGCAGAGGCACCCTCAATTTCAAGGGTATCCTTTTCGTGCTTGAGTAGCTCTCGCGCGGACAGATTTTCTTGGTTGCGTGTGAGGGTGATGTCCAGGCCGCAATCAACGCGGACAAGTTCTGTTTTGTTTAGAATTCCCTCGTCATACGCTTCTTTGTATCCGTAATACGCCGTATGGCCCTGTCGCGCGCCCATCAGCTTCTCATCAAGTTCCCAAGGCGTGGCTGAAACCCAAAGAATTTTTTTTGCTTTATTGACGATTACTGAGAAACTTTTTTTCACCGATTGGACGTCTAATACGCCCCCCATGTGGCATTCATCTACGACCACAAAGGGGTCGGGCTTGCTGTCATCATCCGTAAACACCCATCGCATTTTGCGCGCATATGCCTGCCATGTTAGAAAGCGCCACTCGATTTCTTGGGAGATTAAACCGGCGTCGACATAGTCCAGAATGTCTTGTTGAGCTTGATTTAGGATGTCAATGCTGTGAACAACATAAGTGACGTGTTCCAATCGGAGCCGTTCCGCCAAAAGCGCGATTATCAGTGTCTTTCCTGTTCCCGTCGCTGCCTCAAGGTAAGCATATTCAGCATGCTGAAATAATTGACATAGTTCATCAACTAGGCTGTTTTGATAGCCGCGTTCTTGAAAGCTCTTTTGGGCTTTCAGTTCGGGCATTGTGTGATTGTCTGGCATCCAATCTGTGTAATGTTCCACCAGATCCGACCTTTTCCTTTCGACTGTGTCGCCGATCGTTTCGGTATCAGTGTTTTGCATGTCCGCTGTCCAGTTCGGCTATGATCTTGCTGAGATGATAAACTTGGGGGTTGGGGTCCTTTGCTTGCCTTTGTTCATGGCCGCCAAGCACCTCTCGGATCCTCAGGACTTCGCCTGTTCTGATTGGGAAATGGCGGGCTTTGTCGCGGAGTGCGATCGCCAGATGTAGGCGAAAATAAGGGTCCTGGGTGTTCAGCAGTTCGTCCAGTTCGTGAAGGGCTGCTATCTCGTCAGCGTTTGTTTCGCACTCATATTCTGGGATACATTCAGTGATCGCCGACCTGGCGCGGCGCCGCGTGAGCTGAAAGTCCACGACAATCGCGAAGCAAAATATCGCGGTCGTTGCACATAATGCGATGATTGAAATGGTAGCATCCAGCTTTGCCGAAGGTTTCGTCAGGAGAAGCAGCACCATATAGAAACTGGCTGCCATCATAGTGAGCAATCCGACTACTGTGAGACCGATCATGACCCGTTTTTGGGCCGTCGCGCTGATCGAGATCTTGCTGATTTTCATGGCCGTTGACTGAATCGCCTTCGCTGTTAGGTTTGCAGGCATGTTCTTCTGCTCCTCTGCTACCCTCAATTCCCGCATCGTTGATAGCGAGCTGGTTTCTCTCGCGCAATGCAATACCATTGCCGGAAACAAATAGGACAAAGTGATGAGTTATGTTATCAAAATGTTGATAGCCTCGTCGAACGACAGCTTTCTGCGACGTTTTCAGACGGCTTGTGCCGCAGCATCGATTTCAGTTTCGATTGCCTCCGACGGTTATGAGGCATTGACCAGGTTGGAGCAGGGCGGGATTGATGTGCTGCTCCTCGATGGCGGATATCCAGGCAGCAAGAATGCCCTGAAAGGCATTTCAGGTGACGAGCTTGCACATATGTGGAGGCAAATTGAGGGCAGGGCCGGTCATCTGATTATTGGTTATGTGTCCCAATTCGATGCTTTCCAAGCCGACCGTGGCGAGATGATTGACGCGAGCAAAGCTGCCATGACCTCGAAGCTAGATGGACTGGCCGCTATTGTCGGATCGGGGGAGCGAGTTGAGCCGCAACCGTCTCGGTTTTTTCTGGATCCTGCAGTGCATGCTTTCAATCGTGGGGTGGATCATCACTTTTGGAGCGATCAAGCGGAGAATGGCGTCATAGCTGAACTCGTTGAGGCTGTAGAGGCCAGTAGACAAGCTGTTTCAAAGGCTGTTGAAAGTGGCGCCGAGGGTCGGGTTAGCCGCTTGGCTGATCATAAGAGATCGATCCCCTAGCCACTATTACTGCGTCAAAACGAAAAAGGGGAGCCGAAGCCCCCCTTTTGTTGTTCGTATTCGGTCAGATTAACCGTTGCTGCCGCCGCTGCGGCCGCCGCCGAAAAAGTAGCTCCAGAAACCCTCAGCTTGCTTTTCGACTTGCTTCGCTTTTTCGAGCGCTTTCATGTCGTTTCTCCAAAAAAATGGCCCCTTCGACCAATGGTGCATTTTAACGGAAAATTAACTACGCTCAAGAAGATTCTGTTAACCTGTTTTCTTAGCTTTTATCGCGGACATCAACTCAGCTAACTCTTTATAATTTAAAGCGTTCGCAATGATCTTGCCTTGAGCGCGGTCGCAACCGCGGTCCTTCAGCGCCAGAAGCACTGCTCGGTCTTCCAGTCCGTCGGCGACGATCTGGATGTTCAATATCTTCGCGATTCGAATTGCTGCGTCAGCAAATATCTGGCTGCTTGTTGAGCCAAGCAGTTCGGCCGAAAAGTTCTTGTCCAGGCAAATTTCGTTCGGTTTGAATCTTTCCAGAAGATCGATGTCGGTGTTCATTATGCCAAACCTGCCAATGCTCACCCTGAACCCATGTTCCTGCACGTTTTGCATGGCCCGGATTGTGGAATTTTCACCGCTGTGCTCATGAACATCGATTAAATTGAATATGAGGCTGTGGGGCCGAAAGTGTTTCGCCTGCATCGATGATTTGAGCCATCTTTCAAATTCATTGCTCGCTATGAATGGCACGGACACTTTTATGCTCATCGAGAAGCCGGGCCAAATCGATGCAATCTGCCCTGCATATTTGCTTGCTTCCTCGCACAGATGGAGACTTGCTTTTGTTAGATGTCCTGACAAGCTCGCCAAGGCGAAAAGCTTGGCGCCTCTAATTTCGCCGTATGCTGGGTGCATCCAGATGAGAGAGACTTCAGCGTCCGACGGGCGGCCGCTTTTCAAAGCCTGTTGTGGTTCAAAAATGACGTTGATGTCGCCCATTGCAACCGCGAGGTCGAACTCAGTACCAAAATGTTTTGTCAGATGCTCGTCGAACGAGTTTGCTGTGGCGATTTTGAATGTTGCAGCCGTATCCCGTGCGATAATCGATGCGTCTAGCGCGCTCTCCATCCGCTGTTCGACGTTTGCATTTATGTTGCGGTCGACTCCGAAGAAGATGTCGATGTCGATTTGCCTACCATCGATTACTATTGGCGCCGAGAACATCCTGCGGATTCCCTCAAGATGTTCCCCGAGTGTGCCCGTTTCGGTAGGCGGCATTTCCCACAGGAATTGCTGATTGTCGTTATGTGTCAGCTGTTTCTCGTCGATGAAGCTCGAAAGCCTTCGACCCACTTCCTTCATAATATGCTTCTGGTCGCTAGCTGCGACAGAGTCCCGCTTTGTCTCGGATCTTTTGATGGTAGCGCCGATGAAAATGGCGTTGGATACGACTTCCTTTACACGGTAGCCCGTCATGTCGGCAAATCCGGTATGCTCGTTCCGTTGGGCTCTCATCAAAGCCGCTTTTTGTCGGCCGATATAGATCCCCATGCTCGCGATGAGCACTATTGCTGGCAGGGGATCATTTCCGATGTGGATTGTTGTCAACCAGCTGCTTGTTATGACGGTCAACGAGGCGCCTGACCAAGAGAGGAGTTTGCTCAATTTCAGGCCGAAGCTTGTCAGCTGGATGCCGCCAAAAAGCATTGCCATTACAAAAAATGGCAACCATCCCCAACTGAACGGATAGCCTTGCTTCAGCGTTTCCGCCCCTAGGACATGAAAGAGCACGCCTGGCTTTTCACCCCATCCCGGCATTGAATGGACATCGTTCTGCGTCATGTCGGTTACGCCGATAACTACTGTTTTGCCCTCGATATCCTTAGCCGGGACACTTCCGGACAGGACATCCTTCGCTGCAAATTGCTTTATCGTGCGAGGGTCAAAGCTATAATCTACTCTGAAATTTTGGCCTTCAGGCACATGGCGTCCCGCTATCGAGGCAGCGAGAGATTGAAGCTTGCCCTTTTCCGTCTCAATAGTTGTCGGAAGGGTCCATACATACCCAAATAGATAGGGGAAATATGCTGTTACGATTGCCGTTCTTCCCACCGCGTCTTCGTGTGAGTAGATGCTGCGCACTGTTCCGTCATTCGCGTCCGTTGCAAGTGCGATGATCTTGGTTTTTGATTGCAGACCTTCGATCGATTGGCGCAGATACTGATCGGCCTTAGCCGTCGTCTTTCCCTGATATCCGATGTCGAGGTAGATGGCTTTCGGTTGATATTGGTCGACCTTCTGGAGCAGCTGTCCTTGCACATCCCTCGGCCATGGCCACCGGCCAATTTCCCGGATTGAGGGAGAGTCGATGCCGACGACAACGATATCGCCCGAGACTGGTTTGGTTCGGATCTGCGATTGTAGTGAGTTGATTAGTAGTGTTACCGGCTCGAATATTCCAATCGCTCCCAGCCCGCCGCAGATCGCCGCCATTATCATAATGGTGCGAGCGATTTTCTTTCTGTTCAGATTAAGCGCCATGATCTGGGCTTAAGATGGTCGTGGTGAAGATTTGGTTAATTCGGAATTAACCGCATTATTTGAGCCTCTTGCTCGGCTGTCGTGCTTGGCCTTAGCCGATGAATCCTGCGATAAATGGTGGGGTAAGCAGAATGAGTCCGCATATCAGGTCCAGTGGCCACTCAAGCACAATTCGTTCTTCTGGTTGTGGCGTGTTCCACCAGTCGAGGCTGAGCTCCCTTAGACCCTTCCATGAGAATGGATAGCGCTTTTCCTGTGGTGCTTCGTAGATCATTTGAGCCTCCGCCCATGTTGCACCGAACGGGTTAGCGACCGATGGTTGAATAAGTCTAAATGACTATTGTATGACAAAATTTTTCTGCACCATCATTTCCCACTGGCGTAGATTTCATGCGATTGGTAAGGCGCTTCGATGCGCTCGAGTGCTGGTTGATCGACGTGGTGATTCTTAATTTAGCGCAGGCCATTAAGGCTCGGCCTAGGCAGCTACAGGAGGCATAATGAGCTCGGTCGACCAGCCTTCCATGACTGAAACTGTTTATCTGGAAACACGGTTCCAGATATTGAGTGGCGCCTACTTACCTGGCAGCATCCTTGACCGGGATGAGTTTGCCGAGGTTTATAGTTGTTCGCCCAGATTGTTGCTCGATGTGTTCAACACCCTGAGGAATGAAGCTTATATCGATATTCCGAAGCGCGGTACTTATGCTGTTCGTTCCTGGGATCGTATCGAGGTTGAAGATTATTATGATCTCTGGGCAAACATCGCTGGCGTCGCTGCCGCGCGTGCTGCCGAACGAGCGGATCATGAAGATCTTGTGGCATTGCAGGGAAATTTCAGTCCAATTGGTGACCTCGATACAGGTGAACCTGATTGTGTAGAGCGTATGCTTCTCGAATATGTTCAATTTTCTGTCGATTTGGTCCGTGTATCCCGCGCCGGCCCGTTAATGTCGATATCAAAAACTGCAATTCCGAATTTTCTATTTCGGCGCGTTTTTTGGAGTTCCAATCACGAAGAATTGTTAGCCGACCGGGAGTCCCTCGATTCGGTTGTGTCAAACTTGCTCGATCGCTCAGCGACGTTTGCCAAGGACACATTGCGCGACATGATAATGCGCAGCTTACCTGCGGTCTGCAAAGATCTTGAGAAGCATGCTTCAGCAGAAAGCAAGGCGGTGGTTGCGAGACCAGCATTGCCGCTCAAACGTGGTGCTGTCATGTTTAATTTGGGCGGGAGGGAGCCCGGTTTGGATGGTGAAATCGTTCCTTATGGGTTTAATCCAAACAGCTAGTCAGACGATGACCATTTGCTCATATTCGTCCCAGCTGAGCGGCTCCCTGAATCCTTTATCAAATGCTGGGCGGGGATCGTTCTGACTTCGGAACACTGGCCGAGTTGGTAATGAGCGGTCGGCATAGTTGACGTCGCCATCGTCCGCCAGGTCGTTGTAGCGGGCATTCTCTGCAGCTAGCACCGGTACAAAACGCTGCCATTGATGAGTAATCAATTCTCTTAATTTCGCGCGGTCGCGCTTCTCGATTGCCGGGATCACCGCAAGAAGATCGGAGTGCATCGACCGGAGCCCTGCGTCGTCGAGAACGGTAAAGATTCGGCGGCGTAATGCCGGCGGTGCACCTGTGAGCATCATTTTGCGGAACGACCGGACCTCAACGGCGAAGTTGATCGTGTGAAAATAGATCCACCACCTTATATGGAATGATTCGAAAATGTCGGGAGTTATTTTTCCGCTCAGGTCGATTTCCATTGAGCGTTTCATGGCGTCGACCGTAATCTGGTCCATGCGGTCGCATGTTTTCATGAGCGCCAGTTCGAGCAAATCTCGACAAGTTGAAAGCAGGTCGGCAAATTCCGTGTCACTCCAGGAAATGATCCGTGCTGTGTCACCGTCTTTCTCATGCAGATAACCGTGATCCGCCAGAGCTTCAATTATGTTGCGCGCGAGATTGAGATCGATGTCGAAAGCGTCTGCAAGCTTGATGGCATCGATCCTCTGCCCTGGCCGGTAGACTGCCGTGAGAATGCGGTGTCGCGTTTCAAGAAATATGCGGTCCCCTTCGGCTCCCAGCGTTCGTTCGCTTGCAAACCATCCCTGGTCTTTCTCAGACACCTTCATGAAACATGCCTTTTCGTTGATCCTTCGGATACGTTCGAGCGGGGTTTAAAATGCAAAAATTAGAGAATTTTCCACGTATTACAAGAGAAAGCTCGATAACCGAAATTACCCTTCGAAATGCCTAAAATATCGGTCATTTTTCTATGACGGCACGCCGCATTTTGGACAGGCCGTTTTCGGGGTGCGACGGATGGAAATTCGGTTGGCAGGCAGTTGTTGCAAATCGTGGGTAAAAGTGCGAACCAAGAATGGCGAAGTAGCCACCAGCATGCACATCTCATTTTTTGGAGATTGTCATGCGTCACCGTTTTCTTGTTGCACTGAGCACCACCGCACTGTTCATTTCGTCCGTTGCAGACGCACGGGATGTGAACATGTTGCGATTTGAGGCGCCCTTATCTGTGCAGAGCGATTCTGCTGTCGATAATTCGGATATTATACTGACGCGCTCGGCGGCGTTGGGGTCAAACCCTTTTGTCGACGCGGCTGATCCTGACTCGGCATTGACGCACAGTATGCGTCTCGCGCTTGAAGAGGTTGGTGGTAACAGCTCAATTTCAAATCCGCTGGATGCGATCGACCTCGATAATCTCCCAACGAAAAATTTGTCGCTTCCTGCTTGGATGACGCGGGCGCAAACTCTTCCGGTAGTTTCATCACCGCTTCCAACAATCGCGGCTGCCGGGTGTGATGGAGCCGTGTATCAACCCACATGGTGGCTGTCCCGGTCAGCGGAAATTCGTCGAGCTTATTATTTTCCGGCGATGGCGGCCATCGCTTGCGAGGTGGGACTGCCCACGCTTCTCTTTGACGCATTGATCGCGCAAGAATCGGGTTATAATCCTGCGGCGATCAGCTCAGCCGGTGCGATGGGCTTGGCGCAGATCATGCCAGGGACCGCGCGTTATCTTGGATTGAACACTCCTTTTGATGCAATTTCAAATATGCGTGCGGGCGCGCGCTATCTCAAGGAACAGCTCAACCGCTTTGGCGGCCGCTCCGATCTGGCATTGGCGGCTTATAATGCTGGACCTGGACGAGTAGAAAAGACCTGGTCGGTTCCCCGTATCCGCGAAACGATGAACTATGTGAATGTGATTACGGTCAATTGGTCGCGACTTGCGAATTTGAATGATGCGGCGTCGCCGGAAGTTGATCGCGGGCAGCTGGCTGCGGCCGTTGTCGATTCATTTCCCTATCGACGCGCGACCTTCCTCAATTTTTCCAGTCGTTGAGGACGTCATTAGGCTCGTTTCCAGACGGGTTTCGGTCTATTTGACCATTGGACCCGGGTCGAATGTACCGATACCGATGTAGTAGATATATGAGACTGCGACAAAGGCGACTGCTGGTAGCCCAGTCAAATACAACACATTGAATCTCAACCATAGTTTTGGTAGAGCTAGCGCCAGCTCCGTTCGTGATCCGGTTTTGATCGTGTAGGCGCCCGTTTTGAGCTCCCATCCCATTCGGATAGCAGAAAGCAGCGAGCACATACCGGCGAGAATTGCGACGGCTGTATAGAGCGATAGCCATGCATGGATCGTTTCTGGTCTCATAATCTCTCTATAACAGAAATTGGTTAATTTTCCGAGAACGGTTTATGCGGCGAGCTGCTCTCGCCGTCCCCAGATGGTTCGCCCCAGTTTTAATTCGCCTCGATGGGCGGCCTTCAACATTCCGTTTGCATAAGCGGAGCTGCTTGTTTTGATTTCACCTGCAGCGAGCCTTTCGGCAATGATCAGAATGGTTACCGATGCGGCCTTTTCGCCGAGCTTGTTGCGCATTCGCTGAAGCATGTCGGTGCTGATCGCGCTATCGCGGGCGACGTGGTGAGCCGCACGGTCAAGGCTTCGGTGGATTTGCAGGTAAGGCGTGACGATCGGGAACAGCTGTTCGATCTCATGATCTTGCAGTTTTGCGGTGGTAAGCCCGAAATCAGGGTCGACTCCTCGATCTTCACTACGTTCTTCCTGACCAGCATCTACTTTCGATTCCTTTTGAACGAGGTTTGAGAGGGAGGGGTTTTTTTGAACACCCTGGGGGGTTGTTTCCGCAATCTGAAATAGCGTCTTATCGCTGATTTCATGCAGGATCGACCTCAGTAACTCGACGTTTCGCCCGGCTTTGGCAGTAGCAACAGCCTGCAGTGTTTCGTCGCAGCTTGCAATGGCTGGATGCGTTTTCGCGTTCTCCCCATGCGCAGCGCGCAGCGATTGCTTAAATCCGGCAATTTTGCCGACGATCGCGGTGTGGAGTCGGCGTGCTTCAAACTCCCTATCGCGCCATTGGCCGATATGGTTCTCCAGTTCGTCAAGCAGGACCATCATCGGCAGCAGGCTGAAGCCATGACCGACTGGTGTGCCGTCACGCTGGCGCCGGATCCACCGGCGGCCGTTGGCATGGCGTTGGTGAAACATTATCAATCCCGCCCGGCGCAATTCTTTGAGAATCTTCTTGGTTCTATCGATGCTGAGGCACAGACGATCGGCGATCGTTGCATTGCTTCCGCCGTAGATCGGACCGGTGTCGAAGTTGGACCAATCGTCTTTGTGTGCGAGCAATTTTACGATAGTCTGGAGCGCGCTCCAATGCGTGCGGCTAATACCTGTGTTGCATCCGCGATGTTCCTGGAGTCGATCAAGAACATTCATGGTGCGCTTGTACATGTCATCAGCTTGGGCTGATGGTTTTCCAGCGGCTTTTTCCTTAATCCAAAGCGCGTAATTCTCCTTATCCGCTTCGGTCTCCAACCTGTCTCCGATCGTGAAACACATGTGTGCTGTTGGGAACAATGCCTTCACATAGGCACCGATTGCTTTGGGCGCAGACATCCATTCGGCTCCTTCGCAGGTCCGTTCTGAAGGCGCACAAAAACATGCCGTTAAAGCATGAAATTGCTTGCAATATGCCGGGAATTCGCTAGGAAGGTTTTGCTCTCGCGGCCTATGGCTGCAACCATCCCACAAATTGCCCTCGTAGCCGGTTTTACCGGTTGCGTTGGCTATGTCTTCAGAACGGTCTCCTCTTCGTTACAGCCAAAGACGGGCTGCGCGTCATCTTGTGCAAGGCATGCGCGGTCGTCCGCGCAATTTCACTTGCCCGTGATACTGTTCGACGCTATGAGAGGATTTCGACCTACCGCTCATAGCGTGCATAAAAGGGCTCCGACGCCAATCGGAGCCCTTTTGCTATTTTGCAGGTTGGATCTGCCCAGGCAACCAGACATCAAGCGTTACGCCATGGACGTAATTCGCCGTCGTTGCCGGTGCCGAGAAATATATTCTCCGCCGCTTAATGCGCTTGGACAACGGCATCACCGACGATGCACTTGTGCGATTCGGGTACGACTCAACCATGCTAAACCATAGCATCGGACCAGTAAAAAACAAACATAAATTGCTGAAAAATTAAGAAAAAGACGCAGAAGAGCCAATAAATTCATGCTCTTTTTCTTCGATCGCCTTTTGGTGATTCAATATTGAATCGACACCATTCTTTGCCGCTTGCGTTATTATTGCAGGCTTGAAGAAACCAGTTATTTTCCCGCGCCGCGCATCGCAAACATCCTGCTGCACGGCAATCAGATTCTGCGCGATGAAATGCGTTTCCGGGCTGTGATAGGCGTCTACGTCGCCAAGCATTGCGACTGTGATATAGGCTTGGTGCGGATCGATGCCGAGAGCCACGAAACATTTGTGCCTTAGCTCATCGTTGAGACGATAGTTGCCGCGTAAGATCCGGTTGAGGTTGGATCTCGAAACTTTGGTTTTTGGTTCCAGCCATCCTATTTTCACCTTTCGTCGATCGAGCTCTTTGAGGATCAGGCGCTTGTAGCCATCTTCTTCTGCGCAGCAGCCATGACTGCATGGCGTTTTCGCTTGCCTTTGGCTCAGATTGAAAAGGTCGCCATCGCTGTGCGCTGCCAATTTTGCGGTGGTGCCACCGTCAAGGCTGTTATTGATGGCTGACATGGAATCCCTCCGCTAGATCCTTTCGTGTAATGGCATTGCATTGCGTGGAATGGCTGTCAAGGCAGATTCTTTTGGCTCAATACAGCTTTTCGTCGATACCTAGCTGGACGAAATAGACGATCGCGGTGCGGTCGTAGACTTCAATTCCGCAGATTTCCGATAGTTTTGCCTGTAAGACCGAGAGTCTCTCGTTGAAACAGGTTTGAAATTGCAGATAAGTGGCGTTGCCCCCTTTGACCGCAACCGCGCTTACAAAATCGAGAAAATGAATGTCGCTAAACTCGTATTTTTCGAGCTTCTCGATGATGTGCTCAATGACCGTTTGGATCGATGCAAATTTTTTGATGCTGTTCGATTTCAAACGGATAGCCTCTGTGAGGATTGCAAAGGCTTCGTCGCTCAGGTGATATTGTCTGTTTACGCGTGTGGGTCTTGCCATTGGTGTTCTCGCTTGATCTTTTGGCGGCTTCTCTAATGCGATTTGCCGCTATCACGCAAATTTTCCGCACTGAATCCTGAATTTCGGTACATCGACGCCGATCCGAAACATTTGTGTGCCGATCCCGCACATAGTTGTAGCCGATCCGGCACAGTGGTGACGCCGATCCGGCACAAGATTGTGTCCGATCTGGCACAGGTGTGGCGCCGATCCGGCACAGTGGTGACGCCGATCCGGCACATTTTGCATGGTTTTCAAAAACTCCTTTTGCCCATCCCGGTGGTCGTTCGCTCTTTTGTTGGGACGAAATCCTTCGTCGCTTCAAACAGAGGAGTCATGAAGACATGACAATCAAGAGCAAATTGGCGGGCTTGGCAAATAAGCTCCCCACCCTTGCCGCCGCTGCCGTTGTTGCCACCGTCGGGGCAACCGCTGCAATGGCCGGTGCCGACGCAACCTTCAATACCGCGCTGACCTCGTTCACCGGCTTTCTCGAAGGTTCGGGCGGCCGGATCATCACCGGGCCGAAGGGTCCGAAGGTGGTCACCGGTGCCATCGGCGGCGCGTACAGCGGGACCGGAGGACCCGGGGGCAAGCTCGGCCTGCCCATCAGTGACGAGTTGTCCACCCGCGACGGCAAGGGCCGCTTCAACAGGTTCGAACACGGCAGGATCACCTGGGATTCGAAGAACGGCACCAAGGTTCTGATGTAGGTTCTCGCGGAAGCCGATGCAGTGGCGCGGGCCGTAGTCTGGGTGCCCGACATCCAAAACCCTAAATCTTCGCTGAGGAATTGCGGTGTTTTGGCTGGTGAAGTCCCACCACGGCCAGATGTGCCGCCGCGCGGTTGTAGCCTTGCCTCTGGCGGGGTGCAAGCGTGTGATGCAGAGGAAGTGACGATGACGACGATGAGGACGATCATCCGGTCGGCGATGCTGGCGACGGGTCTGGCACTGGTGGCCGCGGGAATGACCGCCTGTTCGGATGACTCGACGGCATCGGCGCCACTGACCAGCAACCAGATCACCACCACCTCGATGAAATCGAGTGCGAACGCCGAAAGCACCGCCACCGAGGTCT
>NZ_CALMSV010000101.1 GCF_937872355.1 uncultured Sphingorhabdus sp. | reverse complement strand
CCATGAGTGAAGGCAATATCGCCGCCGACCAGCTGCGCCTGTTTATTGAGCGTATCGAGCGGATGGAGCAAGAGAAAAAGGGCATCGTCGATGATATCCGCGACGTCTATTCCGAGGCGAAATCGCAAGGCTATGACACGAAAGTCATTCGCCAGATCGTGCGCCTGCGCAAGATGGAAACCCACGACCGTCAGGAAATGGAGTCCATCCTTGATATCTACAAAGCCGCGCTGGGGCTGGCGTGACCGATCTTCCCGAAACCACCAATCCCTTGATGGCATTGGCGCAAGAGGCGGTGCCATCGGTGCAGGCAGCCTTTGCGGCCCGCTTTGAAAAGCCGATCGATGTTTCGGTGCACCAGGTAACGAACGAAGCAACCGGTGAACGTAAAGTCGAATTTCGCTTCACGCCGTCACGGCCCGGTCTGTTGCCCACCGCGATAGAGCGGGCATGGTTTGATGCGTTCATGGCTGGCTTCCAACGCTGCCATGAATGCGCTTGCGAAATGTTCGTGATCGACGGCGAACCACACTGAATTGACAAGCACGGGGCGGCGGCGCAGCATGCCGCCCCTGCAACCCTTATATTGATTGGCAGAAGGAGGCCGACCTTGACCTTATCCAAAACCGATATCTTTTCCGCCCTTGTTGACCAGCTGGGCGGCCCTGCCACCGTAGCATCTGTCCATGGCGTCAACCGGCGCACATTGAACCGCATGCTCAACGGCTCACAACCCCCGCCAAATCGCTTGCTCGATGAATTGCAGGCGGCCTTGGATGCACAGCGGGAATCTGCGGCATGACGCGCGCCCGTAAACCCAGCGGCAAGATAAAGGGGCTCACCCCGCAATTACTGGCAGACGGCACCGTCAGCTGGAATTGGAAGCCATCGCCGCGTGAACGGCGCATGGGCTATACCAATCTCCATTGCGGCACCGACCGCGCCTTGGCGATCCAGCTGGCCGAGGCCCGCAATGCAGAAATCGCTGCGTGGGAGGCTGGGCAGTCAGCCATCGGCCATAATGGCGGCCCACCTATGGCCAGCCTGCGTCCGCGGACCATGCGCGAACTCGCCGATGATTGGGTGCGCAGCGACCATTTCCGAAAGCAACTCGCACCCAAAACGCAACGTCTCTATCGCCACAGCGTCGGCAAGTTGATGGAATGGACGGACAAGGGCTCTATCCCCGTCGCCCATATCAGCCGCGCGGCCTGCCTCGAACTGCGCGATGCACTGGTGCGCTCGGGCAAGCGGTCGGCGACGGCCAACACGCTGCGCGTGCTGCGCATCCTGATGCAATATGCCGTCGATCGCGGGGTGATTGCGGTCAACCCCGCGCTCAAATTGAAGATCCCCGAAAGCGACAAGCGCAGCCACATCATCCGGCCAGAAGCGATTGATCTTCTCGATCGCGCCGCCGATGCCTTGCGCCTGCCATCGGTCAAGCTGGCCATGATGGTCGGCTTCTGGACGATGCAGCGCGAATCCGATCTGCTGGCCTACACCGCCAATGATTGGAAGGTGATTCCCCCGTCAGACGTCCCGCCCGAGGCGCGCGGCGCGTTAACCGACACACAGGGCAATGTCTGGGGCTTCAAAAAGGATCAGATCAAGACAAAGGTGCATGTCTGGCCATCGGTGCCGCCTGCGGTGCGCGATCTTGTCCATGCGCAGCTGAAAGCCAACCGGTCAAGGCCGGTGCCGACCATGGTACTGTTGCCCGATGATCGTATGGCCAAAAGCTACAGCGACAAGCAATTCCAGCGCCGATTCAGCCAGGTGCGCGCCGTCGCATGGTATGGCGCAATGCTGCGCAGGGATTGGAGGCTGGCCAAGCATATCCGCGAAACCCAATTCCGCGATTTCCGCCGCACCGGCATGTGCTATTTCGGCGAACTGCGCGTACCCGTGCCGCTCATTGCCGCGATCAGCGGCCATAGCATCGCCTATACGCAAAAAATCATCGACACCTACATGCCAGCCAACACCCGCTTTGCCGTCATGGGGCTGGCCGAAGCCATAACCCGCGCCGCCGAGCGCACCCTGATCGAGGAAAGGATGGAGGGATGAACCATTCAACTACAGCGAATTACAAACAATTTGCGGCAGCCGAACTTTGCAAGGCTCTTGGGCATTTGGATGCATGCCTGCATCTTTGGTCGCCCGGAACTGGACTGTCCCCTAACGAAGAAAAAACCAACGACGAAGTGCTGGCATGGAAACGCCTGAATGACTTGGCAGACCAGCTGCGCAGTTTTGCCGAAGATGAAGGCCCGGGCGCATGACCAGCTTCACCGGCATATGGTTTGACGAAAGCCATCTAATTGACAAGACAATCGGCAGGCTGACAGGTGACGGTTGGACCATTTACTTCGACGGCAACAAGGTCGTTGAAGTAACCCCTAATGATACTATCGTCGCATGTGCGACGGAAGTATCGTCGCATGGCGCGCCTGATTTACCTCTTGACCCACGCAAAACCGCCGATTAAAGGCCGCCACTCTTCCCCGGTCGTCTAACGGTAAGACTACGGACTCTGACTCCGTCTATTGAGGTTCGAATCCTTACCGGGGAACCATTTTCCTTACAGAATCAAGCGGTTTCGCTTGCTCCGTCGTAACGGATTTCAAGGAAGCGCTCACGGGTCGCTAGCTTATCGAGTTCGCCGCGCGCGATCTGGCCGGTCATCGTCTCGATTTCACGATCAATCCGCTTCAGGCCATCGATAAGCTGCTGCTCCGGCGTCTTGCCGCCATTGTCCTGCCGCCGCAGCGGCTCAGGGATGCGTTTATATCCGTTGATCAGTTCAGGCAGATGCTCACCAACCAGCTTGCGCACCTCGCGCGAAGCGGGATCGGTTTCGGCCAGTGTCTGCAATTGCGGTGCCAGCGCATCCAGCCGCAGGCCGATATTCTGCACAACGGGAATGGCCGGAGCGGGCAAAGCAGGGCGCTGCGCCTCCAGCCAGATTTCGGTTTTTCCCGCAAGCGTACCGAGATCGGTCTGGCGCAAGGATTCGGTGGTGGGCATCGGCATTTCGGGATAGCGCATCAGCGCATAGACTGCTGCCGCGCCCAGCGCGCCAGTAATCATGACACCCCAGAAACCGATGCCGTCGATAATTGCGCCAACTATCCCTGCCCCGATCAGCAAGCCGCCAACAACAACGCCCGTGCGTGCGAGCTTGCCGAAGAAATGCGCCCGGCGCAGCGCGCGTGACTTTGTGCCAATGGGCGGCCCCATGCGGACACGCTTCAACGAACGGCGGGCGCTGTCGAGAATTTCATCGGATTGGGTTGCAGGGCTTGCCAAGTCTTACGCCTCCAGCGAACTCAACAGGTTGGTTTCGGTCGCGCCCAATTTGGCCTGCGCCGCACCTTCAGCACGCGCGATATAACCCTTCGATTTTTCGACTTCCTTTTCAAGTGCTTCGGACGTCTGCTTCATGCTTTCCAGCGCCTTGACCTTGAAGGTATCGATTGCGTCCATCGTGTCATAGATATTCTGGAACGCGCGGCTGAGTGTTTCGAGCGGAATGGTCGACGCCGCTGCTTGTTCGTGGATGGCTGCCGTATTTTCGCGTAGCAGCTTTCCGGTGCTGTCGATGATATTGGCCGTGGTGGTGTTGAGCGCGGTGATCTGGCCGAGCACCAGACGCTGGTTGGTCATCGCCTGTGCCACTGTCACCGCCGTGCGCAAAGCGCCCACGGTTGTGGTGGATGCGCGGTCTACGCCTTTTACCAGTTCGACATTGTTCTTCTTGACGAGGTCCATCGCCAGATAGCCCTGCACCGTCACAGCCATTTGCGTCAGCAAATCCTGGTGGCGCTGGCGGACATAGAAGAGCGCGGTTTCGCGGATCGCCTTTGCCTTGGCCGGATCGGAAAGCTCCAATTCAGCGGCCTTCTCCTCGAGCCGCCCGTCGAGCTGCTTCGAGATTAGGATCATCTGCTCGAGCTTGCCCATCGCCTTCCACAGATTCTGCCGCTCTACGTCGATTGCAGCATTGTCCATCAGCAACTCATCCTTACCATTGGCAAGGCGGCCGAGGATCGAGCTGATATGCCCCTGCGCACTTTGGTAGCTGTCGAAATAGTTGCGCAGCTTGTTGCCCCAGGGGATTATGCCGAACAGCTTCTGTTTGGTGGTCAGGTTCCCGCGCTTGGACGGATCAAGATCTTCAACGGTACGACGCAGTTCGGCCAAGTCGGCACCAACGCCTGACGTTTCGTCCATCTGCCGGATAGGGCGATCAAGAAAGCGGTTTGATTGGCCGGCAGCCTCCATGATTTCCTTGCGGCCCATATTGGTCAGCTGGTCAACGCGCTTGCCAAATTCTGGGCTATTCACATCCTGCGCCAGCAGATCAGCGATATAGCCTTCAACCTTTTCGGCGAGCTTGCCTTTCACCTCATCCTCGACTGGTACAAGGCCTACAGCCTTTTCTGCTGCAATTGGCGGCACAGGATCGGGAGGCGTGAGCTTCAGCTCGGTTTCGGTGGCAATCAGGGTTTCATTGGTCGACATGGGGGTCGATCCTCCTCAGGCAATGATATTAGGGGATAAATGGAACGCAGTTATTGCGATTTCAAGCAAATCCGGTCTTTGGTGTGTTATTTTTTTAATACACCTGCCGTTTCAAGGCTGGAGCGCCTTTTCGACGAGCGGGGCAAGGCCGTCGACGACCTTCGCCACACCTTGCGCATTGGGATGGATATTATCGGGCAACATCAGCTTTGGATCGGCAACCACACCGTCGAGGAAAAAGGGATAAAGCGGTGCATCATATTGCTTCGCCAGCTTGGGGAAGATCGGGTTGAAAGCGTTCGCATAATCGGGCCCCAAATTGGGGGCTGCGAGCATCCCCGTAAGCACCACATCGATGTCGCGTTTCTTGAGTTCTTCGAGCATGGCGTTGAGGTTCGCCTCAGTTTCCTTGGGCTGGATACCGCGCAACATGTCGTTTCCGCCCAGCCCTAACACTACCAGATCGGGCTTCTTTTCCAGATTATCGAGCACAAAGGTCAGCCGCTGCTTGCCCGCAGCAGTGGTGTCTCCCGACACCCCGGCATTGTGCACGCGCGCCTTTATGCCGGCCTTTTCGAGCGCTGCCTGAAGCTGCGGTGCCAAGCCCTCGGTCGGGCCAAGACGATATCCGGCATAAAGGCTGTCGCCGAAAGCCACGACGAGTTTGTCATATTGCGCGTCCTCGGTCTTTGCAGGCGCAGTTTGTGCTGTTTCTTCCTTGGGCACGGTTACGGGTGAAGACCCGCATGCTGTTAGGGCTTGGACAAGCAGTAAAGCCACACCATATAAGGCAAAATTCGTCTTCATAAGGAACTCTCCTTGTCCGCAGCAAAATCTGACGCGCCCGATATGGCGATACGGGCGTCGAATGTCACCCTCACGCTTGGTGCCAGTGATGCGCCTGTATCGATTTTGCGCGGCGTCGACCTGGAGGTGCCTTATGGCGTCAGCGTTGCTCTGCTTGGACCATCAGGTTCAGGCAAGAGTTCACTGATGGCCGTTCTGGCCGGACTGGAGAGAGCAAGCGGCGGTTCGGTTGTGGTCGACGGACTAAACTTCACCGAACTGGACGAGGACGAACTGGCGCGTGCACGGCGCGGACGCATCGGCATCGTGTTGCAGGCTTTTCACCTGCTGCCCACAATGACAGCGCTGGAAAATGTTGCCGTGCCGATGGAACTGGCAGGGATTGATGATCCTTTCGGGCGCGCGGCGAAGGAGTTGGATGCGGTCGGCCTTGGGCACCGCCTCACCCATTATCCCTCGCAGCTTTCCGGCGGTGAACAGCAGCGCGTGGCGATTGCGCGGGCGATGGCTGCGGCGCCAAAGATCATCTTCGCCGACGAACCTACCGGCAATCTCGATGGCTCAACGGGCTCATCGATAATCGACCTGTTGTTTGAACGGCGGGCCGCGCTCGGAGCGACACTGCTGATCATCACCCATGATCCAGCCTTGGCCGCACGTTGTGATCGCGTAATCGCCATGCAGGATGGCCATGTGGTGGAGAGCGCCGCTTGAGCCTCTCGCTGGCCAGCCTATGGCGCATAGCCCGCCGCGATCTCTCCGCGCGCATTCGCGGATTGCGGCTGCTTGCGGTTTGCCTTTTCCTCGGCGTCGCCACGCTGGCAGCCATTGGCAGCCTGACGGCGAGCATCACCGAGGAGTTGTCACGCCGCGGCCAGACCATCCTTGGCGGCGATATCGAAATCGGCATCGCCCAGCGCGAAGCGAGTGAGGCTGAGTTGAAGGCCTTTGCGGCGGTCGGGACAGTCTCGGAAACTGTCCGCCTGCGCGCCATGGCGATCGGCCCGGAGGGCAGCGACAGTGTGCTTGCCGAACTGAAATCGGTGGACGATGCCTATCCGCTCTATGGCAAGTTTCTTTTGCAGGGGGGCAAAGTCGCGTCAGCACCGGTACGCGGTGAAATCTACATCGGTGAAGCACTGGCCGATCGCTTCAACCTAGCGATTGGCGACGCTGTCCGATTTGGCGAAGCCAGTTTCAAGGTAAGCGGGATCATCGCGGAGGAACCTGATCGACTTGGCGAGGGCTTCACATTGGGGCCTGTGGCAATCGTCGCGCCGGATTCGCTTGCCGATACAAAACTGATCCAGCCCGGGAGCATGTTTGAAAGCAAGTATCGCATCAAATTGCCAACCAGCGCCGATCCAGAAGCAGTCGCCAAATCACTCGAACAGCAATTTCCATCCGCCGGGTGGGATATCACTGACCGATCCAATGGCGCGCCGGGTACACGCCGCTTTATCGAGCGCATGGGACAGTTTCTAACCTTGGTCGGCCTTGCTGCATTGGTGATTGCGGGCATTGGTGTGGGCAACGGCGTGGGCAGCTATCTGGAGAGCAAGCGCGCGGGGATTGCCACGCTGAAGGTCACTGGCGCGGATAGCGGCATTATTTTCCGCATCTACATGATGCAGATTTTCGCAGTGGCGATTGCGGCTATCGTTGTTGGGCTTGCGGTAGGAAGTGTGATGCCGATGGCGATAGGCTGGGTATCAGGCGATATCCTGCCCGTTGCGCCCGGTTTCACCCTGCACCCCCTGCCTCTCATCATTAGCGCGATATACGGTCTGCTGATTGCCTTCGCCTTCGCTCTCCCTCCCCTCGCCCGTGCCCGCACCGTGCCCGCCGCCGGATTGTACCGTTCGGTCGTCGAAGGCGCCAAACGCATCGACCGCCGTACAGCTATCTGGGTAACAGCTTGCATTGTAGCGATAGTGGCACTGGCGGTTGGAACCGCCCGCGAACCGATTTTCTCGTTGGGGTTCATTGGCGCGGCTTTCGCTTTACTGCTGCTGCTTGGGGCGATTGCCTGGGTAATGCGGGCGGTCGCGTTGCGCATACCCCGCCCTAAGGCCCCATTGCCGCGTTTGGCTCTTACCAACCTGCATCGCCCAGGATCGCACACACAGGCGCTGGTGATCGCGCTGGGGCTTGGCCTCACCCTGTTCGTCACGCTCGCGGCGATCCAGACGAGCATCAACCACGAAATCCAGAACAGCGTCCCGGAACGGGCACCAAGCTTTTTCGCGCTCGATATCCCGCGCGAGCGGACGGAAGAATTCTCGGCGATGGTCCGCAAGGAAGCGCCTGATGCCGAAATCAACCTCATCCCCTCCTTGCGCGGTACCATCGTCGAATTTGGCGGCCAGCGAGTGGACCAATTGGAGGAACTTCCCGAAGGCGCTTGGGTGCTCAACGGCGACCGGGGCCTGACTTACAGTCCCATTGTTCCTGAAGGCAGCGAGGTTATCGCGGGCGAATGGTGGCCAGCCGACTATAAAGGCCCAGCTTTGGTGTCGCTCGACGTGCGCGTGGCAGAATCACTCAGCGTCGGCGTTGGCGACAGCCTGACCGTCAGTGTTCTCGGCGTCGAGATCCCCACCAAAATCGCCTCGCTGCGCGAAGTGAAGTGGGAGAATTTCGGGCTCAACTATGCGCTGGTTTTCTCGCCTGGAACCTTCGACGCTGCGCCGCATAGCATGGTCGCGACACTAACCGTTCCAGCCAAGGCCGAACGCGCACTGGCCAAATCGATACCACCCGCTTTCCCCTCTTCATCGCTGATCGAGGTGGGAGAAGTAGTCAGTCAGGTAACGGTACTGCTTCAGCAAATGGCGCAGGCGATCGCGGCCGCAGCTTCCATCGCCATTCTTGCCGGCATTGCCGTGCTCGTCGGCGCAATTGCCGCAGCCCGGCAGAGCCGCGTTTACGACAGCGTCATCATGAAGCTGCTCGGAGCGACGCGGCGGCAGATATTGGGCGCGCAGGCATTGGAATATGCGATTCTCGCGGCGGTGCTTGGTCTTGTCGCGCTGGCGCTTGGGTTGGGTGCGGGCTGGTATGTGATCGTGCAAATCTTCGATTTCACCTTCGCCCCGGACCCGGCGACGCTGGCGTGGACGTTGATCGGAGGCGCGGGATTGACCTTTGCGCTGGGCATGTTGGGATCGCTGCCGATACTGGCCGCGCGACCGGCTGAAGCGCTCAGGAGCCTCTAGCCAAGCGCGCCGCCAGCGGTGCGGACAGCAGCAATTGCGCCATATGGTAGATGATGGCGGGCAGAACGATCAGCCCTGCCGATGCACCGAACAGGATCGCCGCCATCGGCGCCCCGGTCGCAATGCTTTTTTGCGCACCGGCAAAGACGAGGCTGATCCGGTCCGCGCGTTCCAGCCCCAGCAAGCCTCCAAAGAACCACGCCCCGGCAAAGGCAAAAGCCAGCAGCACGCCCAGCAGAGCGCACAACGCGGCCATCGTCCCCAGATCGAGCGCCGAAAGGCTGCCCGAATTCACCGCACCGGCAAAGGCAACATAGACGGCAATCAGGATCACCAGCCGGTCAAAGAACGACAGCATCGCCTTTTGCCGCTGCGCCCAACCACCCAGCCAGCCCTGTGCTATCTGGCCAAGGGCAAAGGGCAATAGCAACATGGTTGCGATGCGGATGATCGTATCGCTTCCAATTGTTACTCCCGATGCCGCGCCCAAAACCAGCGCCACCAGCGCAGGTGTCAGCACGATACCGGCAAGATTGGAAAGCGCCGCGCCCACCACCGACGCCGCCACATTGCCGCCACCCATAGAGCTGTAACTGATCGCCGACTGCACCGTCGATGGCAGCATCGCACAATATACCAATCCCGTCACCAAAGCCGCAGGCAGCATCCACCCTGCCCCTTTTGCCAGCGCCAACCCGGCCAGCGGCAGGACAACAAAACTAAACGCCAACATCGCCCCCTGAACCTTCCAGCTGCGTGCGGCCTTGACCACTTCGTGACGCGGCAGTCGCAAGCCGTGGAGGAAAAACAGCGCAAAAATGCTGATGAAGCTGACGTCCTGCGCAATCGCCAACCCCTGGCCCGATACCGGCAACAGCCAGCCAAGCAGCACCGCAGCCATAAGCAGGAGCACAAAGCGGTCGGGGATCAGGCGTGCAAGCATGGCGATGCGCATAGCAATCCTTGCCGCAGTGCACAAACTAAGCTAAGGGCGCCCGCAATTGACGGTGCCTGTGCACCGCACTCCCAAAAGGCTAGATAAATGTCCCTGCGTAATATCGCCATCATCGCGCACGTCGATCATGGCAAGACAACCCTCGTTGACCAGCTTTTCCGCCAGTCCGGAACCTTCCGCGATAACCAGCGCGTCGAAGAGCGGGCGATGGATTCGAACGACCTTGAAAAGGAACGCGGGATCACGATTCTGGCCAAGCCGACTTCGGTCGAATGGGAAGGCACGCGGATCAACATCGTCGACACCCCCGGCCACGCCGACTTTGGCGGCGAAGTGGAGCGCATCCTCTCGATGGTCGACGGCGTTATCCTGCTGGTCGATTCGTCCGAAGGCGCGATGCCGCAGACGAAATTCGTGACCGGCAAAGCCCTCAAGCTCGGCCTGCGCCCGATCGTTGTCGTCAACAAGATCGACCGTCCCGACGAGCGCATTCAGGAAGTGCTCGACGAAGTGTTCGACCTGTTCGTATCGCTTGATGCGACCGACGAGCAGCTGGATTTCCCTGTGCTTTATGCTTCGGGCCGCAACGGCTATGCCAATGAAAATCCGGACCTGCGCGAAGGCACGCTCACCCCGCTCTTCCAGAAGATCGTCGAGCATGTGCCGCCGCCGGCTCTCGAAGTCGACGCGCCCTTCTCCTTCCTCGTGACCCTGCTCGACCGCGACAATTTCCTTGGCCGCATCCTCACTGGTCGCGTCCAGTCGGGAACGGTCAAGGTCAATCAGGCGATACATGCGCTCGACATGGACGGTAAGGTGATCGAAACCGGTCGCGCTTCGAAGATCATGACCTTCCAGGGGCTCGATCGCGTCCCGACCGACGAAGCCAGCGCGGGCGACATCATTTCGATCGCCGGTCTGACGGTCGCAACCGTCTCGAACACCATTGCCGACACCTCGGTTACCGAAGCAATTCAGGCGCAGCCAATCGATCCGCCGACGCTGTCGATGCGTTTTTCCGTGAATGATTCACCCATGGCGGGCCGCGAAGGTACCAAGGTTACCAGCCGCATGATCCGCGATCGCCTTGAGCGCGAAGCGGAATCGAACGTCGCGATCAAGGTAACCGAAAGCGAAGACAAGGATTCGTTCGAGGTCGCTGGCCGCGGCGAACTGCAGCTCGGCGTGCTTATCGAGACGATGCGCCGCGAAGGTTTCGAGCTCGGCATCAGCCGCCCGCGCGTGCTGTATCGCGAAGACGAAAACGGCAACCGCACCGAACCTTATGAAACCGTCGTCATTGACGTGGATGACGAACATTCGGGCACCGTCGTCGAGAAAATGGCGCTGCGCAAAGGCGAAATGACCGATATGCGTCCCTCGGGCGGCGGCAAGACGCGCATCACCTTCAGCGCCCCGTCGCGCGGCCTGATCGGTTATCATGGCGAATTCCTGTCCGACACGCGCGGCACCGGCATCATGAACCGCCTTTTCGAAAAATATGGTCCCTATCGCGGCCCGATCGAAGGCCGCAAAAATGGCGTTCTGATTTCAAACGGCAATGGCGAAGCAGTCGCTTACGCACTCGGCCCCTTGGAAGAGCGCGGCATATTGTTCGTATCGCCGGGTGAAGCGCTGTATGAAGGCATGATCATCGGCGAAAATGCGAAGCCCGAAGATCTTGAAGTCAACCCGATGAAGTCAAAGCAGCTGACGAACTTCCGTTCGACCGGCAAGGACGACGCCATCCGCCTGACCCCGCCCAAGATCATGACGCTGGAACAGGCCATCGCCTATATCGATGATGATGAAATGGTCGAGGTAACGCCAAAGAACATCCGCATCCGCAAGGCCCTGCTCGATCCGCATGAGCGCAAGAAGGCGAGCCGGAAGAAAGAGGCGGCTTAAACCGCCTCTCCTGCACAAGGCATTCTGTTGCCGCTACACCGCCAAGGCGGCAGCGGTCCCACTCGCCCATGCCCATTGGAAGTTGTATCCGCCTAGCCAGCCGGTAACGTCGACAGCTTCGCCGATGAAGTGCAGACCGGGGACGGTTTTGGCCTCCAGCGTCTTTTGTGACAGGCCTTCGGTGGCAACGCCGCCGCGCGTGACTTCGGCCTTGGCATAGCCTTCGCTGCCATTGGGGTGGAATATCCAGCTATCCAGCCGTGCGCCGGCGTCGGCCAGTTTGCGGTCGGATTGGTCGGCGAGGTTGCCGTTCAACGCCAATTGTCCGGCCAGGGCTTCGGCCAGTCGCCCGGGCAAATGCCTTTCGAGCGTAGAGCGCACCGTCGCGCGCGGGTTGGCGCGTTTGGCCTCAGCCAACATCGTTCCCGCATCGGCATCGGGCAGGAAATCAACCTTTATTGGCTCGCCATTGGACCAATAGCTGCTGGCCTGCAGGATGGCAGGGCCTGATAGCCCCCGATGCGTAAATAAAGCAGCCTCGCGAAAGGCGACCTTTCCGGCGGTTGCAATTACTTCAGCGGACACGCCCGACAATTCGCGGAACAGTACGTCGTCGCCGCCCAGCGTCAGCGGCACTAGCGCCGGGCGCTGTTCGACGATTTTCAACCCGAACTGGCGGGCGAGATCATAAGCAAATCCGGTCGCGCCCATTTTGGGAATGCTGGGTCCTCCCGTCGCGACAATCAGGCGCGGCGCATTTGCAGACAGATTGCCATAGGCAACGCGGAAACTGCTGCCGTCATGCGACACATCTCGTACATCCAGACCAAAGGCAAAATCGACGCGGCCGCCAAACACAACAGCCTTGTCACATTCGTCCATCAGCATCGAAACGATTTGCCGAGCGCTGCCATCGCAAAACAACTGCCCAAGCGTCTTTTCATGAAAGGCAATGCCGTGCGAGGCGACTAGATCGATGAAATCCTGCGGCTCATATCGCCCCAGTGCAGATTTGGCGAAATGCGGGTTGGCGGAGATGTAGCGTTCCTGCGCGTTCTGGCTGGTCGCATTCACATTGGTGAAATTGCACCGCCCGCCGCCGGAAATCAGGATTTTCTTGCCGGGACCCGAAGCATGATCGATCACCAGCACGCGCCGCCCGCGTTGCCCCGCCGTCAGCGCAGCCATCAGGCCCGCCCCGCC
>NZ_CALMSV010000100.1 GCF_937872355.1 uncultured Sphingorhabdus sp. | reverse complement strand
CAAGCGCACTGCTATTCGCGTTTTTGGCGCGAACATTCCCCGACGACTCGACAACCTTGATCCGGCTTTTGACCACGCTCCGCGCGTCACCGGGGACGGTCCCGCTCGATATCGCTGTGCTGCGAATCATTGTTCCACGTGAAGGGCGTGAAACATCTCCACCAACATTCACCGCGCGCGGTGCAGCGGGCGGCGCATCCGCCATAATCCGCTCCATCGCTTCGGCCAAACCGTCGCGATAGGCCTTCACCCCTGCACCATCGGGCACATAGGGATTGCGGCTATCGATCTCGATTTCGCGGCGCACCACGGCCAGCGCGTCGATTTCGGCCTCACTCATATTGCCGCGCCCGATCACCGCCTCGGCTATATCGGGCAACAAATCATCGCCCAGCGCATCCCAATCCATTTTCGGCCGCAAATTTTCAGGCAGCACCGGCACGATCTTGGCCCACAGGGCTTCCTGTACCGCCTTGGGTGCAGCCTTGATCGCTCCCCAATTATCGGCACCATATTTGCTGGCACCGCCCAGCGCGCCACCAAAGAAGAAACCAGCGCCGACATTCAGCGCCGCTTCCTTTACGGTCAATTCCTCCCCCATGCGCCCGCGCGCGATCGCTAACGGAACCTGTTGACCAAGTTCGATCGCACCATTGACAATCGCTTCCCGCAATATGGCTTGACCTACCGTTTTGCTACCGCCGCCAATCGGCGCGGTCGCCAGATTGACCGGATCAAAAACCGATGCACCAACCGCACCGATCAAGGGCGCGACAAAGCTGTCACCACGCGCCAACAGCTGCTGGTCGCGTTGCCGTTCGCCGTCGCGGGTCAATACGCCTTTTTCAAATTCCTCGCGGGTTTTCGGCAGATTTGCGAAGGCCTGCGGGTTTTTCTGTCGCGCCGCGACTATATCGGCCCAGACGCTATCATAGTCATATTGCAGCCCGCCATTGGCGAAAGGGTTCAGTTCCCCGAGCCAATCCTTATACTGCCAATGCGACTTGCCATTGATATCCTGCAAAGCCGACATGACGGGCAAATAGGCATCGCGCAGCCTTGTATCCTGCACATAGCTGATATCATCCTTTGCCGTTCGAAAACCGGCACCGATCTGGTCGACAAATTCCGGTGCAGGCGCTTCACCGCCTTGGCGGGGCAATGTCTGTCGCATGCGCGATGGCAGGATTGCAGGCATCAGCGCTCAACCACAATGTTATAGATGCTGCCATCCTTGTGCTTCAACGGATATCCCGATGGCGATATGAAGCGATAAAGCGGCAGGCCGCGTGCATCATCGCCATAATATTCGGGGCGGTAATTCGCCAATATGTCGGCCTTGCTGGCCGCTTGGCTGTTGCCATAGACCGCCCCTGCAAAGGTCAACTTCGATATCGCTGCATCAAATTCGGGCGGGGTCTGCCAGTCAGGCAGGATAACCTGCTTGCCGCGCACCCGGCCTATACCACCTTGGAACACGCCATCCTCGCGAACGCGCGCGCCGAATGCGATCTTCACCGACTTTTCAAATTGCGCTTCATTCCATCCTGTCGCGCCGCGATTGTTCATTTCGGCGGCATAGATATCCCAGGCTATGCCTTGCAGATTGTCATATTCCCCGCCCAGCGATGGCGCGATTTCGCCGATGCGGCGGCGAAAAGCGGCCTTGACCTCTTCCGCTTTGCCAAACTCATCTTTGCGCGCGGCGCGCACTTCGCGGCCTTCCAATGCAAATTGCTGTGTACGGGCGGGCAACAGGGATAGCTGGCCCAATCCGGCCTTGGCCTCCTCGGCGGCGGCGAAGCGCTGTTCCTGCGGCAACTGCTGCAGCTGGGCCAGCACCTTCATCTGGCCACCTATGCCCTGCTTGGCCACCTCTTTCAGCTTGCTGCCTTGCGCCTTGGCGCGTGAATCCGCGATACCTTTCAAATGGGCATAGCTGATCTGTTCGGCCTCACTGGCTTTGCCGGTCGCAATCTTGTCGCCAAGCCGCGCGGCGGCAGCACCGGCATTGATTCCCAACGGGTCGGCACTTTCGCTATAGCTGCGATTGAGGCCGATCTGGATACCAAGCCCGTCCAATGCGATGATATCGGCTTCGGGCAAGCCGCTGGCCGTCCCTGCTGCGCGTGCGGCGCGAATTTCTGCATCGGTCGGGTTAATTCCCAGCTTCACCTTTTCCTCGATCGCCTTGATGGCGTTGCGGGCT
>NZ_CALMSV010000099.1 GCF_937872355.1 uncultured Sphingorhabdus sp. | reverse complement strand
GATTGGGCGCGACGATGATATTTGTTACCCACGATCAGGTCGAGGCCATGACGCTCGGCGATCGTATCGTGATCATGCGTGACGGATTCATCCAACAGGCGGGCAGTCCGCTTGACCTTTATGATCGGCCCGCGAACGCCTTCGTGGCGACTTTCATCGGGTCTCCAGAGATGAACCTGATTGATGGCGGGTTGATGCGCGACGGGGGCGCGCTCGTAATGCGCTCCGGCGGTTTGAGCGTCAACTTGCCTGCCCAGTCATTCTCCGAAGCGGAAAGGGATGTCACGCTTGGCATTAGGCCCGAGCACATCGAGCGCGCGGAAACCTCCACGGCTTTTGAGCTGGTAGTCGGCTTGGTCGAGCAAATCGGCGCGCAAACCTATGTGCTGGGTAAGATCGATGGCAACAAAATCCGCGCGGTATTTGCTCGGGACGATGCGCTGAGGGCGGGCGACCGAATTTTTGTGAATTTGTCTCAAGAGAAGTTGCACCTGTTCTCGCGCGAGAGCGGCAAGACACTGAGGCGGACCTCGACGAAAGGCGAAAATGGCAACGGGAGAGAACTTCATGGACAAGCTCAGCTTAGGCGCGCCGAGTTCCAAGGCTAACGTGAGCGACATCGATCGGCGGCGTTTTCTCAAAACGACGGCTGGTGCAGCGGCTGGCATCGCGGGCTCACTTTCCGCGCCCTATGTCAACGCACAGTCCGGGGTAACGCTTCGCATTTTGAACGCTGAAACGACTGCTGCGAGCCAATCGGCCTTGCGCGATGCGTGCAATGAATACGAGAGCAAGTTCGGCGTAAAAATCGTCGTCGACTCGACGCCGATTAGTGGTGGTTATGCGAAGTCGATGGCGGCCATCAATGCTGGCGCTCCTTACGATATCGCCACGGCGGGATACATTGCGCACATCTTGCAATACGCGATGGCGGGTCACATCGTGCCGTTGACGGATCTTGTCAAAAAATATTCGTGGGGGAAGCAGGGAACCTGGTCATATAAGGGAGAAAATTGGTTCTATCCCTATGACTACAATTTGGTGACGGTTTTCTACAGAAAAGATCTGTATCAGGAGAAGGGCCTGAAGGTTCCCAACACATGGGCCGAGTTCCTTGAGAATTGCCGGGCGCTGACTGTCGCGAAGGATGGCAACATAGAGCGAGGGGGGTGCGTCATACCGCTCGCGAGTGACAGTGCCACCAACTGGGCGAGCTTCGGCAACTTGTTTGCAGACGCGCCGAAGTTTTATGACGACAAGTGGAACGTCGTTCTCGATGCGCCGGGGAATGCCGGACCGACCGGCCGTTTTCTCGATCTATATGCCGATCTTTATAAAACGATGCCGGCTGGCATGAACACGGTCAGCTATGCTGAGCTGATGAGTCTTTTCGCGACGGGAAAGGTTGCGCATACCGTCTATTCGGGCCGCGTAGTCGAGGCGCTGGAAGCTCGCAATCCGGACCTCGCAAACAAGTATGGTATTTTCGCTTCTCCAGACAGTGCTGGTAAGCAGAACGCACTGTCCTTCGCCTTCGATGGCTTTATTCTTTACAAGACTAAGCAGACTGAGGCGGCCTTTAAGTTTCTACAATGGTTTATTGACGCGCACTATATTCGCTGGCTGCACTCCGCCTGGATGAATTTCCAACCGGCGCGATTGGACATTTACGAAGATCCACGGTGGAAAAATCATCCGATGATTCAGAAGCATTGGGCGACGATGGAGCAGATGAAGTCGTTCATTGATGAAGACAGCAAGACGGTTCTTAACTCAATAGATATGACGGGTCCGTCGTTTGATCTGCGACCGTGCAAGGTCTTTGATGCGAACATTATGCCGGAGATGCTGCAAAATCGGGTTCTTAAGAACATGTCGTCAAGCGACTGCGTGAAAGCCGCCGCCGATCGAATCCGAAAAATTGGCTGAGCATCGGAACTGGTGAATAGAGGCCCGAGGCTATGCGACAGGACTGGCGAATCATCGGTTTGTTCATCGGGGGTGTACTGGTACTCGGTACAATTGTTGGCGGACCTCTCCTCTATTCGATAAAGCTCTCCTTCTACACAGCGGCGTCGTTCATCGACCCGCCGCAGTGGGTGGGACTTGGCAATTACGTGAAGGTTCTTAGTGAGCCGCTGTTCTGGGGCTCGCTGTTAAACGGTGTCACGATCGCCATCTCGGCGATCGTGCTGCAAGTCGTTCTCGGCGTCACCATTGCGCTCGTCCTCAATAGGCAGTTTGTGGGGCAGACTGTCGTGCGGGCGCTGTCAATCGTGCCGTATTTTCTTCCGACGGTCGTCGCCTGCCTCATCACGCAGTGGATTCTTGATCCCAACTACGGCCTTCTCAAGAGTGTCTTCGCGTCATTCGGATATGGGATGTTCGATTGGGGAGGTAATTCAACGAGCGCGAAGGCGACTATTGTCCTTGTTAGCGTTTGGATCTGGACGCCGTTTGTCGTGACCTGTGTTCTTGCCGGCCTTCAATCCATTCCGGCTCAACTGTATGAAGCGGCCCGGGTCGATGGAGCAGGGGTTATGAAGCAATTCTGGCATGTCACGCTGCCAGGATTGAGGTCAGTGTTGATCGTGGTCATCCTCCTGAGAGGGATCTGGATGTTCAACAAGTTCGACGTGATCTGGCTTCTAACGAAGGGCGGACCGCTCAACGAAACCGAGACGCTTCCCACGTTGGCCTACCGAAAAGCGTTTCTCGAGTTCGACTTGGGAGGGGGGGCCGCTGTCGCCACCATCTCGTTCTTGATGTTGGCGAGCATTATCTTGATTTACCTCAGGGTTTTTCCGATCGACGAGGCCAAGCAGGGACGATGACGATGTCGACTCAAAATCAAGCCCGCTCTGCTGCCGCTGTCGTCGTTGGTTCACGAGCGGTGCGGATGTTGCATAGCTCTAGCGGCTCAGGAAGAGAAATCTCAGACTCCACACCTTCAGTCTCGCACGGGAAAACGACGCGGTATTACGGCAAGTCGCTGAAGCAGATTGCCGGCCGCGTCGGTTTGTATGCCGCGGTTGCGCTAATCTGCATCTATTCCTTCTTCCCGATCTACTGGATGATCCTCTCCAGTCTGAGGTCGCCCGAAAAGCTATTTCTGGATTCATCCTTGGTTTTCTGGCCACCCGATCTAAGCTCTTACAAGTCACTCTTGCAGCTTACGAACTATCCGGCGAATTTCGTTAATAGCGTCATGATGGCTATGGCTACGATTGCCGTGGCGACGACGCTGTCATCATTCATTGCTTATGGAGCGACGCGTTTACGGTTTCGGGGCAAAACGACGTTGGTCGCGTCCATGCTGTTCGCCTACATGTTTCCGCCATTGATGTTGGTTATTCCGATGTCCGCCTTGTTCCGAATAGCTGGCTTAGCCGATAGCTTGTGGGGCCTGCTAATCGCTCACCTGGCGATTTCGCTGCCGCTGGCGGTGT
>NZ_CALMSV010000098.1 GCF_937872355.1 uncultured Sphingorhabdus sp. | reverse complement strand
CGGCGGCTGGTTTTGGGCCGCTGATTGAAAAGTTGTTGCCGCCGCCAGAACTCGCCGGTCCGGCGGGGCTGGGCGCCCAGCCGATGACGCGTGTCTCGATTTTCATGAGCGTGTTTGACGTGCACGTTAATCGCACGCCGATAAGGGGCACGATCAAGCGTGTCGCCTATATTGCCGGCAAATTCCTCAATGCCGATCTAGACAAGGCCAGTGAAGAGAATGAACGCCAGCATTTCCTGGTCGAACGGCCCGACGGCGTGCGCATCGGATTCACTCAGATTGCAGGTCTTGTCGCCCGTCGCATCGTCGCCTTTGTAAAGGAAGGTGACGTCGTTGCCGCTGGACAGCGTGTTGGCCTGATCCGCTTTGGCAGCCGGGTTGACGTTTATCTGCCGCACGGTACCGCGCCGCGCATCATCAAGGGGCAGCGCTGTATAGCCGGTGAAACCATCCTCGCTGAAATCGGCGTTGATCAGGATCTGCGCGCAATCGCCCATTGACAGGCGATAGCGTGCGTCCGACATCAGCATCATGACCGATAGCAATCCTCGCCCGGGAATTTCACTGCGCGCGTTGGCGCCGAATGCGGTGACAGCCATGGCGTTGTGCACGGGCCTGTCGGGCGTCTGGTTTGCCATGCAAGGTATCTGGGATGCTGCCTTGCTGTCGGTTGTTGTCGCTGGCATATTGGATGCAATGGATGGCCGCATTGCCCGCATGCTGAAGGGCGAAAGCCGGTTCGGTGCGGAACTGGACTCACTGTCCGATGTTATCGCATTCGGCGCGACCCCATCGCTCATCATTTATAGCTGGGCCCTACAACACATGCCGCGCTTTGGCTGGACGATTTGCCTGTTCTTTGTGTTGTGCGCCGCACTTCGCCTCGCGCGTTTCAATGCACGGATTGATGCCGATGATCAGCCGCACAAATCGGCAGGGTTCAACACCGGGGTTCCGTCTCCTGCAGGGGCCGGGCTTGCGTTGCTTCCGCTGACAATTTGGCTGGAAACCAATGCAGAATGGGCCCGTGACTATCGTTTGATTGGTCCGTGGATGCTGCTCTGCGCGGCCTTGATGATCTCAAATGTAGCAACCTTCAGCTGGTCGTCGATCCGCATCCGTCGTTCTTTCCGCTTTTTGGCTTTGGCAGGGGTGGGGTTATTTGCCGCGGCGTTGATTTCAGCACCCTGGGTCGCGCTTATTGCTGCAAGTGTTGTGTATGCGGGACTGATCCCGCTGAGTGTATTAAGCTATGCGAAGGTGAAGCGTACCCGCCGGGCGGTGGCGCAAAGCGCTTGACGCGCGAATGCTTCGGTCTATGTTCCATATTCGTTCCTTTGTTTGGAGCTTGAGTTGGAACCGTTAATTGCCATTATCATTGTTGTTGCCTTGCTGGCAGGGCTCGGCCTTGGCTGGCTCATGGGCGGCAAGGCTGCGCGCGCAGGCGCCGAAACGACTGTGCAATTGCGCGCCATGCTCGACGAGGTGGTTGTTGAACGCGATGCGGCCAAAGACCGGCTGGCGAGGCTTGAAACCTCGCTGGAGGAACGCGAACGGGGTTTTGACGAACAGTTGAAGGTGCTCTCGGAAGCCAAGGATTTGCTCTCTTCCCAGTTCGGCGAAATCGGGCAAAAGCTGCTCGGCGAAGCGCAACAGGCCTTTTTGCAACGCGCCGACGAGCGTTTCCATCAGGCGGGCGAAAAGAATGAAGAGCGTCTCAAACAGTTGCTGGCGCCGGTAGGCGAACGCTTGAAGGCCTATGAGGAGCAGGTCGGCAAGATCGAGAAGGAGCGTACCGAAGCCTATGGAGCGCTTACCGGCCTGATTGATCAGATGCGGGCAGGGCAGGAGCGCGTGCAGAGCGAGGCTGCGCGCTTGGTCAACAGTCTCCGCAATGCTCCAAAGGCACGCGGCCGCTGGGGCGAGCAGCAGCTCAAAAATGTTCTGGAAAGCTGCGGCCTGTCTGAACATGTCGATTTTGTAACCGAGGCGAGCGTTACCGTCGAAGACGGGCGGTTGCGGCCCGATGCCATCATTCGTGTGCCGGGCGGGCGCAGCCTCGTGATCGACGCGAAGGTTTCGTTGAACGACTATCAGGATGGTTTCAATGCCGATGATGACGATGCCCGCCAGATCGCGATGACGCGGCATACAGCCTCGATGAAGAACCATATCGAAGGGCTTTCGCGTAAGGCTTATTGGGACCAGTTTGACGATGCGCCCGACTATGTGATCATGTTCGTGCCCGGCGAGCATTTCCTCGCCGCTGCACTTGAGCATGATCCGGCATTATGGGACCACGCCTTTGAAAAGCGAGTTTTGCTGGCAACGCCGACCAATCTGGTGGCGATTGCGCGCACGGTCGCAAGTGTATGGCGGCAGGAAGGGTTGGCGCGCGAAGCCAAGCGGATTGGTGCACTGGGCAAAGAAATGTACGACAGGATTGCCGTTGCGGCAGGGCATTTGAAATCGGTCGGTTCCGGACTGTCCTCGGCCGTCAACAACTACAACAAATTTGTCGGCAGTTTTGAACGCAATGTGATGAGTACAGGCCGCAAATTCGCTGAGCTCAACATTGAAACCGGCAAACGTGAACTTGAAGATGTCCCGGAAATCGAGGCATTGCCCCGATATGGAAGTGAGGCGGAGCAGGGACTGATAGCGTCGAACGAGAAGTGATTTTTCTCAGCTGCGGCGGAATTGGTTCAGCACCTCATAGGCCATCACGGCTGCCGCGACCGCTGCGTTGAGGCTGTCAGCCTTACCCAGCATCGGCATTTTGACAAGCAAGTCGCATTCAGCTTCATAGCTTTCAGGCAAGCCCCGTGCTTCGTTACCGGTCAAAATGAAGCAGGGTGAGGTGTATTGGCCCGACTGATAGTCGGTATCTGTCTGTAGGCTGGTACCCACCAATTGCCCTGAACCGCCACGGAGCCATGGCAAAAATTCGTCCCAACGGCATTGCACCAGTTTTTGGGTGAAAATCGCTCCCATGCTCGCGCGTACCGCTTCGACGGAGAAGGGATCAGTGCAGTCGTCGAGCAGGATCAGGCCGCCAGCGCCAACGGCATCGCCCGTGCGCAACATCGTTCCCAAATTGCCCGGATCGCGCATCGCTTGCGCGACCAGCCAGATGTCGGCGCTGTTCCGATCGATCGAGTCGAGCGGCGTTGCCGTTTCGCGATACACGCCGATGACGGTCTGAGGGTTATCCTTGCCGGACAATTTGGAAAGAATGTCTGCACTGGTCTCGATAACATCACCGCCTGCCGCCAGCACTTCGCCTTCCAACGCGATTTCAAGGCTGTGGGCATCGCGATCGGTGCAGCGAAACAGCATTTCGGGCAGGAACCCTGCCTCGCGCGCTTCGGTCAGGATACGAAGCCCCTCCGCCAGAAACAGCCCTTCGCGTTTGCGATGTTTCTTTTCGCGCAGTGATCTCACCCGCTTGATCAGCGGATTGGAAAACCCGGTAATTTCCCTGCGCATAAGAGCTTAATCTTCGCCGAAGCCGTCGGTTACCAGACCGGCAAGCTTCTCAAGCGCCATTTCCGATCCATCGCCCTCCACATGCAAGGTGATATCGCTGCCCTTTGCAGCACCTAGCATCATCAGACCCATGATCGAGGTTCCGGCAACTAACTGCCCGTCCTTTTCAACTTGAACCTTGAGTCCTTCTGGTAAACGACTGACAAATGTAACAAATTTTGCGCTCGCACGCGCATGAAGGCCTTTTTGGTTGACGATGATGAGTGTGCGGCTGACCCGGCTCACCTGGATGCCTCCAGCAATTCGGAGGCCACGCTGATATATTTCCGCCCTGCATCGCGCGCTGCCAGTACCGCGTCCGAAACGCTCATATTCTTGCGCGCGCTTTCAAGGCGGATCAGCATGGGCAGGTTGACGCCTGCAATCACCTCGACCTTGCCGACTTCGAGCAAGGAGATAGCTAGATTGGAAGGTGTGCCGCCAAACAGGTCGGACAGGATGATGACCCCATCGCCACTGTCGACCTCATTGATAGCCTGCGATATCTCCCTGCGACGCGATTCCATATCGTCGCGCGGGCCGATGCAGATGGTGGCTATCTGTTTCTGCGGGCCAACTACATGCTCCATCGCGACGACAAATTCGCTCGCCAATGTCCCGTGGGTCACCAAAACCAGTCCGATCATGCGAATCCCGCTACCATATCCCTGATTGAAACCCCAATTGTCATTCAGTCATTATACATGGGGCGCGCCTGATTACCTTGCCATTCGAGCGCGTCAACCGGCCTTGAATGCAGATTGCGATGTTTTACGCTAGGCGAATAGCCGTCTTCACACAGCAAGCGGGCGAATTTTTCGGTGACGAATACCGATCGATGGCGCCCACCCGTGCAACCAAAGGCGATGGTGACATAAGCTTTACCCTGTGCGTCATATAGCGGCAGCAGGTAACGCAGCAAATCCGCGATACGATCAAAAGCGCCTTGGAAGGCCGCGTCGGAAGCGACATAGTCGCCCACGGCTTGGTCAAGCCCCGTCATCGGACGCAATTCGGAATCCCAATGCGGGTTCTTTAAGAATCTTAGATCGAAAATCAGGTCTGCATTGGGCGGTACACCGCGGGAAAACCCGAAGCTGACCAGCGACACCGTCATTTTGCCATCTGGCAACCGGAAGCGATTACGGATTTCGGCTTGTAGATAGCTGGCGGTCATGCGGGTCGTATCGATAACGAGGTCTGACCAATCTCGCAGTGGCTCCATCAAAGCCCGCTCTTGCGCAATTCCATCAATCGCCGGCCTATCCTGCGCCAATGGATGCCGCCGCCGCGTTTCGGCATAACGCCGTTCGATTTCGGCACCCGCGCAGTCCAAAAACAGCGTCATGATTTCTATATCGGTACGTTGCTGGAGCTGCTTGATTTCCGCGATAAGTTTAGCGGGTTCAAACCCGCGCGTGCGACTGTCGAAACCAATGGCTAGCGGCATTCCAGCTTCAATCTGCGCTTCGGCGGGTGGAAGGTCGAGTAGCGATTTGGCCAAACGAATCGGAAAATTATCGACCGCCTCCCAGCCCAGATCCTCCAGCGTGTTCAAAACGGTGGACTTGCCGGCGCCCGAAAGGCCAGTGACCAGCATGATCTTGTTCGTGCCGCTTCTGTTCATGCTGTACCTCGATTGTAACCTGATGTTTCCAATCGCATCGGACGCCGCCGCGCGTCAACCAAGCGGTGAAGGAGCATTTCGACTTTGAGCGGTGCCGATGTCTCGAAAGGTGACAGGGCAAAGGCGGGAACAGACCAGCCCGCCAATTCGATCCGGTCGTTGTCGGATGGAAGGCGTTCGGGGATGCTGTCGAGTGTCAGTGCCATGGCAAGTGGCGCACTTGGTATATGATCGCATTCGCAAATTCCCACGCCGCGCACTTCGATCTTTCCCGAAATGCCTGACTTGGCGTGAACTTCAGGGCCATCAGCGCCTTCCACAATGTCGCAATAGTCGTCTGAAACCAAAACCGCGCCGCGATCGATCAGGCGAATTGCCAGATCCGATTTTCCACTTCCCGAAGCACCCATCAGCAGAATAGCCTGACCATTGATCGCGACCGCAGTCGCGTGGATCAAGGTTTCTGAGTTCCTCATTGCGCCGGTTCGGCCGGCTGCTGCACGGGGAGACTGATACGGAAACAAGCACCCTGCAGGCCATCGTCACGATCATCGACGCTGATGCTGCCATGATGGCCTTCGATAATCGTTCTCGCAATGGCAAGGCCGAGGCCGCTATGTTTGCCAAAGCCTTCGCTTTCAGGACGAGCGCTATGGAAACGGCGAAACACGGTTTCGCGTTCATGTGGCGGTATACCGGGGCCCTGGTCGCTTATGCGAATAATAACTTCGTCGTCGCTTCTCGTTGCCGAAATTTCGACTACACCGTCGGGCGGCGAGAAAGAGACAGCATTATCAAGTAGATTTGTAAGCACTCGTTCGATCCGGATGTCCTCACCCAATACCACGGTTATGCCCTTGCGCGGGCGAGCAAATGCTATGCGGACGGTGCCGTCGGCACCACGGCTTTCGCGTGTTTCCAGCAATTGCTCGATCATATCACCCATGTCGATCGGCTCGAAATTGGCCTTGGCAAGTTGTGCGTCGATCCGGCTGGCATCGGAAATGTCGCTGATCAACCGGTCCATCCGTTGTACATCAGCATGCGCGACCGCCATCAATTGTGCGCGAAGCTCTGGTTTTTCGACATTGTCGATGCCATCGAGCGCAGAACGCAAGGAAGCGAGCGGGTTTTTGATTTCATGAGCCACATCGGCCGCAAAGGCCTCCGTCGCATCGATTCGCTGACGCAATGCGCTGCTCATATCCGACAAAGCCCGGGCAAGCATGCCGATTTCGTCCCGTCTTGAGGGCATGCGGGGTATGGTTACATCGGGTGATCGGCCCAGCCTTACGCGGACAGCGGCACGGGCGAGATATTGCAGGGGCCTTACGATGGTTCGGGCTAGGAACAGCGAGAGCAAGATTGAAATAACCAGCACGGCCAACATGAATATGCCGATGCTGAACCTTTCGGCCCGCACAAGCGCACGGACATCACGCGGGTTGCCGGTTGTCAGTAACCGTGTTTGACCGTCTGGCAACAGCGTAGCCGCAGTCACGACATGAGTCAGATCAGGCGCGAAGCGAACAAGTGATGTGCTCTGATTGACTTTAATCCCAGCCAATTCAGGCCAAGCGGAACCGACGTCGTTGTAGGGCTCGCGATACTGTTCAAGATCGGGTGCTACGACGATAAAATCGAATCCCCGATCCATCCAACGGGCAGCCGTCTTGCGCCACGGCTCTTTTGCCGGATCGATAAGCTGAAAGGTCGGCCCAGTCGCAGAATTGCTATCATAAGTTTTGGCGCCATCTGCCCCATAAAGCCGCACGCGCAGTTTTTCGGTCCTGGCGAAATTGGCGAGCGTTGCGGCATCTTCTTCGTCAGACATTGCGGCCAGACTTGTTGCCAACAATTTGACTTGCGATTCTGCCGCCGCTTGCCGTTCTGCAACCAGCCGGGTCCGATAGCTGTCGAGGAAGAAAAGCCCGCTGGCCATCAAAGCGAGTGCAAAAAGGTTTACCGCCAAAATGCGCGATGTGAGCGACAATTTGCGGCTCCAGCGCAGCTGGAATCGATCAGTATCAGGCGTCTGCAAAACGGTATCCAGCGCCATAGAGAGTATCAATGGCGGAAAATTCGGGGTCAATTTCCCGGAACTTGCGACGGAGCCGCTTTATGTGGCTATCGATTGTACGATCATCCACATAGATATCGTCTTGATAGGCGATATCCATTAACTGGCTGCGTGTTCGCACTACACCCGGTCTGGTGGCCAGTGCCTCTAATATCATGAATTCGGTGACGGTCAGGGTAACCGGCTTGCCTTTCCACTTAACGTGATGGCGCGCAGGATCCATTTCCAGGTCGCCGCGCACCAAGGGCTCGGGTTCGTCTCGGTTTTCCTCTTCAACGGGACGGCTGCGGACAGCAGTCCGACGCAGTATCGCTTTTACTCTCGCGACCAACAAACGCTGTGAGAATGGCTTGGTGATATAATCGTCCGCGCCCATTGCCAAACCGAGCGCCTCATCAAGTTCTTCGTCTTTCGACGTGAGAAAAATGACCGGCATATCCGATCTTTCGCGGAGGCGACGGAGCAGTTCCAGCCCGTCCATGCGCGGCATTTTAATGTCGAATATACCCAGGTCGGCAGGGTTTTCGATCAAGGCCTTGAGCGCCGCCTCGCCATCGGGGTAGAGGCGCGTGACATAGCCTTCCGCCTGCATGGCGATCGACACCGAGGTCAATATGTTGCGGTCGTCGTCGACAAGGGCGATAGTGGCAGACATCGTGGCGCTTATAAGAAGGCAATCCTGAACCTTCAATGCCAAGCGGCAAAGCCAATGTTGCAGGGTGTGACAAATTTCTTTGGGTAAATTTGCGCTGCCCATGGTTTGACGAAAAGTCAGTGGTAGGTTAGGGGCCGCTGCATTCCCCGTGCATACCTATGCACAGCTATCGCATAAAGGAAGCCATCGTGTCCGTATCGCCGAACTTCTCGCTTGAAAAACAAGGCATTGTAACTCCTGCCAAGATTTTCTGGAATCTCGGAACGGCGCAACTGGTCGAATCGGCACTGGCCAATAGCGAGGGGCAATTGGCCAAAGACGGTCCTTTGGTCGTGCAAACGGGCAAGCACACAGGCCGTTCTGCATCGGACAAATTCATTGTCCGCGATGCAACAACCGAAAACAGTATCCATTGGGGCAAGACCAATGTCGCCATGGACCCGGCGAATTTCGCTGCGTTGAAGGAAGATTTTATCGCAGCACTGGCTGCTAAGGAACAGTTGTATGTTGCGGACCTGTTTGGCGGTTCGCAGCCTGAATATCGCGTCAATGTGCGCGTGATAAACGAACTGGCTTGGCACAATCTGTTCATACGCACACTTCTCGTGCGTCCCGAGGCGGATGAACTGGCCGATCTGGTACCGGAATATACGATCATTGACTTGCCCAGCTTCCGCGCTGACCCGGCCCGCCATGGTTGCCGCAGCGAGACCGTGATTGCGGTCAACTTCACCGAGAAACTGATCCTGATTGGTGGTACGGCCTATGCAGGTGAAATGAAGAAGTCGGTATTCGGCATCCTCAACTATTTGCTGCCCGAGCAAGGCGTCATGCCGATGCACTGCTCGGCCAATATTGGCCCCAACGGTGATACCGCTGTCTTTTTCGGTCTTTCGGGTACCGGCAAGACCACACTTTCGGCCGATGCCAGCCGAACGCTGATCGGTGACGACGAACATGGCTGGTCAGACACCGCAGTCTTCAATTTTGAAGGCGGCTGCTATGCAAAGATGATCAACCTCTCGCCCGAAGCAGAGCCTGAAATTTTTGCGACGACGAAGCGCTTTGGCACCGTGCTTGAGAATGTCGTCATGAACACCGAAACCCGCGAGCTCGATTTCAACGATAACAGCCTGGCAGAAAACAGCCGGGGTTCTTATCCGATCGATTTCATTCCCAATGCATCGAAAGACAATTTGGGCCCGGTTCCCAAGAATATCATCATGCTGACGGCAGATGCCTATGGCGTGCTGCCCCCGATCGCGCGTCTGACGCCCGATCAGGCGATGTACCACTTCCTGTCTGGCTACACCGCGCGTGTTGCGGGTACCGAAATCGGCGTGACCGAGCCAACCGCAACCTTCTCGACCTGCTTTGGCGCTCCCTTCATGCCGCGTCATCCCAGCGTCTATGGCAATTTGCTGAAAGAGCGCATCGCCAAGGGCGGTGTTACCTGCTGGTTGGTCAACACCGGATGGACGGGTGGCAAGGCCACTGATCCGGGCATCAAGCGCATGCCGATCAAGGCTACGCGTGCTCTGCTTAATGCGGCGCTTGATGGCAGCCTGAACAATGCCGAGTTCCGCAAGGATCCGAATTTCGGTTTCGAATTCCCCATCGCGGTGTCTGGTGTCGACAGCAAAATCCTTGATCCGCGCGAAGCATGGTCAGACAAGGCGGCTTATGACGCCACGGCGCAAAAGCTGGTGCAGGCTTTCATCGACAATTTTGAACAGTTTGAACAACATGTCGATGCTGGCGTAAGGGAGGCGGCGCCAAAGGCCGCTTAAGCCGTTCGGTCTTTCCGGGCGCACAACGAAAGTCCGGAAATGGCCGATTTCGAAGTTCGCACATTTGATGATGACGCAGCCGTTCGCCGGGTAGGTGAGGGACTGCTCGCGTGCAATTTACCGCGCGCGGAATGGACACATGAGGCGCACCTTGCCGCCTGCCTGTGGTTGCTGCGCGAACGCATCGATATCAGGCTCGAGCAGCAACTACCTGATATCATCCGCAGCTATAATGAAAGCGTGGGCGGGGTGAATGACGATACCCAAGGCTATCATGAAACGCTGACGCAATTCTACATATCGACGGTCAAAGCGCACAACGCCGAGCAGGCCGATCTTGACCTGCTGGCTTCGGTCAATCTGCTGTTGCGGAGCAAAAGGGGTAAACGCGACTGGCCGTTGCGCTTTTACAGCAAGGACATGCTGTTTTCGGTACGGGCGCGACGAGAGCTGGTGCCGCCCGATTTGCTCGACACCCCGCACATATGAAAAGGGCGCCGCAGAAGGCGCCCTTTTCAATTGATTGTGACCTTATGCTCAGTCGAGCATGTCGGCAGGCACTTTACCGCCATTGGCTGCGAGTTCGCGCAACACGGCTTTGTGCAGCCAGATGTTCATTTCTGCGCTACCTTCGAGTTCGCCGGTATAGCCCAGTTCCATCGCCAGATCCTTGCGCTCCTGCAGCGAGCTTTCCATGCCAAGCATCTTCATCAGGTCGACGATCGAGCTGCGCCAGTTGAGGTTGCGGCCATCATTGGCGTCGATTTCCTCAAGATGCGCGATCACATCTACTTCGCTGATTGCGACAGGCGCGGCTTCGACTGGCGCAGCAACAACGGGCGCTTCAGGCGCAGGTGTTGCGGCTACGGCCTTTTTGCCGAAAATGGCATCTTTGATTTTACCGAAAATACTCATGCTTCTTCCTTCCACTTGGGGGATAGATTGAAGTCAGAATAAGCTGCTTCTGTGAGGTTTGGGAGAAGAAAGCGCCGCGCAATTGTAAAATCAAGGTCAACCGATGTTTTGCTCTATCGTAGAATTGTTGAAGCTGCGAAACTGAACTCCATTCACCTTTTGGAGGATTGTTCAAATGGACATGATGGAAGTTCTCAAACAGTCGGGCGCGATCGGCACGGTCGCGCAGCAATTGGGCGTCAATGAGCAGATCGCACAGGCTGGAGCTGAGGCTTTGTTGCCGGCGATTCTGGGCGGTTTCAAAAAGACCGCGCAGGCACAGCCCAGCGGTTTGGAAGGTCTCGGCGGCCTGTTGGGCCAGCTTGGCGGTGGCGGATTGCTCGACAGCGTGTTGTCGCCGGAGCCGACCCCGGTAGAAAAGGGCAATGATGTTCTCGGCCAGATTTTCGGGTCGAAGGATGTCAGCCGCTCGGTCGCGGGTCATGCTGCGGAGCAGACCGGTATCGATTCTTCGTTGCTGAAGAATATGCTGCCGATCCTCGCGATGCTGGTCGCCGGATATATGGCGAAACAGGCCGGTGGTGAGCAGGGCGGCGGACTCGGTGGCCTGATCGGCAGCGTGCTAGGCGGGGGTCAGTCGTCTGGAGGCGGTGGCCG
>NZ_CALMSV010000097.1 GCF_937872355.1 uncultured Sphingorhabdus sp. | reverse complement strand
GTGCTTCTGGGGAGGGGAGCCGGCCCCCGCCATGATGTTGGCGCGCGGGTCGTAAGGCTGATTGCCAAGGCCATGTTGGGCGGTGAGATTGGCCCAGGTTCCGGGCATCACCTGCATCAATCCCATCGCGCCTGCATGACTGGTGGCGTCGATCCGGCCTGCACTTTCAACGCGCATCACCGCCCATATCCACTGCTCGGGAATGCCAAAGCGCTGCGATGCTTCGGCAACATGCGACGCAATATCTATGCGGAGCGGCTGCACCTGTTCGGCAGCGTCCTGAGCAAAGCCCGGCACACCACCGAACAGGGCAAGCGCCAGAAACGCGGCAAAGCGAATGCGATTCCAGCGCATCGGCTCAGTCCGCCTTGTCTTGCCGCACTGGGCGTGACCAGATCAGGACATGGGCATTGCCATCCTCCTTGAACAGGTTGGCCCGCAACGGAGTAACGAACATCGGATCGTCGATCTGGATTGCGACATAGTCGCCAGCTTTCTCACCCGTGCGCTTCCAGCCTGCGCCAATCTCGCGCGCTTCTTCGCCTTCATCCCCTTCGTCAGAGATCACGCGGTAGTCGGGCGCATTCTCATTGGCAGATGGTTCAATGGCCATGAGCGAAACGCCGATGTCGAGCGTCAGCGTGGTTATATGACCGGAATAGCCGCCGTCTGCGGTCAAAAAATATCCGATTTTCATCATTCAGTCTCCTTGGGTTGGTGAACTGGGGGCGTGTTCAAAATGTGGATTGGCGAACCAGATATGGTCACCGTCCCCCGCTTCGTCGGTCCAGAGGGGCGTTGCGCGACCGATGACATCGGCCATATGCAGAACGCCAAAATAGCGTCCGTCGAAGCTGTCGGGCGCTGCCGGGTTCATCACGAACAGCTCGCCCGAACCAAGGCGGCGGCACCCCGACCAGGCCGGGAGCGGGCGTCCGCGCCGGTCGAAGGACCGGGCAATGCCCACCAGCTCGCCGTCGATGGTGATGCCGTGCGCGAAGCGGCAGACGCGCTGGCCGGAGACAGCGGCGACGCGCTTTAGCAGCGGCACGTCGACCGGCAAATAGCCGCGCTCGGCGAGCAGGCGGCGCAACTTGGGCGGCGGTTCGATCGCCACGCGCTCGCCGACATGGATGCTCCGCTTGCCGCGAATGGCATAGAGTCCGGTCGGGACGCTGGCGCTGACGTTCCACACGGCAGTGCGAGAAACCGGAACGGTGAGCGTTGCCAGCGTAGCGGCCACGACGCTCGCGGCAAAAAGGGCAGTGCGCGCTTTCATGGCAACAGCGCCTTGCGCTGAAGCCAGGCGCGATGCCGTTGGGGCGAATAGGCGCGCGGCGCTTGCGCGGCGGCAAGCCGGTTGTGGACGTGCCGCCAGTGATCGGGCGCAACCGCGCAGGGGTCGATGCCCGCTGCCTCGATGGAGTCGATGATTTTGAATGCGCGCTCGACCTTGGGCCAGCCCGATACGGAAAGCAGGATGTCGCCACCCGGATTGACACCAGCGAGCGTCGTCACTGGCTCGCCCGAAGCAACGCAGCGCACGATGTCGATCTGCGAACGGATCGTGCCATAGTTGTTCGATGCCCAGCGGACGAAGGCGAAGACTTGGCTTGCGCCGAAGGTCAGCTTGCGCCGCCGACGGTCCAGAATCGTATCGGAAACTGGTGCGCCGAAGCGCAGCCAATGTTCGCGCTGCCCCTCGGCCCAGTAGAGTTCGACGTGGGTTTGCTGCGCAACGGCGGGCTGCAGATCGGCAATCAAGGCGGTGGGTGCGAGCATGGCGAGAGCTCAGCGCCGCACGGGCGGGGTGTAGCCGTCCTGCCGCTTGGCGGGATGGACGGTCCCCTTGCCGGGGTCGCTGGTCGAACGCTTGGTGCCGAGTTCGGCCCAGGCATCGAGATCATCGACCGCATAGACGATGCGCCCGCCGAGCTTGCGATAGACCGGACCGGTCCCAAAGCAGCGATGCTTTTCAAGCGTGCGGGCGGAGAGGCCGAGATGCACCGCTGCATCGGGGGTTCGCAAGTATCTGGCGATTATCGGCGTGGGGCGGGCATCCATTGGTTGGCTCCGGTTGTTTGTGGGCAAGCAACCGGCAGCACCGATCACAGACGCAAGCTGTGGCGGAGAATCGACGGGTGAGGAGAGCGACAAAAATTGGGGGGTGCGAAACGGTCACCCCTCGCCGGACAAGATCAGGCGGCGAGCAACTTCCGGTAATCGCCCTGGATCAGCCGTCTGGCTTCCGCGGCAAGCCGAAGGCAGGTGCGGCGTTCGCACGACCCACGCCACGCCGCGCCGGCTATCGGCCAGTGATGCGGGAACACAATGACATAGGCGATGTCGCGTAATGATGCCCCTTCGGATTGGGCATCGGAGATACGCAGCAGCTTCACCAGTCGATGACGCTGATATTGGGTTGGAATGAGCGGGGGGTGTAGCAGTTGCGGTCCAGATCCGTGCAGCCAGCGATTGAACTCCAATGTGGCTCCCAAGCGAACACGATCGGTATCCAGCACGGTTGTTGCGTATGCCGCCACTTCGACATCTGCAATATGTACGAGCCGCAGGCGATGTTTGCGTTTACCGTCCACGATAACCAGATGGCGACCATCGCTCGTCATTACATCAGCTAGAATACAGTCGGCTTTACGGGACAATGCAGCGATTACCGGGCCAGTTTCGAACGACGCAACCCCAAGTATCACAACCGTCGGGGCCGCGTCAGAACACCAATGTGCAGGGTGCGACAAAGGCGATAAATTCGGATCGCAAGGCGTGCTCAGGCCCCAGCGCCAAGCCGCTGCTTCCAGCGCCGCCTCACGCTCGGCAGCCGTAATTTCTGCGCGATTTCGAATCTCGGTGACATCGTCCTCGTAGGACGGATTCCGGCACAGAAACTCCTGCGCCAAATCAGCACGGTCATGGCTCAAGAATTCACCAGCGGCCTTATCAGAACGCCAGTCAGACACTCTGCGCATGTTCTCGCTCCGACAAAGTCGATGGAGCCGATAGTAGAGCGTATTAGCGACCAGTCGAACGATCGGGCGAATCTTTCGCCTACGCTCTAGTTTGGATAGCATAATTGCTTAACGTCGCGACCGCAACACCGATGTCACGCGGCGATTTGGCTTCAATTCTGCCGTTGCAACAGATGCCGATAACCCGCCTCAGTCATCCATGTCGCACGGGCAAGATGATTATCGTGAACAGTTTTGGCGCGTTCAGGCTCCTGTTCTGCATCGAGACCGAAGAGGATATGGACTATCTCGCGCCAGTCAGCACCCTCTGCGGTCGCGTCTAGAATGCGGATATAGGTGATTAGATGCTGTTCGTCATAATCGGTAATCATCTCCACCTGCGGCGGAATGTCCTGAAAGGCAATGATGGTCATCGCGCGCATCCGCAGCACGAATCAAACAGGACGCCCGCTTTTGTTCCTGACCAAGACATTTTGTGGTTCATCCCTGTATTCAGGGCAGTTCTTCCCGATTTACAAACCGCAGCATGTGCGCGTTCATTGGCACGATACGCCGTTCTGCGAAAATATCGAATGATTTCCGAATTTGGCAGGACCGTCAGCTCACGACGCACGATTGAAAAATTCTTCGACCTGGACGCCAAGCGCCTCGGCCAGCTTGTCGAGCATGTCGATGGTCGCCGCGTGTTGCTCGCTTTCGAGCATACCGACATAGTTGCGATTGATCTCGGCACGGTTTGCCAGCTCCTCTTGCGACAAGCCTTTGGCATGTCGCAATTTGCGTAAGTTACGTGCGACGATCTCCCGTGACGACATGCCGGGGAAGTCGCCGCACTCCCCAATATATTACCACCTAATATACTAGGGATTCGTGCGCTTGGCGACCATAAATCTGGATTTTACGTGCCCTTGTGGCGTTTTCTGGACAGCACCAAGCCCGCCCGGCAGTGCCGGGCGGGGCGGTGTCGGTGGCTCAGCTGCCGCTGGAGCCGTTGGGGCGCGACCAGATCAGGTTGAAGGTCTTGCCGTCCTCGGCGGCAACGAGGTTCGCGTAGATCGGGACGGCGAAGCTGGGATCGTCGAGCTTGACCGACAGATATTCGCGTTCCTCGCGCGAAACCTTCGCCCAGGCTGCGCCGATTTCGACCTGACCCGCCAGCACCCGGTGGGTGGGGGCGTTCTCGTTGTCGCTTGCCTCTTCGGCGACGAGGCGGACGTTCTTCTGCTGGACGCTCAGGGTCTGGATTGCGCCCTGATAGTCGTTGCCGGACTTTTTGAATGAACCGATGTTGGCCATGATACTTCTCCTTGTTTGGATCGATCCCGCGACCATCGCGATCTCGATGGCCGGTCGAAGGCGGGGCGAAAACCTGCCGCACCTGAAAGGCCGGAATGGAATGGAGGACGGCGGAGCACCGTCTTTCTTGCTGCGCGGGGAATGGGCGCAGCCCAGGGGAAGAAAGTCGGTGTGGAGCCGTTGCGGTCCAAGGCGTCGAGGCGAAGCCGTCCCTGCCATACCGGGCCATGTAACGAGATCGCTGTGGTCGCGGGACTGGACAAGCAGGGCATATGTCCAAGCCAACGTCGGATTGATCAAATCCGGTATCCGAGTGCCGGGACGCACCGCCAGAGTTTGTCGGCAAGCGGGGGTATTGTTCGCAGCTTTGCCGAATGCGTTTCGAGCGTAAGCGCCTCCACGCCGTGGGTGCTGGCGGGTCCAGCTAAATCGGCGTTCAGAGCAAAATTTCCAGAGCGACGGATGCGCCTATCTGCTGGTCAAAAAGGGCCGTGCAATTGCTGCCTCCGATCTTCGCGCAAACCTTGTCCGCGATCGACACGGTGGGGATTTCGGCTTGGTTCTGTCGCGCCCCAATGGCTCCAGCGGCAGCTAAGCCAGCGAAACCGCCGCGTCCGACGCCGCCGGACGGGGCCTCGTGCTGGCTCGCCGCCATCGGCAGCGAGAAAGGCAATCAATGATGTTGGACTATTAAAGGCGGCAAAAATGATTTCGGCTTGGGCAATGTATTTGCGAATGGCGCGCATCGAACCCAATTCCTCGATGGTCTGCGCGTGCAGCACGATATGGTCGTCCTCATCGACCGCAAAGTTCCAAGGCCCGTTCATACTGCCGTCGTAGACGATGCGCTCGGCACCGAAACTGCCTGCACAAGCCCCAGACCAGCGTTGATAAGCCAGCCCCTCATCGCAGCAAAATTGTTCGAGATCGTCGAACATGCCCCAAGCTGCCTCCTCGGCAAAGAGCCGCAAAGCATCGTCCTGGGGCAAATGGTTCGGGTCGAACGGTTTGCCGCCCCATTCGACGCGCAGATCATATTCAGCGATTAGGGTGGCCAATTCTGCGAACTGTGTAGCGCTGACCGTCCCGCCGATGGCGATGCTTGCCGATACGATGTCGGCCATGTCGGTTCTCCTTGGCAATGCGAAAGGCCGGACGGAAACACCGTCCAGCATTTCCAATGGTTCATGCGGCAAGCCGCTCCTCCTCGGTTTCGGCGATTTCGTCCGCAACCGCGTCCGGAACCTCCGCCACGGCAGGGAGCGCAGCCGCACTCGCCGGAGCATCGGGGTCCGGTTCGTCGGGCCGCTCCTGTTCGGCAATCCACCGCGCCCGCTCCGCCGCCTTGACCGTGGCGACACCGCCACGCTCGGTATAGGCGGACGGCGGGAAGGCCATCCAGCGCGGCACCCACGCCTCGCGTTTTGCGCGTCCGTTCTCACCGGTCAGGAAATCGGCAATCAGGCCCTTGATGGTCTTGCCCTTTTCCTTGGCGTTGGCGGTTGCGACGGCTGCCCCGCCGACCTCGGCGAGAATGGCGGTCGCCACCTCGCGGTCGCGTAGCAGTTCGTAGAACGCCGCATCCGCACTCCAGTAAGCCGCCATATCGACCGACAGGTGAAGCCCGAGCGTTTCGATCAACTCGCTGCCCGTCGCCAGCGTCTCCGCCATGACCACCGCCGCAACCTCCAGCACCAAGGCGTCGGGAAGTTCCAGCAACCGCTCGACCAAAGGGCCGAGATAATTGCCGGAATAGCGGTCGCTGGTGACGGTCGCCCGTTCGGCATCGAAACCAAGGACGGCAAGCACCGCGCGGCGGCGTTCGTCGAACGCGGCTTCGGCGGGGCAGCTTTCGATGCTCTCACTCACGGCCTCGTTACGGCTCCGTTGGCTCTGCACCTCCACCCGC
>NZ_CALMSV010000096.1 GCF_937872355.1 uncultured Sphingorhabdus sp. | reverse complement strand
AGTTGTCCGGGCTCTGTCACGTTGCCGTAAACGTAAACGAAATCCGAAGAAAGGACCGAAACGATATCGCCAGGCTCCATCTTTAGTGATTTCTTGCCCTCTTGAACGTCACGGATCTTGAAGTTGAACAATTCCATATTGTCGCTCGAAGCTTGGTTGTCCAATTGACAGTTTGAGCTTGTCCCTGCCCGAGCAACCAACATTCGCGTTCCTGCTTCCTTGTTAGGGCCACCGGCCATCGCGAGTATTTCGAGCAAGTGCATTTTACGGCTGACGTAATAACTGCCCGCCTTTTCCACCGCTCCGATCACCGAGATCGGCTGCGATTTCTGCTCGGTCACCATTACGCTAACTTGCGGATTCTTGAGATAACTTACCTGGTATGCTGCTTCGATAGCCTGAGCCAATTCGCGTTCGGTCTTGCATGCCGCGACGATCGGCTTATCATGTCGATATAGCCGAATAGTTCCTGTTGGGCTGACCGTTTGGCGAATATTGAGTTCGGGATGACGGAAAACTTGTATCTCTATCGTGTCCTGAAAACCAATACGATACCGCTCGTCAGTTGCATTTGCTACTGTTGACACGATCGCGTTTCCGGTCGTTTGACCGACTGTTGAAAGCCCGCTCAAGGCAACCAAGCAGATCGCCGCAATGTATATAATGACCCTATGCATAAACTTCACTCCAAGATCTAACTTCGACTCGGGAAGAGCAAATAAATAAAGCTATCTAACCGTCAGACGGTGTCAGATACGCACCGCGTTGCACCTTTATTGCAAACGTAAATATTAACAAACCGCAAGGCTTTTGAAAATGTAATGTTACGAACTTTCGCGATTTTGAAAATAAAATCTTCTCCTACATAATCAATGCAAATGGAAAACGCCACGCCGATGTTGCGGCAATATCTCGAGATAAAAAAGCAATATCCGGGAACGATACTGTTCTTTCGGCTCGGTGATTTCTATGAAATGTTCAATGAGGACGCAATTGTAGGTTCTCGTGAATTAGATATTACGCTCACGGCACGGCAGAAAGATTCGCCAAATCCGATACCAATGTGCGGCGTTCCGCATCACGCAGCGGCAAATTATATCGCGAAACTCGTCCGCAAAGGCTATCGCGTCGCCATTTGCGATCAAACCGAAGAAGCTGGCAAAGGTGTCAAGCTTGTAAAACGCGAGGTCGTCCGCATCATTACGCCCGGAACCGCGATCGATCCGCAGCTGATCGAACCGAAGGAATCGGTCTATCTAGCGGCGGTTTGCGTCAGCGGCGATACGTTTGGAGCCGCATTCCTCGACCTTTCAGCCGGAAGATTTGTAGCGACAGAAGTTTCAGGAGTCGATGCTTGGTTGAAGATCGTCGATCAGCTTTGGTCTTACAGCCCCCGCGAGATCTTGTTTCCAAGGTCGATGACATCGATGCTCGAGCCTGAGTTTGGGAAACCGAATTCCGACGGCCTATTTGACGAGAGCCGTTCGAAAGCCGGTGTCGAATACGGCGATCTGACGGCGCTAGATGATGACAAATTCGATCTTCGCGATTCTGAAACGCTGCTAACCAAACAATTTGGCGTAAAAGAACTGAAAGCTTACGGTATAGCCGACCGTTACGCCGCGATCTCGGCCGCAGGTGCGTGTTTATCATACGCAAAGGACACTCAGCGAAATTCTGCTGAACATATCGGCGAGATCGAGTTTTTCGAATCGTCCGACGCGATGATCCTCGATTCTGTGAGTCTTAGAAATCTGGAGGTTATCGAATCTCGCAGCGACGGCAAGAAACGAACGCTCGTCGATGTCCTGGACACTTGCGTAACAAGCATGGGCTCGCGACTGCTGCGTAGCTGGCTGTTGCGGCCGTCGTTAAAGCGAAACGAGATACAAACGCGGCACTCGGCGGTATCCGAGTTTTCCGACACAATATTCCGCGAGAAAATTCGATTTTTACTGAAGGACGTCGGCGATATCGAACGTTTGATCGGGCGTTTGAATCTAGGAACCGCAAAGCCTCGTGACCTACTCGGGATCGAGCGTTCAATTTCTCAAGCCCCAAAGATAAACACTGTTCTTGCCGATGCCAGTTCCCTTCTTCTTCAGGTTTTGTCGGAGAATGTCTTCGAATTGCCGGAAATTCGCGATCTTATTGGACGAGCGATCTCGGACGATCCGCCGCCGAATTTGTCGGATGGCGGTGTAATTCGCGATGGTTTTGACGAGGAGCTGGATGAGCTGCGCGACATCTTGTCGAACGGCAAACAAACCATTGCATCGTTCGAAACCCGTGAACGCGAACGCACCGGCATTGGCAATCTCAAGATCAAATTCAACAACGTATTTGGCTATTACATCGAAGTTTCCAAAGGTCAGATCGAACGCGTCCCGGACGACTACGAACGCCGCCAAACCGTTGCAAATGCTGAGCGTTACACGACTCCTGAGCTGAAAGAATGGGAAGAGAAAGTTCGCACTGCGGAAGACAAGATCATTAGGATCGAGAGCGAGCTTTTTCAAAAGGTTCGCGACGAAGTTTGTGCAGAAACCCGCAAGTTGCAGACGACCGCACGAGCACTCGCGACACTTGATGTGCTCGCCGCATTCGCCGATGTCGCGGCGAGGAATAACTACTTTTGCCCGACTTTGCACGACGGTGACGAGATCGAGATCAAAGCCGGTAGGCATCCGATCGTTGAAAACGCCGTGGTTCGATCATTCATTCCGAATGACATCGTTCTCAACAATTCAACCGACCGTTTGCTAATCATCACCGGTGCAAACATGGGCGGCAAATCGACGATTCTAAGGCAAGTCGCTCTGATTCAGCTGATGGCTCAGATCGGCTCGTTTGTGCCGGCGACGGCGGCGAGGTTGCCGATTGTAGATCGAATTTGGACGCGAGTCGGAGCGTCGGATGATCTTGCTTCCGGACGCTCGACTTTCATGGTCGAGATGACGGAAACGGCGGAGATATTGCATAATGCGACCTCGAAAAGCCTGATATTGCTCGACGAGATCGGCCGTGGCACCTCTACTTTTGATGGATTATCGATAGCCTGGGCAGTCGCAGAATATCTGCACGATTCGGAAAAGCATTCGGCGAAAACACTTTTCGCAACCCATTATCACGAGCTCACAGAACTTGCCGAGAAACTGCCCGGAGCCAAAAACTATCAGATCACCGCCGAAGAACGCGACGGCGAGGTCGTTTTTCTGCACAAACTCGCTCCAGGCAAAGCATCGAAATCCTACGGGATCGCAGTTGCAAGCCTCGCAGGCCTGCCGCGAAACGTTATCGAACGTGCGAAAGACGTTCTTACCAAGCTCGAGAAATACGAACTTGCAGTTTTTGCCGACGAGCAACGAACAGGACTCGCAAAAGCCGCAGGTAGCCGAATTGCATCGCAATCTTCGCTGTTTGCGGTCGCAAATGAATCTGCGATCGATGCCTTGCGTGAGGTAGATGTCGAGGCGCTCTCGCCCGAAGACGCGAAACGAATGCTCGCCGATATACGTAACAAGATCGTCTAACCGATTTCCAAACTCCAAGCTTGGCTGTTAGACTTTGTTTTTCTCGATGGTCAATTCCCCTGAACAATTGGATCTTCGTACAAAAGTCGGGCAGCTTTTCTTCATTGGAATTGCAGGCCCTGAGCTTGATGCTTCAACGCGCGAATTGATCGAAGATTTCCGCCCAGGCGGAATATGTTTGTTTGCACGCAACATTCGCGAAGCAAAACAAACGCGTGAACTGCTCGACGGCATCCGCGAGATGTCGCAACTCGTGCCCTTTTTATCGCTCGACCAAGAAGGCGGCCTCGTCGATCGTTTGCGGCGAATTCTAACGCCAATGCCGGCAGCCAACAAGATAAGGACGGTCGAGGAGGCTCGAAGACTGGCGAGTTTGATCGCTGAGAGCACTCGTCTTCTTGGATTCAACACGGACTTTGCTCCAGTTGTTGATGTCATCGATGCGGCGCGTGAGAAGGATAACAACGGACTTTACTCGCGAGCGTTTGGTTCGAATGCCGAGGGAGCTACCGAGTTGGCAGGCGCATTTCTTGATAAGTTGCAGTCCGAAGGAATATTAGGATGTATCAAACATTTCCCCGGCCTCGGAGCCGCTGCGGTTGATTCGCATGAGGAACTGCCCTCGGTTGAGATCGATGACAATGAACTCTCAAACACCGATCTGTTGCCGTATCGGAAGCTTACTGCGACTCACGATCCGGCTTTTGTCATGGTTGCTCACGCAGCATTTCCTAATTCGAAAAATCAAATTTCAGATCTAGACGGAAGAATGACGCCGTCGTCATTGAACGGCAAGTTTGTGACCGAATTGCTTAGAGACGAATTCAATTACGAAGGCATCTCAATCACCGATGACCTAGAAATGGGCGCGATCCTGAAGAATTACGGCATCGGCAAAGCATGTGTTAAGGCCGTAAATGCGGGCGAAGACATGCTCGCGATCTGTGCTGGTCGTGACAATATTATCGAGGGACGCGACGCTGTGATCGGTGCCGTCGAACGCGGCGAGATCGCGATGGAACGTGTTGACGAAGCCGTCGCTCGTATCGAACGCGGCAGGCAACGTCTTTCGCCGCCACTCGAATTTAACGCAGAGCGGCTTGCCGAACTGTCTGACGAAATTGCAGAATTTAACCAACATTTGAATCGCTGAGGAGGCGTTACTGATTTGCGTAAACTGATCTTACTTTCTCTTGTTCTCTCATTCTTTGCCACGGCATCGACGTGCCGCCGCCGAAATTCGGATGCGGTGACCGTCGCACTTCCGGAGAAATTCCAGACCTTTGACACTGTGACGACCATGTCCTCGGACGCTGCCGCCGAACGTGTTAAGAACCTGATGTTCAACTCGCTGGTCAAAAAGGATGAGAAGTTCGAGTACATTGGTGAATTGGCGAAAGAGATCAAAACGTCAGAGGACGGCAAGGTCATAACGTTCGTGCTGCAAGACAACGTGAAGTTCCACAATGGTCAGGATTTCACGTCAGCGGATGTGAAATATACTTTTGAGCAGTTGTTTGCTTCGAATGGCTACAAGGCCGGAGCGTTTTTTGATTCGGTTCCCGATGATTCGGCCCCGGCTACGAAACCGGCGGCAGCCCCGGCAACTTCGCCCGCAGCGGCTAAGCCTGCCGAAGAGAAGAAGATGAAGCGTATCGCTCATATTTCTTCGATCGAGACTCCGGACGCCAAAACAGTAGTGTTTACGGTTGCTCGGCCGGCATTGCGTAATCAGTTGTTGTCAAATCTTGTGGCCGTTCCGATCATCGCAACGGGATCGGCTCCTCGTCAGAAAGATGCACCGATCGGGACCGGACCGTTTAAGTTTGTGAGTCTTGACGCTGCGCAAAGCATTGTCGAACTCGCTGCAAATCAGGAGTATTGGGAAGGCGTACCGAAAGTTGCCAAGCTCCGACTGAAGACGATCACAGACGCAAATTCACTTCAGGCCGAACTCTCGACCGGCGGCGTAGATATCGCTCCGAATCCGAATAATATCTCGCCGGATACTTTGAAGTCGCTAGCTTCGAACGCGAGCTTAAAGGTCGAGCAGTCTGATGGTTCGAACATTCAGTATCTTGTTTTCAACACGCAATCTGCACCGCTTAATAACGTAAAAGTTCGCCAGGCCATTGGCTATGCTATAAACCGAGAGAAGATCGTCAGCGAATTACTTTTCGATCAGGCAAAGGTCGCGGATTCGATTCTGCCGCCAAACTCTTGGGCATACTCGCAAGGTACGAAGTATTCTTACGATCCTGCGAAAGCGAAGCAGTTGCTCCAGGAGGCCGGTTATAAGGGCGAGCCGATCGTGTTCAAGTTCGGATCCGGATTACAGGCCGTTAGCCAGTATTCGCAGGTTCTGCAGAGTGCGATGAATGACGTTGGCTTGAATGTTCAGATCGAAACGTTTGAGGTAAACACCATCAGAACGCACCTTGCACAAGGCAATTTTCAGATGTACACAGGTGTCTGGATCGGCGGCAATCAAGATCCGATCTTCTTGCGAGATCTATTCAGCTCGACAAAGATCCCCGGCGGAACAGTTTCCTGCTGCAACCGCAGCCGCTATACAAATGCGGAACTTGATAAAGCCGTACTTGATGCTGAAAACTCGACCGATAAGGCTAAAGCCAAGGAACTTTACGGCAAAGCCTGGACCATCGCAAGCGAAGAGTTGCCGCTGCTTCCACTCTGGTATCCTGCAAACATTATTGTTGCAAACAAGCGCATCGGCGATATTAAGATCAATGCGAGCGGTGATTGGAGTTTCTTGAAGAATATTACCTCACAGTAGTTTGGTCGCCTTGACAATTTCTTGTCAGACGGTAGAATTATGGTTTGCCACAAGCGGGAGTAGCTCAGTGGTAGAGCGCGACCTTGCCAAGGTCGAAGTCGCGAGTTCGACCCTCGTCTCCCGCTCCAGATCCTAAAGGAGAAAGGAAGATGGAGAAAGGATAAAGTTTTTTGCTTTACTTTTTCTTTGTTCCTTTCTCCTTTATCCTTTACGCCCGGCGGCGTAGCCAAGTGGTAAGGCAGAGCTCTGCAAAAGCTTTATTCATCGGTTCGATTCCGATCGCCGCCTCCAAACCTCAATTTTCCAAAACTTTTGGCAATAACCTGTCGTAAGCAATGTGGTAAAGTTAAATCACAATGCTCGGTATTAGTGTGTCTAAAATTTGGCTAGCGTCGTTTGTGCTGGCGTTCAGCGGTATCTGCTGCGCACAAGCCGTTGTCGTTCAGCCCGGAGCTCCCGGACAGGCGACGAAAGTATTGCCTGCGGACACGAAACCGATCATTCCTGCCGTTTCGGCCAAAGATGTCGATTTCATGCAGGGCATGATAATGCACCATGGTCAGGCAGTTGAAATGGTCGAACTGATCGAGTTCCGAACTCAGAACAAAGAGATAACACTCCTTGGTGCGCGAATTAGGCAATCGCAATCGGACGAGATGAACTTTATGCGGCGTTGGCTCGGCCTTCGCGGCGAGAAAACCGAGATGGACCATTCGGGGCATGGCAGCAATATGTTGATGCCGGGAATGTTATCGAAAAAGCAAATGACGGCACTATCAAAAGCAAAAGGTGCCGAATTCGACCGCCTGTTTCTCGAAGGCATGATACAACACCATAAAGGTGCACTCGATATGGTCGATGACCTATTTAACACGGCCGGTGCGGGGCAAGATGCAGAACTATTCAATTTTGCGACTGATGTCGATACGGGACAGAAAGCAGAGATCAATATAATGGAGAAAATGCTTGGATCGCTCAAGTAGATAAGATGATGAAATCAACAAGAATTTCGACCACGTCGATAGTGGCAACGTTTGCATTTGTAATTGCAGCATTTTGCGGCTCTGTTGTCGCTCAGGAAGGCGGCAACCCATTCGCACCTGAAAAGGCTCCGCCGTTGCCGGAGGGCATGAAAGGTTCGAACGCCGGCGACCCGCGTTTCGGCCTCAGTGCAGGAGCATATGACGCAGCCGAGTTCTCGTTCGGTATCAAACATATCAATCTTTATCGCAAACCTGCCGCATTCGATCTTGGCGTCGATCCAAACGATCCGCGAGTTGCAAAAGCACTTTTCGCAATGGGAATTCCGGAAAACGCACCGATACCGCCGGCGATGAAGATGCCGATCGCGGGACTTGCACTCGCAAATTCCGATCTTGCTTTCCAAGGCAATTATCTCTTCTTGGGTAATTTCTACGGCATCAACATTTACAACATCGCGGATCCTGCAAAGGCGCAGCTTGTTACATCAATGCTCTGCCCCGGCGGACAAGGTGACGTTTCTGTTTACAAAAACCTGATGTTTATGTCGGTTGAGATGCAGAACGGCCGAATTGATTGCGGCACGCAGGCGTTTCCGGCACAAACAGCTCCCGGATTGCCTGCGGCGCAGAAAGATCGATTCCGTGGAGTTCGTATCTTCGATATCTCGGATATCAAGAATCCGAAACAGGTCGCAGCAGTTCAGTCGTGCCGAGGCTCGCACACGCATACGCTTGTCGAAGATCCCAACGATAAAAAGAACGTGTATATTTACATTTCGGGAACGTCGTTTGTTCGTCAAAGCGAGGAACTCGCAGGCTGTACTGATGGAGATCCTTCGAAAACGCCCGACACGGCGAGATTTAGGATCGACATTATTAAGGTGCCGGTTTCTGCGCCGCAGGATGCAAAGATCATTGCCAGTCCGCGAATTTTTGGCGATGGTGAAAAGATCAATGCTCTGAACGACGGCGGTTCGCACGCGAACAAGGGACGTCCGGAAGAGACCGATCAATGTCACGATATTACAGTTTATTCGGAACTCGGCCTCGCGGCAGGTGCCTGCTCGGGCAACGGTATCTTGCTCGATATCAAAGACCCCGCGAATCCAAAACGGCTCGACGCTGTAAACGATAAGAACTATGCCTACTGGCACTCAGCCTCATTCTCTAATGACGGAAAGAAAGTAGTTTTCACCGACGAATGGGGTGGCGGCATGGGAGCACGATGCCGAGCGACCGATCCGACAGTTTGGGGAGCGAACGCTATCTTTAACCTCGAAGGCGGAAAGCTAAAGTTTGCCAACTACTACAAATTGCCTGCGGCTCAGGGCGATACCGAGAATTGCGTGGCTCACAACGGCTCGCTAGTTCCCGTTCCCGGACGCGACATCAAGGTTCAGGCTTGGTACCAGGGCGGCATTTCGATCATGGATTTCACCGATCCGGCAAACCCGATGGAGATCGCGGCTTTTGATCGCGGACCAGTCGATGCAAATATGCTGCTGCTCGCAGGTTCGTGGTCAGCATATTGGTATAACGGCAACATCTATTCGTCCGAGATCGCACGCGGACTCGACGTTTTCGAACTGACGCCGACGCGATTTTTGTCGCAGAACGAGATCGACGCGGCAAAATCAGTTCGCGAATCGGTCTTGAACGTTCAAAGTCAACATCGCACCGTTGCCCCGAAAACGCTTGTCGTTGCAAAAGCGTACATTGACCAGCTCGAACGTGCAAAAGTCGTCTATCCAACTGAGATCACAAAGCTTCGCGACGCGATCCAAGCGGCTGAAACAGACAAGTCGAAAGCATCCGAACTCAAGTCGATGGTTGACCACATAAACACTCTCGCCGAAACAGCAAAGGACGCAGCGTCTGCGGCAAAACTTCGCTCGATCGCTGAGATCTTTCGAAACTAAGCAGATCGACTTCTATCGATCAAACGGCTCAAGCATTTACGCTTGAGCCGTTTTCTTTTGCTGAAATTTCAAGTTTTGTGCTACGCTACTCGCCAACAATCAATATTGGTCAAAATTTCGACGGGCGAGGTGAAGTGCATATGAGCCGATTTGTCGTTTTCTCTTTCGTGATCGTTGCGTTTTGCAGCAGCGTTATTGCGGGCGAGTTTTGTGATGCGAATATGAGAATTCGTAGGAATGTCGCTACGCCAACTGATGGCGGAATTCGCGAAGATGTACCTACCAAGTATCGAGCAAAGTTCGATTTGTGGAAGGCCGAACTACTCTCGACCGAATTCGGCAAAGCCCAATGGTCGCAGTTCGAAACGAACAAGGCATTTGTGCTGAAGATCGAAGTTACGGGTAAGCGTGACAAAGGTGCCGGGACAGGCGATCTTGAATTCAATGATGCGGGCGAACTGGTCGGTGCCACCGTCACTCTCGGCGGCGACATCGATCGGGGTTATCCGAATTCGTACTATTACCCTGTGCTCGAATCATTAGCCGCGACGGAAACCGCAACAACTCACAACGGCCGATTGCTGGCCGTAACGAAATTCTCGCACGAGCTTGGACATGTTGATCAAATACTGCGGGAAAGCGGCGAGCTATTGCGCCTACAGGACAAGTTAGTGCCGCAATACAGCAGTATTTTTCTCAAAAATGGCTGGAACACGAAGGACAATAAGCTAGTCGACCTAGCTGCCAAAATGGGCGGAACGCCTACTGAGATATGGGAACATCGCGAATACAAGAGCGAAACGATCGCACTACAGTTCCTTGCCGAAAAACTGTCCGGCGAACCATATCGATGCGACGTGATTCGGCGAGTCAAACGGAACGTTGCCGGAAACGCACGTCAATATCAATCGCTCTTCGCATCGCTGCCGATATTTAGTGATGCCAGCTGCGATTGAGTTTCGGTGTCGCCGAACGGCATTCCGGCAAGACCGGGGTGCCGTTCGGCCTGCAATTCTTGACTTTGCTATTTGCCCTGCCATAAACTTGGAAGCGTTCCGAGTTACTAATCTATTCAATTCAAAGTGAGGGGAATAATGTCCTTTTCTCGACGTGATTTCATCAAAACCGCCGGACTTACGTTCGGTGCCCTGACGCTGCCGAGTTGGGCCTATGAGGCACAGGCTGCAGCAAGTATTTATCTTGACGCCAACAAAGATGCGATGGCAGATGCCGCACTTGCTACGGCAAAGAAGCTCGGAGCATCGTACGCCGATATTCGGATAAATCGATATCGTATTGAGAACGTTTCCACACGCGAACGGCAGGTTCAAAACGTGTCGAGCGGCCAGAATTTCGGCTTTGGCGTACGTGTATTGATCAACGGCACTTGGGGCTTTGCGGCAAGTCCGATCGTAACGATCGACGAGGTCAAGCGAGTGACGGCAGAGGCGGCTGCTATTGCCAAAGCCAATTCGGCGATCACACGAAAAAAGATCGAGTTGGTTCCGACACCAAAGGTCACGGCGAGTTGGAAAAGCTCGTTTGAGAAAGACCCGTTCGACGTTCCCGTAGACGAAAAGACGGCGATATTGCTAAAGATCAATGAGGCCGCGTTAAGTGTGAAAGGCGTAGGTTTCGTAAATTCTTCGCTGTCGGCGGTCAATTTCAATACCACCATCGCGGGCATCGAAAATGCCGATGTGATCCTGCTCGTGGGTAGCGACCTTCGCCGCGAAGCGCCGCTGGTAAACACCCGCATCCAGAAGGCCGTTCGTAAAAAGGGCGCAAAGGTTTTCGCCATTGGCCCTGAAACCGACCTGACCTATAAGGTTGAATGGCTGGGTGACGATCTCGGCGCGCTGACCAAAGCTCCCAAGGCACTGGCCGATGCGCTGAAGACCGCCGAACGCCCCGCGATTATCGTCGGTGGTGGCGCGCTGCGCTATGAAGGCGTCCACGGCGCAGCGCTGGCCTTTGCCAAGAAGTACAAGCTGGTCAAAGACGGTTGGAATGGCTTCAACGTGCTCCATTTCGCTGCTGCGCGCATGGGCGGGCTGATGCTCGGCTATGCGTTTGACGGCGGCATCAAGGCGCTGGCCGCGAAGAAGCCCAAGCTAGCCTTCTTCCTCGGCGCGGATGAGGTTGATTACAGCCTCTTTGCCAAGACGTTCAAAGTCTATGTCGGCCATCATGGCGATAATGGTGCGGCCAATGCCGATGTCGTGCTGCCGGGTGCAGCCTATAGCGAGAAATCGGGCACCTGGGTGAACCTCGAAGGCCGCGTCCAACTCGGTGAACGTGCTGTCTTCCCGCCGGGCGATGCGCGTGAGGATTGGGCCATTTTCCGCGCACTTTCGGATGTGCTCGGTAAGCGTCTGCCCTTTGACAGCCTCGATGAACTGCGCGCTGCGATGGCGAAAGTTGTGCCTGCGCTCGGTCAGGAAGGCTTGGCCGACTATGGCTGGGCAGAGCCGAAGCTGGACGCCAAGGTCTCCGGCAAAATCGCCGATTATCCGATCAAGGATTTCTACCTCACCAACAGCATCTGCCGCGCATCACCGACGATGCAGCGCTGCTCGGCTGAACTGGTGCATGGGCAGCAATGGCTGGAGGCTGCGGAATGAGCTGGTTTGATCTCGGCATGACCGAACGGTTCCAGACATGGGGCATGTCTTACGAATGGGCGTGGTTCACCGCCACGCTCGCGGGAATCCTCATGATTTCGCTGTTGCTGATGCTCAGCGTCGCGATGATCATCTATGCAGAGCGCAAGCTCTGGGCGGCTTTTGCGCTGCGTCGTGGGCCAAATGTGGTCGGGCCGTGGGGTGTGCTGCAGTCCTTTGCTGACGGCCTGAAGGTCTTCCTGCAGGAAACGATCATACCTTCGGCATCCAACCGAGGGCTGTTCCTGATTGCGCCGATCATCACCTTCACCGTCGCCTTGATGGCCTGGGCGGTGATCCCCTTCAATTCAGGCGCGGTGCTCGCCGATATCAATGTTGGTCTGCTCTATGTTTTGGCGATCAGCAGCCTTGGCGTCTATGGCGTCGTGATTGCGGGCTGGGCGTCGAACTCGAAATATCCCTTCTTCTCAGCGATGCGCGCCGCCGCGCAGATGATTTCGTACGAAGTCTCGATCGGTTTCATCCTGATTTGTGTCGTGCTGTGGGCTGGTACATTCAACATGCTCGGCATCATTGAAGCGCAAAAAGGCCATGTGCTGGGCTTTGTGAACGCCTTTGGCCTCAACCCGCTCCTCTTCCCGATCGCGGTCATGTTCCTGATCAGTGCAATGGCCGAAACCGCACGCGCGCCGTTCGACTTGACCGAGGCGGAGAGCGAGTTGGTTGCCGGATACCAGACCGAATATAGCTCGATGAGTTTCGCGCTCTATTGGCTCGGCGAATATGCCAATGTGCTGCTGATGTGCACGCTGAACGCGGTGTTGTTCTGGGGCGGATATCTGCCGCCCGTTGATTGGGCACCGCTTTACTATGTGCCGGGAATCATCTGGCTGTTCGCCAAGATCTGGATATTCTTCTTCATCTTCGCCTGGGTAAAAGCCACCGTCCCGCGCTATCGTTATGACCAGCTGATGCGTCTGGGCTGGAAGGTCTTCCTGCCGATTTCACTCTTCTGGGTTTTCCTCGTGAGCGGTTACCTAATGTACACAGGGCATTTCGCATGAGTTCTGTCGTCCATCTCTTCAAATCCTTCACGCTGTGGGAATTTATCAAGGCGCATTGGCTGACCTTGCAATATTTCTTCAAGCCCAAGGCGACGGTGAATTATCCGTTCGAAAAGAACCCGCTGTCCCCGCGTTTCCGCGGTGAACATGCGCTGCGCCGCTATCCCAATGGTGAGGAACGCTGCATCGCGTGCAAGCTGTGCGAGGCTGTGTGTCCTGCACAAGCAATCACCATCGAGGCCGAACCGCGCGAGGATGGCAGCCGCCGGACCACGCGCTACGACATTGACATGACCAAGTGCATCTATTGCGGCTTCTGCCAGGAAGCCTGCCCGGTCGATGCCATCGTCGAGGGACCGAATTTCGAATATGCCACCGAAACCCGTGAAGAGCTGCTGTACAACAAGGACAAGCTGCTTGCGAACGGGGACAAATGGGAACGCGCGATCGCGGCAAATATTGCTGCCGACGCGCCCTATCGATAAGGGGCGCGCATCGTGATCCAGGTCATTTCCTTCTATATCTTCGCGGCCATCCTGCTGGCTTCGGCCGCGATGGTAATTTTTGCGCGCAATCCGGTGCACAGCGTGCTCTGGCTGATCGTTGCTTTCTTCAACGCCGCCGGACTGATGGTGCTGGTGGGCGCAGAGTTTATCGCGATGCTGCTCGTCATTGTGTATGTCGGCGCGGTCGCGGTGCTGTTCCTGTTCGTCGTGATGATGCTCGACATTGATTTCGCCGAACTGCGCGCAGGTTTCATGCGCAACCTGCCTTTGGGGCTGTTGCTCGCGATTGTGCTGGTGGTTGAACTGATCCTCGGCATCGGTGCTTTCCGTGCAGGAGCAGTGGAACTCGGTGGTGCGATTGCCGCCGCCACGCCCGCCGACAAGCCCAACATCGAGGCGATGGGCTCGCTGCTCTATACCAAATATGTCTTCCTGTTTGAAACTGCAGGCCTGATCCTGCTGGTCGCAATGGTTGGCGCGATTGTGCTGACCCACCGTCAGCGCAAGGGCATTTTCGTGCAGGATATTTCCAGCCAGAACCAGCGTCGCCCGCAAGATTCTGTGCGCAATGTGAACCAGCCCGTCGGGCAGGGGGTGGAGCTATGATCGGTATCGAACATTATCTGGTCGTCAGCAGCATCCTGTTCGTGATGGGCGTGCTCGGCATCTTCCTCAACCGGAAGAATGTGATCATCATCCTGATGGCGATCGAGCTCATCCTGCTTTCGGTGAATATCAACCTTGTCGCTTTCAGCGCCTTCCTCGGCGATCTGGTGGGGCAGGTGTTTGCGATGTTCGTTTTGACCGTCGCCGCTGGTGAAGCCGCCATCGGTCTTGCCATTCTCGTCATTTACTTCCGTGGTCGCGGCACGATCGCCGTTGACGATGTCAACCGGATGAAGGGGTAAGCCGGTCTTATGTCGTCCATCGAAATCATCGTATTCGGACCATTGCTCGCGGCCATAGTCGCCGGGCTTGGGCAGAATTTCATCGGCAAGACCGCAGCGAAGGTCATCACAACCGGCGGACTGTTTCTCGCTTGCGCGCTCAGCTGGCCAATTTTCCTCGGCTTTTTGACTGGCAATGAAAAGGCTTATGTCGAGCCCGTGATGCAATGGGTGCAGTCGGGCGCCCTGAAGTTCGATTGGGAATTGCGTGTCGATGCGCTGACCGCGGTGATGCTGGTGGTGATCACCACCGTGTCCGCGCTCGTCCACCTCTATAGCTGGAGCTATATGGAGGAAGATCCGGATCAGCCGCGCTTCTTCGCCTATCTCTCACTCTTCACCTTTGCGATGCTGATGCTGGTTACGGCTAACAACCTTGTCCAGATGTTCTTTGGCTGGGAAGGCGTGGGTCTCGCATCCTATCTGCTGATCGGTTTCTGGTACAAGAAACCCAGCGCCAATGCCGCCGCCATCAAGGCCTTCGTCGTCAACCGCGTCGGCGATTTGGGCTTCATGCTCGGCATTTTTGGCGTGTTCTGGCTGTTCGGTACTGTCTCGATCCCCGATATTCTCGCTGCGGCCCCTGATAAGGCCGGATCGAGCATCGGCTTCCTCGGTCTGCGCGTCGATACGATGAGCCTGCTCTGCATCCTGCTCTTCATCGGCGCGATGGGCAAATCGGCCCAGCTTGGCCTTCACACATGGTTGCCCGACGCGATGGAAGGCCCGACCCCGGTTTCCGCGCTGATCCACGCGGCGACGATGGTGACCGCGGGCGTTTTCATGGTCTGCCGCCTGTCGCCGCTGTTTGAAACCAGCCAGTTTGCGCTCAATGTGGTGACCATCGTTGGCGCGACGACAGCGCTTTTCGCGGCCACCGTCGGCCTCGTCCAGACCGATATCAAACGCGTGATCGCTTACTCGACCTGCTCGCAGCTCGGCTATATGTTCTTTGCCGCTGGTGTTGGAGCCTATAGCGCGGCGATGTTCCACCTTTTCACGCACGCCTTCTTCAAGGCGTTGCTGTTCCTTGGTGCTGGCAGCGTGATTCACGCAATGCATCATGAGCAGGACATGCGTTATTATGGTGGCCTCAGGAAACATATCCCGCTGACCTTCTGGGCGATGACTGCCGGTACGCTTGCGATCACCGGCGTCGGCATAGTCGGTATTGGCGGCTTTGCTGGTTTCCATTCAAAGGACGCGATTATCGAAGCGGCTTACGCCTCGACCGCGCCTTGGGGCGGCTATGCCTTCTTCATCGGCGTATTCGCTGCGCTGCTCACCAGCTTCTATAGCTGGCGCCTCGTCTTCCTGACATTCTTTGGCAAACCGCGCTGGGCACAGTCGGAGCATATCCAGCATGCGGTGCACGACGATCATCATGGCCATGACGACCATGCGCACGACCATCATGACGCGCATGACGATGGCACAGCCGGATATCATCCGCATGAAAGCCCTTGGCCAATGCTCGTTCCGCTGGGCGTACTTACGCTGGGTGCCATCGCTGCGGGCTATCTGTTCAAATATGATTTCATCTATGCCGAAGAAGGCGGAACCGCATTCTGGGCTGCATCGACGCTCTATTTCAACGAGCATCTGATCCACGCAATGCACCATGTGCCGTTGTGGGTGAAGCTGGCCTCGACGGTTGCGATGCTGACCGGCCTGTTCACCGCATGGATGATGTATATCCGCAAGCCCGGCTCTGCGCAGGCTCTAGCAGGGCATTTCGAGCCGCTGTACAAATTCTTCCTCAACAAATGGTATTTTGACGAGCTGTATAACCTCATCTTCGTCAAGCCTGCCTTCTGGTTTGGACGCCTGTTCTGGAAGGGGGGCGACATCGGAATTATCGACCGCTTCGGTCCAAACGGGTCCGCTGCCGCCGTGGGTCTGGGTAGCCGTATCGCCGTCCGCATGCAGTCGGGCTATCTCTACACATATGCGTTGGTGATGCTGCTTGGCCTCGTCGCCGCAATCAGCTGGTTTATGGTGCAAGCGCGATGAACGCCGCCGAACTCCCCATCCTTTCGATCATGCTCGCCGTGCCGATGGTCGGCGCGCTGGCTTGCCTGTTCGTCCGCGACGAAATGGCGCGCATCATTGCGTTGACCGCAACTCTTTTCAATCTGTTGCTCGGTGTCTGGCTTTGGGCCAGCTACGATCCGGCGGGTGCACAGTGGCAGTTTGTCGAAAGCGCCGCATTGTTCGGGCCAATAGGCTGGAAACTGGGTATTGACGGCATTTCGTTGCTGCTCATCATGCTCTCGGTCTTCCTGATGCCGATCTGCATCGGCGCAAGCTGGCGCGCGGTGACCGAGCGGGTCGGGCTTTACATGGCGAGCTTCCTGTTGATGGAAACACTGATGATCGGCGTGTTTGCGGCGCAGGATCTGATGCTGTTCTACATCATGTTCGAAGCCGGGCTGATCCCAATGTATCTGATCATAGGCATCTGGGGTGGCAAGGATCGCATCTACGCCTCTTACAAATTCTTCCTCTACACGCTGCTCGGCTCGGTGTTCATGCTGCTGGCAATGCTGTGGATGATCCAGCAGGCGGGCACGGCGGATATCCCGACGCTGCTCAACCATGATTTCCCGCCCGAGGCGCAGACGATCCTTTGGCTCGCCTTCTTTGCATCCTTCGCGGTTAAAATGCCGATGTGGCCGGTGCATACCTGGCTTCCCGATGCGCACGTGCAGGCACCGACGGCGGGCTCAGTCATCCTGGCTGGCGTCTTGCTGAAGATGGGCGGCTATGGCTTCCTGCGCTTCTCGCTGCCGATGTTCCCCGAAGCATCCGCGCAATTCATCTGGCTGATTTTCGGCCTGTCGATGGTCGCTGTCGTTTACACCAGCCTCGTCGCACTGGTGCAGGATGATATGAAGAAGCTGATCGCTTATTCGTCGGTCGCACATATGGCGATTGTGACAGTGGGCCTGTTCACCTTCAACCAGCAGGGTATCGAAGGCGCCATCATCGTGATGCTCAGCCACGGCCTTGTCTCGGGCGCGCTCTTCCTCTGCGTTGGTGTCATTTACGACCGGCTGCACACCCGCGAGATCAGCCGTTATGGCGGGCTCAGCATCAACATGCCCAAATATGCGCTGTTCTTCATGCTGTTCACCATGGCGAGCGTCGGTCTGCCCGGAACGAGCGGCTTTGTCGGTGAATTCCTGTCGCTGGCAGGTGCTTACAAGGTTTCGACCTGGGCAACGCTGATTGCGACCACGGGTATCATCCTGGGCGCAGGCTATATGCTCTATCTCTATCGCCGCGTGGCTTTTGGTGAGCAGGTGAACGCCGATGCAGCTGCGATGCCCGATCTCGACAATCGCGAATTGTGGCTATTGGCCCCGATTGCTGCAGCTGTGCTGTGGATGGGCATTTACCCTGAAAGCTTCCTGGCCCCGATCCGTCGCGACGTCGCAACGATTGTCGAACGCATCGAACGCGCAGCGCCCGCAGGCGACAGCAAGCTCAAGGTACATGACAAGACGACCGCCAAATATCGCATCCAGGCGCATGGCGGCGAACATGACAAAAAGGCCGAGGGGGCCGCACACTAATGGACCTTTCAACCTCGCTCTATTTGGTCCGTCCGGAGCTGATCCTCAGTTTCTCCAGCCTTGCCCTGCTGCTGATAGCGGCGTGGAGGCAGGAAGCCGGTCGTCTGGTCAGTATCTTGTCTGTGGCCGCCCTCGTTGGCGCGGGTGCCTATGCCGTGCATTATCTGTGCGCCGGAACTGATGCGTCGGCCTTTGAAGGCCTGTATCGCGCTGACGCCTTCGGCAGCTTCGCCAAAATTCTGATCTATTTCGCCGCGGCCATTTCGCTGATGATCGCGCCCAAGGCGCTTGAAAAAATGGGCGCAATGCGTGCCGAATATCCGGTGCTCGTCATCCTTGCCGCTGTAGGCATGGGCGTGATGGTCTCGGCTACCGACCTGCTGACGCTCTATATTGGCCTCGAACTCAACAGTCTCGCCGCCTATGTCCTCGCCAGCTTTGCGCGCAATGACGGCCGCTCGGCGGAGGCGGGGCTCAAATATTTCGTCCTTGGTGCACTCGCCAGCGGCATTTTGCTGTTCGGGATGTCGCTGCTTTACGGCTTTACCGGTTCGACCAGTTTTGAAACGATCGGTACGGCAATGACCGGTGAACTTAGCATGGGCCTGCTTTTCGGTCTGGTCTTTGTGCTTTCGGGACTCGCTTTTAAAATCAGCGCCGCACCATTCCACATGTGGACGCCGGACGTTTATGAAGGCGCGCCGACGCCGGTAACGGCCTTCTTCGCCAGCGCACCCAAGGTGGCAGCCAGCGCGCTGCTCATCCGTATCGTGGTCGAAGCTTTTGGCAATCAGGTGCAAGCATGGCAGCAGATCGTGATGGTGGTGGCCCTGATGTCGATCATCATCGGTGCCGTCGGAGCAATTGGTCAGCAGAACCTGAAGCGTCTTTTGGCTTATAGCTCAATCAACAATGTCGGCTTCCTGCTGATTGGTTTGGCCGCCGGCACGGAACAGGGCGTAGCGGCGATGCTGGTTTACCTCGCCATTTACGTCGCGATGACACTGGGCGGGTTCGTCTGCCTGATGCAGCTGAAGGGCCGCGACGGTGAGATGAAGGAAAGCATGGCCGACATCGCCGGGCTGTCGAAGACCCGCCCCGCGCTTGCGGCCATCTTCGCAATTTTCATGTTCAGCCTAGCGGGCATTCCGCCCTTGTTCGGCTTTTACGGCAAGCTGGTCGTATTCAATGCCGCGATCTCAGCAGGGCTGTTTCCGCTTGCGGTTATCGGTATTGCTGCCTCTGTCATTGGTGCCTTCTATTATTTGAAAGTCGTCAAGACGATGTATTTTGATGAGTCTGGCGACAGCATCGAAGCCGCAGATGACAAGGTTTTGAGGTGGACCGGCGGAGCCTTGGGCTTGGTCGTTTCCGCTTTGGGTTATTTGGCCATCCCGCTTCTCGGCGCAGTCACAGCGCAAGCCGCCGGAGCTTTGTTCTGAGCATTTTGTTCGAGCAGGTAGCACTTACCGGTTCCACCAATGCCGATCTGTTGTCGCGCGCTGCCTCGGGCGCGCCTGAAGGGCTTTGGCTGCGCGCCGATCAACAGGGCGGTGGCCGGGGGCGTATGGGGCGGGAGTGGGGCAGCCCTTTGGGCAATCTCTATGCAAGCACCATAGCAAGGCTGTCACCCGGCGATCCGCCCCCATCAACCCTGGCTTTTGTCGCTGGGATTGCCGCTTTTGACACGATCAAGCTGGTCGCACCCGATGTCGCAATCCAGCTGAAATGGCCCAATGATGCATTGTCGGGAAATGGCGAGAAACTGTGCGGCATCCTGCTCGAAAGGTCGGGGGATGCGATTGTTGCCGGTTTCGGAATAAATCTGGTCTCACATCCGGCGGATATCGGACGCCCCGCCAGTGACCTTCGGGCCTTGGGTGCCAATCCACCCGAGCCGCAAGCGGTCTGTGAGATACTCGCAGATCAATTCGCAATCTGGCGGCAACGATGGCGGCAGCAGCCTTTGGCCAATCTCTTGCGAGCATGGGAAGCAGCCTCACATCCAAAGGGCACAGCTTTACGCGTCAACCTGCCTGATGGTGAGCAGATTGACGGACTTTTCGCAGGCTTAAGCGATGATGGTGCACTCAGCCTGCGCTTGGCGGAGGGCGCAATTCGTGCCATTCACGCTGCCGATATATTCCTGATTTGATAAGGACAGCGTCATGCTTCTCGCGGTCGATAACGGCAACACCAATGTCAAATTCGCACTGGTCGACGACAGCGGCGAAATCATACAGCGTTGGCGGATTGCTACCGACGCGCGGCGCACGGCGGATGAATATGCTGTCTGGCTCGACCAGTTGCTGCAGATGGAGGGGCATAAGCGCAGTGACATCGATGCGGTCATTATCGCGACCGTTGTCCCGCGTGCACTGCACAATCTGCAGGTTTTGAGCCAAAAATATTTCGGCATTGATGCCCTTGTCGCCGGGCGCGAACCGGTCAGCTGGGGTATTGCGCTGAAGGTTGATGAACCGCGCGCTCTGGGCGCGGATCGCGCAGTCAACGCCATTGCAGCTCAAGCGCTTGAGCCGAATACGGACAAGATTGTCATCAGCTTCGGTACAGCGACGACCTTCGATCATATCGGCGCCGATGGATCTTATCTAGGCGGGAGTATCGCACCTGGTATCAACCTGTCGCTCGACGCACTCTACAATGCTGCCGCCATGCTGCCGCGCATCGCGATCGAGCCGCCGCCGTCGCAGAGCGTTATCGGCCGCGATACCGTCGGACAAATGCAGATAGGGATATATTTTGGTTATGTCGGTCTAATCGAAGGTTTGCTGGTACGGATGAAAGCCGAAATAGCGAGGCCAGTGAAAGTCATCGCAACCGGCGGGCTGGCGGCGCTTTTCCAGCAGCACAGCCATCTATTTGACAGAGTTGAACCCGATTTGACACTGCGCGGGCTTGCCAAGCTCTATGCAAACCGCGAAGGCGGGGCATGACAAATCCAAAAAATGAACTTTTGTTCCTCGCGCTTGGCGGGTCGGACGAAATCGGCATGAATGCCAATCTCTATGGCTGCCAAGGCAAGTGGATCATGGTCGATCTGGGTGTGACCTTCGGCCATGAAGATTATCCGGGTATCGATCTCATAATGCCCGATCTCGAATTTATCGAAGACCGCAAGGCGGACCTGCTGGGCATCATCCTGACCCACGGGCATGAGGATCATATCGGCGCTGTTCCTTTCTTTGCCGCCGACCTTGGCGTGCCGCTATTCGCGACGCCATTCACGGCCGCGCTGATCAAAGGCAAACTGGATGAGCAGGGCATCACTGACGAAGTGGACTTGAACATTGTGCCGATGGAAGGACAGATAAACCTCGGCCCATTCGACATTCGCTTCGTTCCGCTCGCGCACTCGATCCTCGAAATGAGCGCGCTGGTCATCGACACACCCTATGGCAAGGTCTTCCACACAGGAGACTGGAAGCTCGACGAGACTCCCGTCATTGGTGTTCCGGCAAGTGCAGAACAGCTGACTGCAATAGGCGATGAGGGCATTCTCGCCATGGTTTGCGATTCTACCAATGTCTTCAACGATAAGGCGAGTGGCAGCGAAGCGAGCGTTCATGCGGATCTGCTCAAACATGTGACTGAAGCAAAGGGCAGAGTGGTTGTGACCACTTTTGCCTCAAACTCTGCCCGCCTCCAGACACTAGCCGATGTCGCGCGCGAAGCTGGGCGCAAACTTTGCTTTGCTGGCCGATCGCTCCATAAAATTGTCGAAGCCTCTCAATCAACGGGGTATCTCAAAAACCTGCCCGAAACGGTTGATATGGAGGCTGTCGATGCCTTTCCTCGTAACCAGGTGATGGTGGTCGCGACAGGCGGTCAGGGGGAAGCGCGCGCAGCGTTGGCCCGCATCGCAGAGGGCAATCACCCGGTGAAACTGGAAGAGGGCGACACCGTAATCTTCTCTTCAAAGCAGATCCCCGGCAACGAAATGGCCATCGGGCATGTGATGAATCAATTGGCACGCCGGAACATCATCATGGTGACCGAAAAGCAGGCGCATGTGCATGTATCAGGACATCCCGGCCGCAACGAGTTGGCGAAGCTCTATGAATGGGTTCGGCCTGAAATCCTGGTGCCGGTCCATGGCGAGCGCCGCCATATGGCTGAACAAGCCCGTTTTGGGCAATCACTGGGTATTCCGAAGACTATTGTGCAGTCTAACGGCGATGTAATCCGCCTCGCGCCTAAAGGCCCCGAGCAGATTGGCAATGAGCGCACGGGACGTCTTGTGCTTGATGGCGACACAATCATTGCCTCTGATGGCGAAACTCTGACCCAGCGCCGTCGCTTGTCATGGTATGGGATCATCAACGTTGCGGTGGCGTTGGATGGTGACAACAACCTGCTCGGTGACCCGGTGATCCGCCTGCACGGAATCCCGATCGAGGCCGAGATTGACGACTTCCTCGACGAGGCATCATCGGCTGCTGAAAAAGCGGTGCGCGACTGGCGCGGCGACCTCAGTGACCTACGGGAGAATCTACGTCTTGCCGTTCGCCGGGTTGCGACTAGCTGGACAGGCAAGAAACCGATTGTCGATGTGCTGATCGTGGAAACTGCATGAACTGGACTTCTATCATTGCGATTTATGCGCTGTTTTGGGTGCTGAGTGCGTTTGTCATTCTGCCCATTGGCGTGCGTAGCTACGAGGAAATGGGCCTTGAGAAGGTTCCCGGACAGGCCGATGGCGCCCCAGGTAATTTTAGGCCTGGTGTAATCTTGTTGCGTACAACGTTACTGTCGGCTGTGTTGTTTGGTCTGTTTTACGCAAACTATGTCTATGGCTGGATTGACCGCCACAGTTTTGATTTCCTGATCGCTGGCCCAGAGGCGACAGCGGACTAGCCGCGCAAGCGCTCAATTGCCTGAGCAAGCGCGACATAGAGTTTGCCGACATCCGATGAAAGCAACGTAACGCCGATGGCGTTGCCATCCCGGGTGCTGAGCAGAACGCGCATCATCGATTCAAAATCGTGAATGTAGCGGTTTACATGTTCGCGGAACTCGGCGTCGTCGTCGTAATGCGCAGCGATAATTTTCGCTTCGCCGCTGTCAAGCAGGCGGACTGCACGGCGTGTGAACACGCCACGGTCGCCCTTCAAATAAGCAGCCCAAGCGGTATCGGTCACCTCATTCGACAAAATCTTGGCAACATCGATCGCTGCAGAATTCAAGGATTCGGTCAACAGCGCCATACGACGTGCAAAACCTTCGTCGTCAATTCCAGCAAAGGACGAATGCGCTTCGTTGACTCGCTGCTCAAGATTTGTCGCCATCTCGCCAACTAGTTTGAGCTGCGCCTCGATCCGTTCCTCAACGTCTGCAGCGAGTGTCAGATTGCGACCAAATGCTTCGCGCATAGCCACGTCGAGCGCCTTCACCTGTTCATCGACGGCCGTTTCAATCGCAACGCGATTTCTCTCGTTCAGCTTGTCGGCGACCACCGAAAGTTCTTCGTCGACAATCTTGCGGCTCGCCTCTGCTGCTTGCTTGGTGGTTTCGCGAACGCGCAATAGTGACGCGACAAGCTGCTCATTGGCGATGCCCGACAGCTCTTCAAGCGCAGTTCGCGTATGAACAATCGCTGCCGACAATATATCGACCTGTTCGTGCTGCGCGGTCAGATATTCTGAAGAGCTTTCATTGAGGCTGGCGAGGGCAGAGCGTTGCGTCGATACGAGCTGTTCAAGTTCCTGCACCGATCTTACGAGCGCCCCTGTTCCTTCGTCAGCGATTGCAAGTTCGTTATTGGCTGCGGAAAACGCTGTTCGCACGTCTACGAACATAGCGTTAACATTGTCGAGTTTTGAAACCAGCCTTTCGGTGGTTTCGTCAGCGATGGCTTCCAGATCAGAACGCATCGCGCCGGCTTGCTCGATCAGCGCATCGGTTTGCGCCAACGTACCTTTTAGACGGCCGTCCAGTTCCTCGCTGCGCTCATTAAGCGCCGAAACGCTGAACGCCAGTTTGGCGATGCTGTCGCTTGCTTCATCACCAAATTTCGAAAGCTCATTTCTGCTTTCGGCGATCGATTCCTTCACTCTCGCGAGCAGGGCTTTGCTTGTCGAATCTTGCGCGTCGCTCACCGCTTCGAGATGAGCGATGGCTTCTCCCAGACTGCCCAAATTGCCTTCCAGACGTTGGTGGCTTGCCGCCATTCGGTCATCGAGCTGGTTCGCAGTTTCAATCAGGCGCTGCTCCGCCTCGGTAACACCTGACGAAAGCGCAGTGAGCATATCGTCAGCCAATTTTCCGGATTGTTCAACCGATTGAGAAAGATCGGCGCTTGCAGCCGAAAGTTTTTGGTTTAGCGCCGAGGTGCTGGCACTGATGCGAGTATCAAGCGCCTCTAGCGAAATATTGGCGTTTGCAGCGCTTTCATCCATGGTTTTTAGGACACCGATGATTGCCTGAATCTGGCTGTGCGCCGTGTTGCCCGCAATGCCTATTTGGTTCGTCGCATCCTTGGCTGCGCTGGTCACGACCGGTAAATGGTTCCGCAATTGCTCCAGGTTCGTCACAGCGGCATTGCTCGCAACCTGCAGCATTTTGGCCCGTTCGTCGGAATCAGTTAAAGCAGCGCTCAACTGAGTTGCTGCTTCTGTCAGCCTTTGTGCGGATAGGCGACCTATAGCTTCCAATTCCTTGGCGTTCTCTGCCAGAAAGGATCGCGCTAGCGCGATTTCGCCGTTCACATTGCGCATGCGGTTCTGCAACGCATCGCTTTCGGATCTCAACAGTGCTGCAACATCGCCGAAGCGTTTCGCCTCGGTTGAACTCATGCGCATCGATAGCAGCCACAAAAGACCGATCACAGCAACAGGAGCCGACCATTGGACGATTAGTTCACTAATCCGAGCAGGGTCAGGGACAACAATCAGTTCCGGCAGATGCGCCCAAATGAAAAAACCGGTCCAACCCAAAGTCGCAGAAATCAGGGCTATCAGAAGCAGAATTTTGCCCCACGGCCGACCTGATTCGACGACATCATGCCACTCACTTTCCAGATATTCCTCAGAGGCTGGGGCGTCAGCAAACTCTTGCTGAACTTCCACCTGTTCCTCAACAACGTATTCGGAAGGGCTGGAATCGCTCTGCGAGCGGCCGATTTCGACTATCTTGGATTGTGCCGTCATGGGACACATTTACCACAATTTAGGAGTGTTGAAACGCAAAGTTAACCTGCCTGTGGATAAATATTGCATTATGGCAATGGACTATGGCGCATTTGACACATCTTTGAGCGCGGCTGCAGGCGATGATGCCGCGCTGATGGCGGAGCTGCGTCTTGCGTTTTTGGATAGTGCAAAGCGCCAGATCGACCTTCTTGGAAGGTCTCGCTGCGATGCGAACTGGCAATATTGCTGTTTTCGCCTCAAGGGACTTGCGGCCAGTTTCGGTGCAACGGAAATGATGTATCTGGCGGATGAGGCGAATTTGGGTGCGCCAGGTGATCCTGTAGTTGTCCGAAAACTTGTGACCCTGGTTAGCCAAATCGAACAAGGGATTTAATCCCAAAGTCTGAACGTGCTGCGGGCCTGATTGCCAGAAAGCGCTTGGCAATTTTCTGGCTGTCGGCATAGCGGATCAATGCCCAACTTGCCGTCGGACCATAATTTGAACATCCATTGCGCAGTGATCTGCGTCGAAACTCCGCTCGATAATTTCGGAGCGCCAGCGATGTTGCCGAAAATATTCGGCAAACCCGCGATATTCCATCAAGTCAAACAACTGCAGCGGCTTGGCGTCGATGATATCATCATCGCGGTCGACGCCATCCCCGGCGAGCTACCGCAGCTAGTCGAACAGATGCGGGCAGAAGGTGGCAATGTCCGTTTGCTGCGCCCGGTGAATTTTTCCGAGGCAGATTATTTCGACGGGCCATTTTTGTTGGTTGCGCCAGAATTATGGCTCGATGACGGCCTGTTGCAGGAGGTGTTGTCTTGGAAAGCGAACAGTGTCGGCACTGTTGAGGAAGGGCCTGCCAACGGCTTGTTTGAACGTATTGATTTGAATCGTCGCTGGTCCGGGGTCGCGGTTCTCGAAGCCGGTATCCTGCTTCAATCCAAGGAAATGCCAGAAGGCTGGAGCCTAGCGTCTTTTCTGCTCCGTCATTCCTTGCAGTTAGGCGCTTCGGAAGTCGCTATCAGTCAACAAAGGATCACTGATGGCTCGCTGCTGCACGTTTCCAGTACCGGTGATTACGAAAAGATAATTGGATCTCATTTTTTGGAGTTCCGGCAATCTGGAACGATGGAAGCTGTCGTTGCCAATCTGTCTGGCGGACTTATTGCACCGGTGTCGCAGAGACCTGCCTTGATGGCGGCTTTTGGCTGGGCACCAGTGGTTGTTTCTATCGCTTCGGTGGCAGTCGCTTATGGTGGCCATATCATGGCGGCTTTAGCCGTTTACGTTCTGGCTCTTTGCCTGGAAACACTCAGGCAACAATTACGGGCCATTGAATATCATGTAAAAGCCAATGATTATTTGAGTTGGGCAATCCAGTTTGCAGGTACGGCGACTTTGCTGGCGTCATTTTGGCGCAGCGGGGAGTCGCTTGTCGACATGTCGTTTCTCACAACCCTATTAGTGGCGCTGGTCCTGATGTCACATATGTCACCAAAGGACAGGACGCTTCGTACTATTTCGCCATTGGCAGTCACTTTATCGCTGCTTATCGGTTTGTTTCTATTTCCTCTTTCGCTTGTCGCGAAGAGCGTCATCGTCATTCTCCTCGGGCTGAATATCGGGGCTCGCTGGGGTCAGATGCGAAATCTCGGACAGTTAAATTCAAATTAACCCCGAAAACCCTATATCAAGTCCGTAGTTCCAGGAACATCGGATAGGAATCTGGGAGACGCTGAAACCCCTGAGCTGCTAAATGCAGCAACCGCTTCTGCAATAGATGCGCAGATGCTGTGCGACGACCTCGCCCAGCTGCTGTTTCCGCGCGTCCAGAATGCACCAAGTGAAGCCATGCAGGCATCTGTCCGATTGGTACTGCAAATGCTGGTGCAAGGTATTGAAAGAGGGCTAGGTATCGAGCAAGCAGAAGTCCTCCCAAAAAGCTGGGACATTCTGTGTCGATCAGGTTTGCTTCGCGAGCAATCGCTTATTGAGTTCGCTCTTGCACGCATTGCAGAAGAGCAGATTTCGCGCCGAGTTAATGAAGGCAGACCAGATAAATTCGGTCAGATTGCAGCACAGATGATAGACAGCAAGGATGCGATGCTTGCGCAATCTGCCCGCAATCTGTTGGTCGCAGAAAGTGCGATTGAGTGGCGAACACCAGAAAATCTTACCAGTCAGATGCCAGCTGAATTACTGCATCTTTTACTCTGGCGTGTGGTAGCAGTGTTCCAGTCCGGATCGATTGGTGAGCGTCGCGACTATATCAAAGCTGGCAACCTGTTCCTGGCTGCACATGATGAATCGCGGACATTGAGCGCTGCTGCGGCAAAGCTCGCTTATTTTCTGCCCGATGAAGTTCGGCCGGGCTTGAACGATCCTATAAGTGCTGGACTTTCGCTATATGTCAGCGGGTTAGCTCAGGAGTTCCGGATTACACATGAGCGGATATTGCGTTTTATTGATGAAGGCCCCGTGGCACCCTTTTTGACGCTGCTACGAGCGCGTGGCAGCGATCCGAAATCTGCACTGTCTATTTTACAATATTTGCGTGGTGATCGCGGCGATGACTATCGCCTTGCCTTATCGCTCGAACAATTTGAATCCGTAAATGTAGATCAGGCGCGTTCGACGGTATTGCAGTGGCGGCTTGGCGCTGAAGCGACTGCGAGGGCCGGCTGATGCAGAATCTGCCAGCACGGCTCGCGTTGCCAATTAAATGTGTTGTCGACCAAGAGGGCCGTTTAATCGCGGCCGACGTCGCGATACGCAGGCTGCACGCTTCAAATGGTGGTCGTGATGGAGGCGTAATAGCCGTTCCTGGTTTGCTGGATTTGGCGAATCTGTGTTGTCAAACGGGTTTGCGGTTCGAACGGTATGTTTACGCAGCCGATAAAGACCATGATATCGAATTATGGGTCGAAGCTGAAAAGAAGGACCGGAATGTCCATCTTTCTATTATCGGGTGGCAGGAGCGAGGCACGGCAGTTCTGTCTGCGTCGCCCTTCAGGACTCGCGCTGGGCAACATGTCGTTCGCAACGCACCGCAGTCCATGCAAATCAGTCGTTCTGGGGTCGTTTTGAGCGCGTCCAGAGCTTTGCTCGAAAATTTCGGGAATGAATTCGTTGCTTATGCGTTCGACGAACATTTCGATCTGATTGATCATCCGGCGGGATTTGAGGCGCTTCTGAGAGCGCCAGGTGATATTCCCGAACGAGTGCGGGTCAGGAATCGTTCCACAGACGTGGAACTGACGGCACTGGTAGATCTAAAAAAGTCGGATACCGAACCTGTGGTTGGAGTGCATCTGGTATTCTTGTTTCCAGAAGCGCTGCCAACGGTTGGAAGTGGTACCAATGCAGAAGAGAAGCATGCGAATGCCGGAATGGGGCTTGGCCGACACTTCGCAAATGCCGTTCGCCAGCCGCTGGGCCGCATATTGGCCAATGCTGAAACTATCGGGTCGGAATTGAACGGACCGATATTGGAGCAATATTCCAGCTATGCGAAGGACATAGCGTCAGCCGCAAAGCACCTGTCTGAACTGGTAGGCGATCTGGAGGATCTTGATGCGATCGACAGACCCGAGTTCAAGGTCGCGCGTGAACCTGTCGAACTTGGTGACATAGCTCGCCGTGTTTCGGGTTTGCTTGCACTGAAGGCGGCTGACCATCAGATTACGCTGATTTCCCCGGATGAGGACATAAAATGTGTTGTCGTGGGGGAATTCAGACGAGTGTTGCAGATCGTTCTCAATCTGGTCGGTAATGCTATTCGTTATTCACCAGGCGGCACTCGGATCCAGATCATTATCAATCCCACTGCAGCAACAATATCGGTTGAAGATGAGGGACCTGGAATTCCGGAGGAAGATCGCGAACGCGTTTTCACCAAATTTGAACGGCTTGGACGCTCTGGAGATGGCGGGAGCGGGCTGGGTCTTTATATTTCCCGCAAACTCGCAAGAGCGATGGGGGGCGAACTGTCAATCGAAACCGGATCGGCAGGCGGCGCGCGCTTCACGCTCAACCTGCCAATCGCCTAATATTTACGACTTATCTACTTAGCGCTTGCCAACTGGCACGTAAGGGCGTGCCGTCGGGCCAGTGTACAACTGACGCGGACGGCCGATTTTCTGGCCGGGATCGGAAATCATCTCATTCCACTGCGCGACCCAGCCCACGGTGCGGGCGAGGGCAAAGAGCACGGTGAACATCGTGGTCGGGAAACCGATCGCCGACAGGATGATGCCCGAATAGAAATCGACGTTCGGGAACAGCTTCTTCTCGATGAAATAGGGGTCGTTGAGCGCCATTTCCTCAAGCTGCATCGCAACTTCGAAAATGGGATCGTTGACCTTCAGCGCGGTCAGCACTTCACGCACCGTTTTCTGCATAACGGTCGCACGGGGGTCGTAATTTTTGTAAACGCGGTGACCAAAGCCCATCAGGCGGAACGGATCATTCTTGTCCTTCGCGCGTTCGATATAGTGCGGAATCTTGTCGGGCGTGCCGATTTCGCGCAGCATGTTGAGCGCCGCTTCATTGGCGCCCCCATGTGCCGGGCCCCAGAGGCAGGCAATGCCCGCTGCGATACAAGCGAAGGGATTGGCACCCGACGAGCCGGCAAGGCGCACAGTCGAAGTCGACGCATTCTGCTCATGGTCGGCATGCAGGATGAAGATGCGATCCAATGCCTGCTCGACGGCTGGAATGACTTCATATTCTTCGGCCGGAACGCCAAAGGTCATGCGCAGGAAGTTGCCGGTGTAAGACAGCTTGTTGTCGGGATAGATGAAGGGCTGCCCGACCGAATATTTATAGGCCATTGCCGCAATGGTTGGCATCTTGGCAATCAGGCGGTGGCTGGCAATCTTGCGCTGAACCGGATCTGAAATATCAGTCGAATCATGATAGAAGGCCGACAAAGCCCCAACCACGCCGCACATGATCGCCATCGGGTGCGCGTCGCGGCGGAAACCGCGATAGAAGGTCGCCAGCTGCTCGTGCAGCATTGTATGGCGCGAAATGGTGTAACTGAAATCGTCCAGTTCCTGCTTCGACGGCAGTTCGCCGTTCAGCAGCAGATAGGAGACTTCCATGAAGCTCGATTCTTCGGACAACTCCTCAATCGAATAGCCGCGGTGCAACAGCACACCTTCGTCGCCATCGATATAGGTCAACTGCGATTCACAGCTGGCGGTTGAGGTAAAGCCCGGGTCAAAGGTGAAGCAATCGGTCTGGGCATAGAGCTTGCGGATGTCGATAACATCCGGACCCACCGTCCCCGATACCACTGGCAGGTCGACCTGCTGGTCACCCAAGTTGAGAGTCGCAACCTTGTTTGTCATGCGCGTTCCATTCACTCATTTGGCCGGGGAAAGCCGATTTCATTTACTCCTGTCAAACCGCCAAATCCGGTTGTTTTTATAGTTTTGGCGGCCTCACAAGAGGCGGGAGACGATAATACAGGCATAGCAAGACCGAGGTCGGAATATGCCCCTTGTCGCGGCTTCCTTGCGCAGTTTTGTGCGGCGCGTCAAGGGCATCGAAAACGGCTTGTTTCTCGTTGAAACACAAGCATAACAGACATTGTGGTGGCGCACTGGTTTCAGGGCTGGCCGCAACATGCAATTTGCTATCGATGAACCCGTATCGATCACAGCCGAGCAATCGGGCAGCAAATGGCTTTCCTCCATTGAAAACTGGCTGGAATCCGAACAGGAACGCCTTCCGCTGTTGATTCCGGTCGCGATCGGTCTTGGAATTTCAATCTGGCAGGTTTTTGGCGCAGAAATTTGGTGGTTGGTGGGCAGCGCCTGTATCGGTACGGCATTGCTCGGAATAGCCATTCGCCCATCTTCGCGTTTGAAGGGGCTATTGCTCATCGGCGCGCTTTTGCTCGGGCTGGGTTTCGGCGCGATAACATTCAAATCATGGCTGTACGGTGCCGCGCCGCTGGAAAGACCCTGGATTGGCAAGCTCCACGGGCGTGTCGAAAGCACAGAGGATGTGTCGGCGCGCGATATTGTCCGCTACCGAATATATGTCGGTCAGCATCCGGAACTGCCCCCGATCATTCGGGTGAATATCGACAAGCAGCTTGCTTTGCCTGACATCGCGCCGGGAAGCGTGATCGAGTTCAAGGCGCGATTGATGCCGCCGCCGGGGCCAGCCTTGCCGGGAAGCTATGATTTTGCAAGGACTGCATGGTTTGGTGGAATAGGCGCAACGGGCCGGATATTGGGGGCGGTTCGCATATTGTCTCTGCCGCTCAACCGACAGGATTTCTGGAACAGCGCCCGCAACGCGCTATCGACGCAGATCCAGTTGGCGATGGGCAGTGAAACTGGGCCGGTCGGTAGCGCTTTGCTGGTCGGCACGCGCGGCAGCATCGAAGAGACTGATGCAGAGGCCTTGCGTAATTCGGGCATGGCGCATCTTTTATCGGTTAGTGGGTTGCATGTGACCGCTGTTGTGGGCGGTACCTTTATATTGGTCGCAAGTCTGCTGGCGCTATGGCCCTGGCTGGCTTTGCGCGTGTCGGTGCCGCTGGCGGCAGCAGCTTGCGCTGCCATTATCGCCGTCCTCTACACATTGTTGACCGGCGCGGAGGTACCGACGGTTCGCGCCTGTATCGCGGCCTTGCTGATACTCGTTGCATTGGCGATGGGACGAGAGGCTTTGTCCCTGCGCCTGCTCGCTGCCGGTGCCACCTTTGTCCTTCTTTTTTGGCCGGAGGCGCTTGCCGGGCCCAGCTTTCAGCTGAGCTTTGCGGCGGTAGGAACCATCATCATTTTACACGACAGCGTATGGATGCGGCATTGGATGCAGCGGCGCGACGAGGGACTACACTTTCGCTTGCTCCGGCAATTATCGGGGCTGCTGCTAACGGGCTTGGCAATTGAGCTGGTGCTGGCCCCGATTGCCCTGTTTCATTTTCACAAAAGCGGCCTCTATGGCGCGCTGGCGAACATAGCAGCCATTCCCTTGACGACATTTCTGGTCATGCCGGCGCAATTGCTGGGCCTTTTGGCCGATTTCCTATGGTCGGGTTTGGGCGTGCCCTTTTGGTGGGTGGCAAAGCAGGGAATCACAGCAATTCTGTGGATCGCCCATTCGGTGAGCGCGGCCCCTGGCGCTGTTGCTCTATTGCCCGAAATGCCGGTGTGGGCATTTGGAGCCGCAATGCTGTCAGGGTTGATCATCGCGATATTCGGGTCGCGCTGGCGATGGCTGGTATTGGGGCCGATGCTGTTCTCAACCATGGCCATGCTCAGTGCACCACGTCCGGATATGCTGTTAACCGGTGATGGGCAGCATCTCGCGGTCATCCATGGCGACGGCCAACTGGCGTTGCTGCGACCTAGGGCTGGGGAATATGCCCGCTCCATCTTGGGAGAAACGGCGGCAGTCGGCGAAGAGGCCTTGGCACTGGACGATATGCGCGGTGCAGTATGCAATCCGGATGGCTGTGTATTCGCGCTGCATAAAGGTGACCGTAATTGGCGCGTATTGGCCTTGCGTTCTGGCTATATGATTCCGACGATGGAACTCGCCGCTGCCTGTCGGCGGAGCGATATCGTTATCAGCAATAGGAGGCTGCCCTGGAGTTGCAAACCACGTTGGCTGAAGGCGGATGCCACATTGCTCGAACAGACCGGTGGGTTGGCATTTTATCTGGCCAATGCGACAATCAGCAGCGTTGCTGAAGAAAATGCGCATCATCCCTGGTCGGCCTATGCGCCGCACCGCCTGCGAGCGCGGGCTGAACGGCGCGCAAAAGAAAAAGCGGCGAGGGGAGCCCCGCCGCTTTCGCAAAATGTTGTACCCAAACCTCAGTGATAGCGGCGGAGCAAGCCAGCGAGCCGCCCCTGCACCTCAACCTCATTCGCGTCATAATATTGCGGGTCATAGCTGCTATTCGCCGGATCAAGGCGGATGCGTCCATTTTCGCGGCGGAGATATTTGAGCGTAGCTTCTTCTCCTCGAACAAGTGCTACCACAATTTCGCCATCGCGCGCGGTCTGGGTTTTACGGATCAGCGCATAGTCGCCATCTAGAATGCCTGCCTCGACCATCGAATCGCCGGATACTTCGAGCGCATAATGTTCACCCGATCCAAGCAACGCCATCGGCACCGAAAGCGAATTTTGGCCTTCCAGTGCTTCGATCGGAACACCGGCGGCTATCTTTCCGTGCAACGGAATTTCGATGACGTCGTTCGCAGCCACTGGCAAAGTCTTGGCCGGAGCAGGGCGATGGTCGGCGATATTCGCGACCTTTGCATTGACCGCCTCATGTTGCGAGAGCGAACGGGCGCTGCCGCCATCGGGCATTTTGACCACTTCCAATGCCCGGGCGCGATTGGGGAGACGGCGAAGAAAGCCGCGTTCTTCCAAAGCGCCAATCAGCCGGTGCACGCCCGACTTGCTCTTGAGATCAAGCGCCTCTTTCATTTCTTCAAATGACGGAGAAACGCCGGATGTTTCAAGGCGTTCGTGGATGAACATCAAAAGCGCGTGCTGTTTGGAGGTCAACATGGTTTGTTCCCGTCTGGTTGAACAGATGTGGAACGATTAGGAAACAAATGGGGGTGTTGTCAAGAGGTCGTCATCCAGAGACATCTGACCTATGTAAAGGGTAGTAAGGCACTTCGCTGTTAGCCGGGGTAAATCCAACATCCGCTGGTCGTATTATCAATGCGTTAGCCTCTGACAAGGCCGCCAGCATGGCGCTGTCGTTGACCCCCACGGGTGTTAGAGCGCCATCTGCCAGTTTGGCCCGAAGGTGGTCGGTGCGGGGGCCATTGGCGGGCAGGTCAACGCCGGTTTTGGCGGTGAGTCGCCCGGGCAGCGGGTCTGCCGCGCCGCTCAGTTTCGCAATTAATGGCTGCAGATAGAGCATCGCGGTGACAAAAGCCGAAACCGGATTGCCGGGAAGGCCGAGTGCCACGGCCTGGCCCATTCTCCCTGCGATAACCGGTTTTCCGGGCCGCATTGCAATTTTCCAGAAGACGATTTCACCTCCGGCGGCTTCCAGCGCTGGCACGATCAGGTCGTGATCGCCAACCGACGCCCCTCCGGTTGTGACAATGATATCATGCCCCGAAAGTTCTCTGAAAAGCTGCGTCAAGGAATCCAGATCATCCGCCACGGCGGGAAATTCGCTCAGTTCCACCGGCATCCCGCGCAACATCGTGGCGAGCATGACGCCGTTGGAGGAAGGGATCTGGTCTTCGGCACAGGACTGTCCCGGCGGTACAAGTTCATCACCGGTCGAAACGATCGCGACCCTCAATTTGCGTCTCACCGCTATGTCACCATGCCCCGCCATCGCCGCCAGCGCTATATGTCGTGCGTGGAGTTGCGCGCCTTTTGGCACGACAATAGTTCCTGCGCCAAAGTCTCCGCCAGCGCGGCGTACATTCTGCCCCATCTTTTGCGGCGCGTCGCCAGACACGGTGATGACATCACCGTCACGTGCAATATTTTCCTGAATGATGACGGTGTCTGCACCGTCGGGCACGACCGCCCCGGTGAAGATGCGCACGGCCTGCCCCGCGCCTACGCTGCCTACAAACTGCTTGCCCGCCGCGCTTTCGCCAATGATCGTCCACGGGCCAGCGCCGTCAGCAAAGCGGATCGCATAACCATCCATGGCCGACAAATCCCGCGCAGGCTGTGTGCGCAGCGCCACGACATCCTCCGCCGCCCAGCGCCCGGCCGCTTTGTTCAGTGCCACTCGCTCGGTTTCAACCGGCTCCTTCAGCGCTAGAATTCGCGCCTGCGCTTCCTCGACCGAAATCATTCGGCGCGCCAGTCACCCGACTTGCCCCCGTATTTCGAAAGCAGGCGTACGCCCGAAATCACCATGCCCTTATCGAGCGCCTTGGCCATGTCATAGATTGTGAGCAGCGCGACAGACGCCGCGGTCAGCGCCTCCATCTCCACCCCGGTCTGCCCGGTTAAGCGGGCGAGGGCGATAACGCGGATGCCATCGGCTTCAAATTCGAAATCGACCGCTACCTTGGAAAGTGCCAGCGGGTGGCAGAGCGGGATCAGCTCGCTGGTCTTCTTCGCCGCCATGATCCCTGCGATGCGGGCGGTGGCGAGGACATCGCCTTTCTTGACTGCACCCTCACGGATCGCCGCCAGTGCCTCGGCCGACATTGTGATGCGTCCCTCGGCCACAGCTTCGCGCACGGTCGCGTCCTTGGCCGAGATATCGACCATCGCGGCATTGCCGGCTGCATCGAGGTGGGTGAGTTTGGTCATGCGCCGGTCAATAACATTTTTGTCGCCGCCTCGACATCATCTTGCCGCATCAGGCTCTCCCCTACCAGGAAAGTCCGCACCCCGCTTTGCGCCATGCGCAGGCAATCTGCGTGGTTTGAAATGCCGCTTTCGCAGACCAACAGCACATCGTCGGGCACCATAGCTGCCAAGCGCTCGGTGATGCCCAGATCGACTTCGAAGGTCTTCAGGTTACGGTTGTTCACCCCGATCAGCCTTGACTGAAGCCGTGTCAGCGCGCGCTCCATCTCCGCCTCGTCATGCACCTCGACCAGCACGTCGAGGTCGTGCTCGCGTGCCGCCGCCTCAATCTCCACCATCACCGCATCCTCAAGCGCGGCAACGATGATCAATATGGCGTCCGCCCCCATCGCCCGCGCTTCGTCGCATTGCCATGGATCGACCATGAAATCCTTGCGGATGACTGGTAAGTCGCACGCCGCGCGCGCGGCGATCAGATAATCTTCATGGCCCTGAAAATAGGGCGCATCGGTCAACACCGACAAGCAAGCAGCCCCACCAGCCTGATAGGCACGGGCATGTGCTGGCGGATCAAAATCGGCGCGTATCAAGCCTTTGCTGGGGCTGGCCTTTTTGATTTCTGCAATCAGAGCAAATCCGCTTTCCGCCTTGGCACGCAACGCTGCCTCGAACCCGCGCAGGGGGGAGGGGGCGGGCCAATGCGAGAGACCGAGCGGTTTGCGCTCGGCTACTTCGGTACGCTTGGTGGCGCAAATTTCTGCGAGTTTGTTGCTCATTTCGTTGCGTCGTTAGCCATGAACAACGCTTTTGTCTATGGAACCGGATCGCGCTACGATGTTGAATTGACTATCGAATAGAAGTCGATACCATTCACAATAATGGTCTACGAAGAAACTGACAAAATTTCAGTAACCCGCTTTGTCTTGGCGGGAATAGCTGTAAAAATGCTGCTCATGGCCGCGATGGCAGGTTATACTTTTTACAACCCAGAGGCTGATCTAGGAAATGTGTCGACACCAGCCAATATCTTAGCAATTGGCGTGGGGTTGTATTGGTACTCAAAATCAGTGAATCGTCCGATGACGGTCAATGAAATTTGGCGGTTCGCATTTGGAACGGTTTTTGCAGATTTGATCATGAGTCTTGCATGGGCTGCTTTAGTTACAGGAGTATCTAACCAACCATTCACCATCGGGGGAATTGAGAATGCCGTGTTTGACGGAACTCCTATGCTTTCGGACAGTAATAATCTCGGTGCAATGTTAATTGTTATCATTTTCACTATGATAATGACGCTTGCATTGGCTGCCTTTTTAGCTTGGCAAATGACCAAGAGGCTGCCTCGCGCAAAGACCTAAATCTCAGTATCTCACCCAACAATCCAGCAGAGCCTTAGCCAGCCCCTTGTCAATGGCCTCGGCGGCTTCTTCGACCCCTGACTGCCAATCATTGGCATGACCTGCAACCATCAGCGCGGCGGCGCTGTTGAAGAGGACGGCATCGCGATAGGCGCGGTCTTGTTCGGATTCCTGCGTGCCAGCCAGCAGTCGGCGGAGGGCGTTGGCATTATAGTCCGCATCTCCGCCCTTCAGGGCTTCGGGGGGATGGCGCGGTAGGCCGGCATCCTCAGGTGCAATGCGTTCCGGCGGCTGACCAAGGCGGATGAAGCTACTAGGGCCCGAAATAGACAATTCGTCTAATGGTTCGTCGCCAGCCACGAGCATTGCATCATCATAGCCGAGCAGTTCAAGAGCGCCTGCATAAACGGGCATAAAATCAGGCCGTGCAACGCCGATCAACTGACGTGTGACCCCAGCAGGATTGCAGGCCGGGCCGCAGAGGTTGAAGATGGTGCGTCGCCCGATTTCCTTACGGATCGGGGCGAGGCGGCCAAGAGCGGGATGGTATTTCTGCGCAAATAGAAAGGCGATGCCGAGGTCGGCGAGAGTTTGCTCTGCTGTTTCTGCCGCACGATCAAGATTGAGGCCTAAAGCCTCGAGCGTATCCGCACCGCCCGCCTTACTGGATGCCGCCCGGTTGCCGTGTTTTGCGACCGGCACTTCGCAGGCGGCCACTACGATGGCGACCGCGGTGGATACGTTCAGGCTGTGCGCGCCGTCTCCGCCAGTGCCGCAGACGTCTATGGCACCTTCGGGAGCAGAAACGCGGATCATGCGGGCGCGCATCGCGCGGATGGCTCCGGCGATTTCTTCCGAGGTTTCGTCGCGTTCGGCCATTTCGATCAGGGTGGCCTTGATCTCGGCGTCGCCCATTTCACCGTCGAGCATCCTGCCGAACAGGGCTTCGGATTCCTGGAGAGACAAACTCACAGACGGTCCTTTGGTGTCATGCCCGCAAGCCGCATGAAGTTTGCCAGCATGGCGTGGCCATGTTCGGTGGCGATGCTTTCGGGGTGGAATTGTACGCCGTGGATCGGCAGTTCGCGGTGGCGGAAGCCCATGACGTGGCCGTCGTCGCTGGTTGCATTGACGACAAGGCTATCGGGAATATCTTCGACAATCAGTGAGTGATAGCGGGTGGCAATGAATGGTGAGGGCAGGCCGGTGAACAGCCCGCTGCCGTCATGGCTGACCGGGCTGGTCTTGCCATGCATCAACCCGCCACGCACCACCTTGCCGCCGAAATGCTGGCCGATGGTCTGGTGGCCCAGACAGACGCCGAGCAGAGGTTTTTTCGCCTCGGCACAGGCAGCAACCATATCGAGACAGATACCTGCTTCATTGGGTGTGCAAGGGCCGGGGGATAGCAAGAAGGCCTGGGCTCCACTCGACAGCGCTTGTCCTGCGGAGATGGCATCGTTGCGAACAACCTCCACCTCGGCACCCAGTTCCTGCAGATAATGCACCAGGTTGAAGGTGAAACTGTCATAATTGTCGATGACGAGGATAGGGTTGTTGCTCACTGGCCGAACCCTGCCTCTCCGGCAACGCGGACGGCTTCGCGAGCGGCGGCCATCAAGGCGCCTGCCTTGGCCTCGCATTCGCGCTGTTCATAATCGGGGTTGCTGTCAGCGACGATGCCAGCGCCTGCCTGCACATGCAGCATGCCATCCTTGACGATGCCGGTGCGCAGCACGATGCAGCTGTCCATATTTCCGTCCGGGCTGAAATAGCCGACGCCGCCTGCATATGCGCCGCGTGTTTCGGGTTCCAGTTCGGCGATGATTTCGCAGGCACGGACCTTGGGGGCGCCGCTGACCGTTCCAGCCGGGAAGCCCGCGAACAACGCATCGAGCGCGTCCTTGCCTTTGGCGAGGCGGCCGACGACGTTCGAGACGATGTGCATCACATGGCTGTAGAATTCGACCATATAGCTGTCGGTTACCGTCACGCTGCCGCCCTCGGTCACACGGCCGACATCGTTGCGGCCAAGATCGAGGAGCATCAGATGTTCGGCCCTTTCCTTAGGATCGGCGAGCAGGCTGTCGCGATTTTCGGCATCCTCGAGCGCGGTCTTGCCGCGCGGACGGGTGCCGGCAATCGGGCGGATGGTGACTTCGCCGTCGCGCACGCGGACAAGGATCTCCGGGCTTGAACCGATTAATGCAAAACCGGGCATGTCGAGAAAGTAGAGGAAAGGCGAAGGATTGATCCGCCGTAATGCGCGGTAGAGATCGACCGGGGGCAATTCGAAGGGCAGCGAGAAACGCTGTGCCAGCACGACCTGAAAGATATCGCCCGCCGCGATATAGTCCTTCGCCTTCAACACCATCTTTTCATATTGGCCGGGGCCGAGGGCGGGGGTTGGTTCGGGCAGCGACGCAAGTTCGGCATGTGCCAGACTTGCAGGAACCGGTTGGGCCAGCTTCGCCGCTGTGGCATCGATCCTGTCATAGGCTGCATCAATCAACCGGTCCGGATCGCCACCCTCAGGCCAGATCGGTGCGGCTATGTAGAGACGATCGGCGAGCCGATCAAAGACCAGCACCACCGTTGGCCGCACAAACATCATGTCCGGCACATTTATCGGGTTTGCAGGTGGGCGTGGAAGTTTTTCAACGAGGCCGATGGTTTCGTATCCAAAATGCCCGACAAGGCAGGCGAAGGCCGCTGGCAGCCCTTCAGGCATGTCGATGCGGCAGGTCTCTACCAGCTTGCGCAGGGATGCAAGCGCACCTTCGCCGGTCGGCTCAAAGGCCGTCCGGTCGGTCTGCCATTTGCGGTTGATTTGAGCGGCGTCGCCCTCGGCGCGAAAAACGAGATCGGGCGCAAGGCCGATCAGGCTGTGACGGCCCCGCACCGCACCGCCTTCGACTGATTCCAGGATGAAATCGCCGCGCCCAGCCTCAAACAGTTTGAGTGCCGCAGAAACCGGTGTTTCAGTGTCCGCTATCAAATCACGCCAGACGATGGCCGACTGGCCAGCGGCCAATTGGGCGCGTGCAACGTCGGCAGGGCGGGCAGAGCTGGTGTCGTTCATACCCGTCCAATAAGCCTTACTGCGCCGCGTCCTGATTGGTCAGGCGGCGGCGAATATCCTTGATGGCGCTGTCATTCTTGCTGACGCCAACTTCGGTGCGGGCGGCATTGATCAACTGCGCAGCATATTCCTGCTGTAACAGACCCAGCATTTCCTGACGGCGCGCTGCGACCAGTTCGACATTTTTGCTCGCATCGCCCTTTATGACTTCGTTGAGGTGCACGACGAACCAGCCCTGGCTGCGTCCGGCATCGAGTGTTTTGGCTGTGCCCTTCTTCATCGCGAACATCATCGCGAGCGGCGGCGGCATTTGCTGGCCTTCGCGGTTGAGATCCATACGGCTGCCTGACACGCTTTCAACTGCTGGCAATTTGACGCCAACCGCTGCCATCGCCTCGGCCAACGACTTGCCGCTCAGCACGGCGCGCTGCACTTGTTCGGCAACTGCCTTTGCCTTTTTCGAGCCTTCTGCCAGCGCCCACTGCTGCAGCACGACATCACGAACCTCGGCAAGCGGCGGAGGAGCGGCTTCTTCAAAATCGGCTACCGAAACCATTGCAAATTTCTCACCGGGAACGATCTCGATCAGTTGGGCTTCGCCGTCGCTTTCCATTTCGAACGCGGCAGGCAGGATGCGCTGCATCTCAGCTATCGGCTTGTACGCAGGCGAAGCCGGGTTCTGACCATTGGCGAACAGCTTCGGTGTGGTTTCCACCTTTAGGCCATTGGCCTTGGCCATGTCGGCAATGGAGGCACCACCGGCAAATTCATCTTCGATTTCCGAAGTCAGGTCAGACAGTAATTCCGCTTTCTTTTCGGATGCAATTGTCCTGGCAATTTCGGCGCTGACAGCGGCGAGGGGGCGCGCCGCGATTTCATTGACTGCGTTGACCTTGACCACATACCAACCAAGGCCGCCGCGTGTTGGTGTCGCTGTCTTTCCTGAAGCTGTTGCAAACACAGCATCGGCAACGGCTTTTGATGCAGAATTCGTCAGAGCTTCACGAGTGACCGCATTGCTGTTGGTGGGGCTGAGGCCAAGTTCAGCCGCAACCGCTGATATGGATTGTCCAGCCGAAACTTTTGCGAGTGCAGCTTTGGCTGCTGCCTCGGTCGGGAAAACCAGCTGGCTGATGTCTCGGGTTTGTGATGCAGCATATTGCTTGGCGTTTGCCTTATAATAGTCGGCAATTTCCTGCGTCGTCGCATCTGCCTTTGAATCGACGATAGAGGCATCGAAAATTGCATAGCTGATCGCGCGCTTCTCGGGGATAGTGAAGCGTGCTGAGTTGGCACGGTAATAGGCCTGCAACTGGGCATCGGTTGGTGCAGTTGTTGGCAGAAATGCCTGTGACGGCACCAGCGCGACGTTACCCGCGCGCTTTTCGAGAAACAGCGAGGCGTAGGGCAGGACAAGACTGTTGGGCGCGGGGGCACCTACGCCAGCCACCGGCAGGATCTGCTGGGCGTACAAGTTCTGCGTAAAATCGTCGCGGATCATCTGCTCGGTAAGATCAAGTCCTTGCAGGAAAGACTGGAAGGCCTGTTGGCTGAACTTGCCGTCAGGGCCATTTACATTGGGCAGTTTGCGGATTTCGGAATCAACCAAACGCTTGCTGACTGCAATACCATGTTCTTCGCCAAAGGATGAAAGTGCGTAGCGATTGATCAGTCGATCGAGCGTGCCGTCCAGACCGCCGCTTTCAACGAACTTCGCCATATCAAGCGTGGGATTGTCGCGGCGTTCGGCGCGCAAGCTGTTGTCGAGAAGGTCTTGAAACTCGCCGAGTCCGATCTTTTTGCTGCCAACCTTGGCGACGTGGCCTTGACCTAATCCGCCAAAGCTGCCCGAGCCCGTGACATCACCCAGCGCAAAGGCAAAGCCAACCAGCACGACAAAAGCCAGGGCGAAAACGGCGCCCCAGCGTGAACCCAGAAGCTTGCGTATAAAACTGATCATGTCGGTCCTGAAAAACTATGGCAAAGCGCGATTGGCGCCCGCTTTAGGCGGCACTGGTCGGTCAATCAAGCATGAAGGCCATTTGGATTTGTGATGCCAATTTGCTAGCGGGCCGAATCGAAATTCACCCTTTATCCAGACCGGCAGAGGAAAACAGGATGCGCAAGCTGATCGCAGGCAATTGGAAAATGAATGGACTGCTCGCTGAGTTGGAGGATGTCGCATCGATTTGCGAGGCGGTGGCGGCACATCCGTCGGTCGATACGGCACTATGCATTCCCGCAACGCTGATCCGTTCGGCCGCCGGGCGATTTGCCGATATGGCGATTGGCGGTCAGGATTGGCACATGGCTGCTTCTGGCGCCCATACCGGATGCATTTCAGCAGAGATGCTGGCCGATGCAGGGGCGAAGCTGACGATCATAGGGCATAGCGAACGCCGTGCGGCGCAAGGTGAAAGTGATGCCGATATCCGCGGCAAGGCATTGGCTGCTAAGCGGGCAGGGCTAGCTGCCATTTTATGTGTTGGAGAAACCGAAGCGGAACGCGACGCAGGGCGGGCTGAAGCCGTTGTGTTGGGGCAATTAGAGGGTTCAATGCCTGATGATGCAGCAAGTGAATGGATATCGGTTGCCTACGAGCCTGTTTGGGCTATCGGAACCGGTCGCATCCCGTCGGTGGAGGATGTTAAAGCAATGCACGCGGCAATCCGCGGTGCACTGGTAGCCCGCTTCGGAACTGATGGCTCTAATATCCGGATTCTGTACGGCGGATCGATGAATGGTGATAATGCTGCAAGCCTGCTGGCGATCCCCGATGTCGATGGGGGTCTCATTGGTGGCGCGAGCTTGAAGGCCGACAAATTCTTGCCGATTGTAGCCGCTGCGGCTGCCGCTTGAGCAATAAGATTTGAAAAACGTGGCTGCCATCCCTATGTGGGCGGCATTCCGGCCAAGTGCCATGCTATTTTATCGGACAGAATAATGGGTCTATTTCACTTCCTCCTCGTCGTTTTTGCCGTTGTTGCGGCTGCACTGGTTGGCGTTATCCTGATGCAGCGTTCCGAAGGCGGTGGTCTCGGGATGGGCGGCAGCCCTTCGGGCCTGATGTCGGCACGCGGCGCAGGGGATTTCCTAACCCGCACCACGGCGATTCTCGCTACCCTGTTCGTTGGCCTTGCCATTGCTATGGCATTTGTTTCGGCGAAGCGTGGCGCACCCGCGGGCGTGGATGAAACCCTCGAACGTGCGGCTCCCGCCACGCAGCAGCAGACTGTCGATCCGACCGCAGCGCCCGCAAATGCACCCGCTGCTGACAAGGCTGCACCTGCATCGCCCGCAAGCGACGTGCCGCTGGACAAATAATCGGCAGTTCGGTCGCTTTCGTGCGCGGCACGCGTCTGCGTCCACAATTTATTTGCTCCGGCGGGCATTCGCCCCTTGCCGAATCCCATAAACTCGTCTTAGGCCTTTCCTCCCATGGCGCGGTACATTTTCATAACCGGCGGCGTGGTCTCCTCGCTTGGCAAAGGTCTTATGGCAGCCTCTTTGGCGGCTCTTTTGCAAGCGCGTGGCTACAAGGTCCGCATTCGTAAATTTGATCCCTATCTCAATGTCGATCCGGGCACGATGTCGCCCTATCAGCATGGTGAAGTCTATGTGACCGACGATGGCGCGGAGACGGATCTCGATCTCGGCCACTATGAGCGCTTTACCGGTGTTTCGGCGCGCCAGTCGGACAATGTGACTTCAGGCCGCATTTATCGCGACATCATCGCGAAGGAACGGCGCGGCGACTATTTGGGCGCTACGGTGCAAGTAATTCCGCACGTTACCAACGAGATTAAGGCATTTGCGCAAGCTGATGTGGAAGGCCTCGACTTTGTACTATGCGAAATCGGTGGCACGGTGGGGGATATTGAATCGCTGCCCTTCATCGAAGCCATTCGTCAAATGCGCAACGAATTGGGCCGTGAACAGACCGTATTCGTCCATGTGACGCTAGTCCCTTATATCGCGGCTGCTGGTGAGTTGAAGACCAAGCCGACCCAGCACAGCGTCAAGGAACTGACCGCGCTGGGAGTGCAGCCTGACATATTGCTCTGTCGTTGCGAACATCCGCTGCCTGAAAATGAGCAGGCGAAGATTGCGGCTTTCTGTAATGTGCGCAAGGAAGCCGTTATTCCGGCACTCGATGCCAAGTCTATCTATGCTGTACCGTTGCAATATCACGCCGAAGGGCTGGATTATGAAGTGCTGCGCGCCTTTGGCATTACGCCGGGCGTCGCTCCGGATTTGCGCCGCTGGGAAGACATTCTTGATCGCCAACAGAACCCTGAAGGTGAAGTGACCATTGGTGTGGTCGGCAAATATGTCGGCCTGGCCGATGCCTACAAGTCGCTGAACGAGGCGCTCGCGCATGGTGGCTTTGCCAACAGGGTTAAGGTCAATATCAACTGGATAGATGCCGAGCTGTTCGAGAAAGACGACAGCGATATCGCTGCCGCACTTGAACCGATGCATGCAATCCTCGTTCCCGGCGGATTTGGCGAACGTGGTTCCGAAGGCAAGATCGCCGCAGTCCGTTTCGCCCGCGAACGTAAGGTTCCATTTTTTGGTATCTGCTTGGGGATGCAGATGGCCTGCATCGAAGGCGCGCGGAATACTGCAGGGATCAAGAAGGCCTCAAGCACCGAATTTGGCCCGACCGACGAGCCGGTTGTGGGCATCATCACTGAATGGATGACCGAAGAAGGCTTGCAGAAGCGCGAAGCTGGTGGCGATTTGGGTGGTACGATGCGCTTGGGGGCCTATGAGGCGCAGCTTGCAGGCAACAGCCATGTCGCTGGAGTCTATGGTTCGACAGAGATTTCAGAGCGCCATCGGCACCGTTATGAGGTCAATGGAGCCTATAAGGAGCCGCTTGAAAAGGGTGGTTTGATGTTTTCGGGCATGTCGCCGGATGGTTTGCTGCCGGAGATTGTAGAGCGGCCCGACCATCCCTGGTTCATTGGGGTCCAGTTTCACCCCGAACTGAAATCGAAGCCTTTTGATCCGCACCCGCTGTTCGCCAGCTTTATCGCAGCGGCGGTGGAACAGAGTCGTTTGGTATAAACTAAGGTCCAAAACAAAATCTCGTCACCCCCGCGCAGGCGGGGGTCCAACCCCTGTGATCGAAATTTAGAAGGCAGGGGTTGGATTCCCGCCTTCGCGGGAATGACGAAATCATACTAATCGGCGTTCCGCATCAAGCGGCCTTGCCGCCTTTTTTCTTCGCTTCGTCATGCTCGATGACGGTTGGTGTGGCGCCACCGATCAATACCTTGCGCGGCTTCAATTCCTCGGGAACCTGACGCTCAAGCTGGATGATCAAAAGACCATCGGCAAGGTCGGCACCTTTCACAAACACATGGTCTGCAAGCTGGAAGCGGCGTTCGAAATTGCGGTTGGCGATGCCAAGATGCAGGAAGTCGCGGTTGTCATTGCCTTCGACCTTTTTCTGGCCGGCGACCACCAACTGGTTCTGCTGCGCGGTAATGTCGATCTCGTCGGGCTTGAAACCTGCGACCGCAATCGTCACTACATATTCTGTTTCGGAGGTGCGTTCGATGTTGAACGGAGGATAATTGTCGCCCTGTGTAACGCCGCGTGCATTTTCGAGCATGTCGAAGAGGCGGTCGAAACCTACGGTATTGCGGCGATAGGGGGTGAAATCAAAACGGTTCATGTCAAATTCTCCTGTTGAGCAATTTGGTTTTGGTGAAAGCCCGCATGCACGGCGCTTCCTTTTTGGTTGAGGGACCGTCTCCGGCTCCCTCACGGCTTAGATGGAATGCGAAAGGCAAAAATCAAGGCCGCCCAATAAAAATTGGACGGCCTGATTGACGAAAAATCGTCAGGGTCACACCGTTTCGCTTTTCGCAAAATCGCGTGGGACCAAATCCCCCTGAACCACGGCCATTCAGCGATGAACCTATTCAGCGCGGTCAAAATGACGCAATCCAGCGCGTTCGCAACGATTCTCTGTTTCGGTCGAACGCTTTTTCAAACAGTGTGTCATCGCTGCAACAATAGTGTAACACAGGCTTTGGCTTGCGCGCAGCATTGCTGCACCCTAAAGGCTTGAGCAACAACGCTATGCCGGAACACTGCCCGACATGATCCTCAATCGATACGAACGCATGATCGCCAGGCGCTATGTGCTGCCGGGCAAAGGCGAAGGGTTTATATTCCTGGTCGCGACGATCAGCCTGATCGCCGTCGCGCTTGGAGTCGCCGCGCTCATCATCGTGATGAGTGTGATGAATGGATTCCGTGCCGAACTTTTCGACAAGATCGTCGGGTTAAACGGACACGCGGTCGTGCAAGGCTATGGAGGGCGTTTGACTGACTGGCGCGAGGTCTTGAAAGATGTGCGCGCCACGCCCGGCGTGACCGAAGCGTCTCCATTGATCGAGCAGCCGCTGCTCGCGACCAGCGAAGGCCGCGTTGAAGCGATCCTTGCACGCGGGATGGAGGTCAGGGATATTCTGACCAACCCAACGCTCAAGGGTAAAACCTTGGCGGGTGACATGAAGCTGCTTCGCCCGGGGAGCGAACGGGTAGCTATCGGTTCGCGCCTCGCGCAAAATTTGGGTGCTCGTGTCGGCCAACGTATTACGATCATCAATCCGGCGGGTCGGACGACACCATTTGGCACCGTTCCGCGCGAGATTTCCTATGAAATTGCCGCAATCTTCGAGGTCGGTGTCTATGACTATGACAAAGCCTTTGTCATCATGCCGATTGAGGATGCGCAAATCCTGATGCTGATGGGCGATCAGATCGGGATGATCGAACTGACCACCACCGATCCGGACAAGGTTAATGACATTCTGGCACCACTGCAGCCCAAAATTGCCGACAAGGCGGTTATTGTTGACTGGAAAAGCATGAACGCAACCCTGTTCGAGGCGCTTGCGATCGAGCGGGTGGCGATGTTCATTGTGCTATCGATCATCGTGCTGGTGGCGGTGTTCAACATCCTGTCGTCACTGATCATGCTGGTCCGAGCCAAGACGCGCGACATCGCGATATTGCGCACAATGGGCGCATCGCGGCAGTCATTGCTCAAGATTTTCGTGACTGTTGGGCTGTTGATCGGCGCGGCAGGGATGGTGGCGGGATTGATCCTCGGCTTCATCTTTCTGTTTTTCCGCCAGTCGATCGTCACTGCCATCCAGTTTGTTACGGGGTTGGAGCTATGGGATCCATCAATCCGTTTTCTGACCGAGCTGCCGTCACGCACCGACCCGTTCGAGGTGCTGGCCATCTGCACGCTGGCCCTGTTCTTCAGCTTCCTCGCGACACTGTATCCGGCTTTCAAGGCCGCAGGAACCGATCCGGTACAGGTGCTGCGCTATGAGTAAGATAGTCGCCGAAATGCGCGATGTCCGACGCAGCTTTACGCAGGGTGACGTGACTATTGACGTTTTGCGTGGAGTAAATCTCTCGATAGCCGAGGGCGAACTAGTGGCGTTGCTTGGGCCTTCTGGCACTGGCAAGTCGACGCTGTTGCAGGCACTGGGGCTGCTTGAGGGCGGCTTTACCGGCTCTATCCTGATCGATGGTGAGGAAATGCGCGATGCCGGGCCAGACCGGGCAACCGATGTCCGCCGCGCGAAGCTGGGCTTTGTGTATCAGTTTCATCATTTGTTGCCTGATTTCGATGCGCTTGAAAATGTCGTGCTGCCGCAACTGATCGCAGGCGTGGAGCCTGATGCAGCAACGGAGCGTGCGACTTCATTGCTGTCGACGCTGGGATTGGGTGAGCGGCTCGAACATCGCCCGTCGAAGCTTTCGGGTGGTGAGCAACAACGCGTTGCGGTCGCGCGTGCGCTCGCAAATAGGCCTCGCCTTGTTTTGGCAGACGAGCCCACCGGCAATTTGGACGAACATACCGCCGATGTAGTGTTGCGTGAGTTCATGACGCTGGTGCGCGAGCAAGGCTCGGCAGCGCTGGTTGCGACACATAATGAACGCCTTGCGGCCAAGATGGACCGCGTCGTGCGCCTGCACGATGGCGTGCTCGGCTGAATTGACGTTTATCGAATCTCCAAGTCGAATGGACGACAAGCAATTGCTGAAATTTGACACACATTCATGATCTCCAAATCTGGGGAGAAACATCATGAGCTTTTTTGCACCAGCAATTTTACTCGCAGTCCAATCGGCGCCCGCCGCAGCACCATCCGCGCCGCCTCCGTCGCCTTGTGCCGCAGCAGAATTCAGCCAGTTTGATTTCTGGGTGGGTGAATGGGATGTCTATCCCAATGGCAAAGACAATCAAGTTGCGCTTAGCAAGATCGAGAAACTCTATGCGGGCTGCGCGATCCGCGAGAACTGGATGCCGCTGAAAGGGCCGGGAGGTGGGAGTCTGAACGCCTACAACCCGGCAACGAAGAGCTGGCACCAGACTTGGGTCGGTTCCGCGCCGGGCCATGTCAATTTTGACGGCGGATTTACCGGCGAAAAGATGGTGCTGACCGGAATGTGGGCAGGTGTAAACGGTCCAGGACAGGATGCGCTGATCCGGATGATCTATTCGCTGCAACCCGATGGCTCGGTCCGCCAGCATGGCGAACAATCGACAGACCAGGGTTTGACATGGTCGACCAATTTCGATTTTATATATAAGAAGCGCAAAGAGCCCATTCCGGCCAAATAGCGCCGGAGATTGCAATGAACGTACATGATTTCACCGTCGACATGCCCGGCGGCGGCAAGCAGGATATGTCTGCGTTTAAGGGCAAAGTTTTGTTGCTAGTGAACACTGCATCGAAATGCGGCTTCACCCCGCAATATAAGGGGCTGGAGGCGCTGTACGAAAAATATGGCGAAAAAGGCCTCGTTGTAATGGCCTTTCCCTGCAACCAGTTTGGTGCGCAGGAACCAGGCGATGAGGAAGAAATCAAGAATTTCTGCTCGCTAACCTACGATGTTACCTTTCCACTAGCCAAGAAAATTGACGTAAACGGTGATGCTGCTGACCCGTTGTGGAAGCATCTAAAGGATCAGCAGGCGGGTCTGCTCGGTAGCCGCGCAATCAAATGGAACTTCACCAAATTCCTTGTCGATCGCGATGGTAAAGTTGTCGGCCGCTATGGCCCGCAAGTGGCGCCTGGTTCGCTGGAAAAGGATATTGAAAAGCTATTGGGTTAGTTGGCGTCGGCAGGGTGGTGTTTGTCCACAAATTAGCCCGCGCTTTCATTTGCAGAATCATCGAGACTGACGCACTTTGTGCGCATGGCCATCGCACCCTTTGTTCCCTTGCGGGTTTTCTCCGCTTACACGATGCTAGAGGGTGCGATCGAGCCCAAGGCTATCGGTAAATATGCCAAGGGCCTAGGCTTTCCGGCTGTCGCAATCACCGACCGTAACGGGCTCTATGGGGTGATGCCTTTCGAAGACGGTTGCCGCGGTGTCGGCGTCCAACCGATAATGGGATTGATGCTCGGCTTGCAAAGGCCACCGGAATATGCCGGCGGACAGGCGGTGCGCGACTGGATTGCACTCTATGCGCAGGACGAAGCGGGGTATGAAAATCTCTGCCGCTTGACCTCGATGGCGCATCTGGAAAATCCGGATGATAGCGATGCTCAGGTGCGCTTTTCTCAATTGGAAGGGCGCACCGATGGGCTGATTGCTTTGACGGCGGCGGGTGAGGGCGGTCTCGCTCGGCTGTTTGCCGACGGGCAACTGGATAGCGCCGCTGACTATTGCTCAAAGCTGCAAAAGCTTTTCCCTGACCGGCTCTATATTGAACTGGCGCGGCGCGGTGATGCGACGGAAGAAGCTGCCGAAGAGGCATTAATCGCACTGGCCTATGAGCGCGATCTACCGCTGGTCGCGACTAACCCCGCCTGTTTTGCTGAACCCGATTTCTACGCCGCACATGATGCGATGCTCTGTATTTCAGATGGCGAATATGTCGAGAATGACGATCGCCGTAAAAGCAGCCCGCATGCATGGATCAAGACGTGGCAGCAGATGTCCGAACTGTTTGCCGATGTGCCCGAGGCGCTGTCCAACACGCTGGTCGTTGCGCAGCGCTGCGGGGTCGGAGCACCCAAACGCAAACCAATTCTCCCCAGTCTTGCGGGCAGCCGAGAGGCAGAAGAACAGCAGTTACGCGACGATGCGCGTGAGGGACTTATTGCCCGGCTTGAGCACGCCGGCATCAAAGACGAAGAAGCCCGCAAACCATATTTCGAACGACTGGAATTCGAGTGCGATGTTATCTGCTCGATGGGTTTTCCCGGTTACTTCCTGATCGTTGCCGATTTCATCAAATGGGCCAAATCGCATGACATTGCGGTGGGGCCCGGGCGTGGTTCGGGTGCAGGCTCGGTCGTCGCATGGGCGTTGACGATTACAGACCTCGATCCGTTGCAGCTCGGCTTGCTGTTCGAACGCTTCCTCAACCCCGAACGCGTATCGATGCCCGACTTCGATATCGACTTCTGCGAAACGCGTCGTGGTGAAGTGATCCGCTATGTGCAGGAGAAATATGGCCGCAACCAGGTCGCGCAGATTATTACCTTCGGTAAGCTGAAGGCACGCGCTGTTTTGCGCGATACCGGTCGCGTCTTGCAGATGAGCTATGGGCAAGTGGACAGGCTGTGCAAGCTGGTACCGAACCATCCAACCGATCCGTGGGATCTGGAGAAGGCACTGGGTGGTGTTCCCGAACTGCGCGAAGAGTATCGCCGCGATGAACAGGTCAAGCGGTTGTTCGACCTTGCGATGAAGCTGGAGGGCTTACCGCGCCACAGCTCCACCCACGCTGCGGGTGTGGTGATTGGAGACAGGCCCCTTTCCGAACTGGTTCCACTCTATCGCGATCCACGCTCGGATATTCCCGTTACGCAGTTCGACATGAAATTTGTCGAGGCAGCAGGGCTGGTGAAATTCGACTTTCTCGGCCTGAAGACTCTGTCAGTGCTGCAAAAGGCGGCGCAAATGCTCGCCAAACGCGGCATCATCGTTGAGTTTGACAAGCTGACGCTTGATGATCCAGCAACCTATGAACTGCTGCAATCGGGCGATACGGTGGGCGTGTTCCAGCTGGAATCCGAAGGTATGCGGCGCACGCTGGCGGCGGTGCGACCAACCAATTTTGGCGACATTATCGCGCTCGTTTCACTCTATCGCCCCGGCCCGATGGACAACATCCCGATGTTCGGCCGCCGTAAAAATGGCGAAGAGAAGATTGAGTATCCGCACCCGCTGCTTGAAGGCATTCTCGCCGAAACCTATGGTATCTTCGTCTATCAGGAGCAGGTGATGCAGGCCGCGCAGATCCTGGCTGGCTATTCGCTTGGCGGCGCAGACCTTCTCCGTCGCGCGATGGGCAAGAAGATCAAGTCGGAAATGGATGAACAGCGCGCGATCTTCGTCAAGGGCTGCGCGGAGCACAACCAGATAGACGCAGCTAAGGCGAACGAACTGTTCGACTTGATCGACAAATTTGCAGGCTATGGCTTCAACAAATCGCACGCTGCGGCTTATGCGTTACTGTCCTACCATACGGGCTGGCTGAAGCGGCACCATCCTGAGGCCTTTTACGCCGCATCGATGTGTTTCGATATGCATCAAACCGACAAGCTGGCGGTGTTTGTTGACGATATGCGCCGAATGGGCACGCACTGCCTGCCGCCTTCGATCAACCACAGTGAAGCCGAATATAGCGTTGAAGAATGCGATGCCGGATTGGCAGTGCGCTACGCGCTCGCCGGCCTCAAAAATGTCGGTGAAAAGGCGATGGAAGGCATTGTTGCGGAGCGCGAGGCCAATGGACCCTATCGCGACCTCGACGATTTCGCCAACCGCGCCGATCCATCGCAAATCAACCGTCGCAGTCTCGAAAACCTTGCTTCCGCAGGGGCATTTGACGAATTTGAACCCAATCGAGCGTCAGTCTTTGGTGGTATTGAAACTATACTCGCTACCGCTCAGTCAGCACGCGACCAGCGCGAAAGCGGGCAGGGAGGGTTGTTCGGCGGCGATGCCGCAACCGATGGAGGAAAGATGCGTCTGCCCAATGCCGAGAAATGGTCCGTCGCGGAAACAATGGAGCATGAGCGGGAGGCGTTCGGTTTCTACTTCTCCTCACACCCCATTTCACAATTCACCCAGATTGCGGCAAGCCATGGAGCGAAAAGCTATCTCGAAACCATTGATTGCGGCCCGATACCCGAAGGCGGCCGCAAATCAGCGGTAATTGCGGCAATGGTTCAATCGGTTAAGTGGCGTGAATCCAAACGCGGCAAACGCTTTGTGCAGGCTGATTTTTCAGACAGCAGCGGCCAGTTTCAGGCAAGCTGTTTCGATGAAGATGTGTGCGCGAGTCTTGCTGAATGGGCTAAGTCCGGAGAATGCCTGCTCCTTACGGTCGAAATGGACCTGCCTTCGGGTGAGGAAATTCCGCGCATCGCTGTGCGCAGCGCAAAGCCGCTTGCTGGTCTGGTATCGAACACGCAATTCAAAATGCTGCTGGATATCGACAGCGCTGATGCCTTTCTGCGGCTTCAAGGCCTGATCCTGCCGCTTGGTGGCGGACGCGGTGAAGTTATTGCACGCACTCGCACCGCCAACGGCAAGACCGCCGATATCGTACTAGGACGCAAATTCAGGCTTGACGTGGAGCTGGTCGAGAAGGTCAAAGAAATACAAGGCGTCGAGAATGTGGAACTCGCGCCGGTCAAACCGCATCTGATGAGCGTCCGCTGAAAATATAGCGGGCAGGGGAGAGAAAAATGCTGGGTGGAATGCAAGATTGGGATCTGAGGGTCACACATCTGATTGACTATGCCGAACGCGAACATGGCACCCGCGAAATTGTGACGCGCTGGGCCGATGGCAGCATCGAACGCACCAATTGGGCGGGCGTTGCCAGTGAGGCGCGGCGCATGGCGCAAGCCTTTGTCGGCATGGGGCTTAAGCCCGCAGATCGCGTTGCGACCTTTGCGATGAACCACCACCGTCATCTGGCAGCCTGGTATGGTGCGATTGGCTGCGGCGGTGTGATCCACACTGTGAACGTCCGGTTGTTTGATGAAGACCTTATCTACATCATGAACCATGCCGAGGATAAGGTGCTGCTCTATGATGCGCAGTTCCAGCCCGTCATTGACCGGCTGAAGCCGCATTTGAAGACAGTGGAGCATTATATCGTCTTCGACAGTGTGCAGTATGAAGAATGGCTCGGCGGGCAGGAAGGCAATTTCGATTGGGGGGGGGGCGACGAGGGCGACCCTTGCATTCTCCGCTATACGAGCGGTACGACCGGAAACCCGAAAGGCGTGCTGTACCAGCATCGCTCGACCATGTTGCACGCCATGGCGGAGGTGGCGCCGACCATCTTCAACTTATCGATGACTGCGGTTTTGTTGCCGATCGTCCCAATGTTCCATGCTGCGAGCTGGGGCCTGCCTTTTGCGGGTGCGATGGCTGGCGTGAAGTTCGTTTTTTCCACCACAAACGAAGCAGCCGTGCTGCATACACTGATGCTCGACGAAGGCGTCACGCACAGCGCTGGCGTACCGACGGTGTGGCTTGCGATGTTCCAGCACCTCGATGCTGAAAAGGCTGCAGGGCGCCGCTATGACCTTGGCAAATTACAATTGGTGACCATTGGAGGCACGGCGGCTCCCCGCATGATGATCGAGCGGCTGATGACACAAGGTGTGCGTGTTGCTCACGCTTGGGGCATGACGGAAACCTCTCCGATCGGCACGATGGGTGCACCCATCCCGGGCTGGGATGAAATGACGCTCGACCAGCAGATCGATGTTGTTTCAAAACAGGGCAAAATCCCATTCGGTGTCGAGCTGCGCGTTATCGATAAGGACGGCAATGTCGCCCCGCGCGATGGCACCACCGAAGGCGCGCTTCAAATTCGCGGGCCATGGGTGATTAAGCGCTATTTCAAGGCCGAGACCGATGCCGTCGATGGGGAGCAATGGTTCGATACTGGTGACGTCTCGGTCATCCATCCGAATGGCACTATGCAGATTACCGATCGCGTCAAGGACGTCATCAAGTCGGGCGGCGAATGGATCAGTTCGGTTGAACTGGAAAATGCCGCTGTGGGCTGCCCTGGCGTGGCGCAGGCCGCAGCCATCGGTGTCTATCACCCCAAATGGGATGAGCGGCCGATCATTGTTGCGGTGAAAAAGCCCGAGGCGGAGACGCTGACCGAAACCGATGTGATAGATTACCTCAAGGAACGTATCGCCAAATGGTGGCTGCCGGATGAGGTGCATTTCGTCGACAGCATGCCGATCACGGGCACGGGCAAAATCCAGAAGGCAGAACTGCGAAAGCAATACAAGGATTACAAACTGCGGAGCCTCGGCTGATGTCTGTCGAGGCGCATGTCGATCCGACGCGTGAGGCATTCAACGCCTTCAAAGCGTTGCCGCGCGATGTGCCGATCCAGATGCTCAACCTGATCCGTTATCGCGATCTTGCAGCCTATCCGGAAGGTCACGAAAATGCCGGCAAGGGCTGGTCAGGCGAGCGCGCCTATCAGGAATATGGTAAAACCAGCGGACCTATCTTCCAGCGCGTGGGGGGAAGCGTCCTTTGGCGCGGCGCCTTTCAGGCCGTACTGACTGGTCCTGCCGACGAGCATTGGGACGCAGCTTTCATCGCGCAATATCCCAACGCCGGAGCGTTTCTGGAGATGGTCACCGACCCCGACTATCGTCTCGCGGTGGTCAACCGCCAGGCTGCGGTGCAAACGAGCCGACTTATTCGTTTTGCACCCATGGAGGGTGATACCAGCAGCTTTGGCTGATCAGAACAGCGCCAGTTGTCCGTCGCAGCGGGGCGGAATGAACAGGTCGCTGCGCAATTCTATCCTTGTCTGGTTTAGTCCGGCCTTTCGCGCAGCGATTCTAAAACGGTTCCTGATCAAATCAGCCCAAGGTCCCGACCCGCGCATGCGCTGGAAAAAGTTCGGATCGTTGTCTCTGCCTTCACGGATTGAGCGAACAATCGACATAACTTTGCCTGCTCGGTCGGGAAAATGCACTTGCAGCCAATCCTGAAATAAAGGTGCGACTTCATGTGGCAAGCGAAGCGGAATCCAGCTTGCGGTTTTTGCGCCAGCGTCTGCCGCTCGCTCTATGATAGACTCGATTTCATGGTCGTTTATCGCGGGAATGATAGGTGCTACATTGACGTGAGTGGGGATGCCTGCGGTCGCCAGTTCTTTAATTGCCGCCAATCGCTTCTCCGGGCGAGGTGCGCGCGGTTCTAAAATCCGGTGCAAAGCCGGATCGAGCATGGTCACCGAAATTGCTACAGCCACCAACCCCTTCGTCGCCATGGGTGCCAGCAAATCGATATCCCTCAGGATACGGTCAGACTTTGTCGTGATAGTTAGCGGATGATTGGCCTTTGCTAGTACTTCGAGGCATTGGCGCATGATCCTCCATTCGCGTTCGATGGGCTGATAGGCGTCTGTGTTCGTGCCAAAGGCAATGGGTGTCGGTACATGCCCCTTGCGCCCGATTTCCTTACGCAGCAAGCTGGCTGCATCGGGTTTGGCGAACAGGCGGCTTTCAAAATCAAGCCCTGGCGACATGTCATGATAGGCATGAGTAGGCCGGGCATAGCAATAGATGCATCCATGTTCGCAGCCGCGATAGGGGTTGACCGATTTGTCGAATGGGATGTCAGGAGATGTATTGCGGGCAAGGACGGATTTTGGACGTTCCGACGTCACTTGCGTTCTCAGTGGGGCAATACCTCCGTCAATCTCTTCGCGTTCATCCAGCCAATCGCCATCCGCCTCTCGCGAATTCAGATTGAAACGCGAAGGGGAGGTGTTGGCGGGAGCGCCTCGTCCCTCCACAAAATCCGGGTAACAGCTTTTGGGCACCCGGAAAGGGTAACACCAAGCATGGAACAAATAAAGAACAATTATTGTTCGCGCAGCCGAGGCATCAGTTCAACGAAGTTGCACGGCTTATGACGGCTGTCGAGCTGGTGGACCAAAATCTTGGTCCAGCCATCTTTCACCGCACCATTCGAACCAGGCAGGGCAAAAATATAGGTCCCCCGCGCCAGCACTGCACAAGCGCGACTCTGGATTGTTGAAGTGCCAATGGTTTCGTAACTCAGCATTCGGAACAATTCGCCAAAGCCCGGGATATCCTTGCTTTTTACGCGATCAAGCGCCTCGGGCGTAATATCGCGCCCGGTGAGGCCGGTGCCACCGGTTAAAATGACAACGTCGATATTGTCATCATCGATAAGCATATGCAGCCGTGCGACCAATCGAGAGGCATCGTCTTGCTCGATCACGCGGTCGGCCAATTTATGTCCAGCCTCGACTATGAAATCTGCCAAAAGATCACCGCTGGTGTCGTTTGCAAATGTGCGGGTGTCCGACACCGTGATCAACGCGATGTTGACGGGCTTGAAGGGCTTGGTTTCATCGAGCGGCAATGCTGCCTCCATTTCGTGGCGTGTTGCCCATGCGAACAGTGGCCACGCGGCCTTCCTTGGGGACTGTGGGCCATAAATATTGCGCAAGTCCCTTCATGCTGCCGCTATTTTTGCCGCGCTGGATTTCGTACATCCAGTAGTTGCGCAGGATGATCGATACATAGCCGCGGGTTTCCCAATAAGGGATCGACTCTATAAACAGCAGTGGATCGCCATTGTCGCGGATTTCGCTATTCCAGCGCGTGACGGGGGCCGGTCCGGCGTTATAGGCAGCGATGACCTTTGGCAGCAGCCCTCCGGTCGCGTTCATGTCGCGTAATTTCTCGATGTAGCTCTGGCCATATTCCAGATTAACCGAAGGACGGTCTAGATCGCTCGCTGACAGGAAAGAGCCGCGCGCGCGCGCCATTTCCTGGGCGGTAGATGGCTTAACCTGCATCAGGCCACGCGCACCTGCGCTGCTGATCACTGAGGTGCGGAAGGCGGACTCCTGCAGTGAGTGGGCATAAACCAGCGACGGGTCAATGCGCCAACCGCCAATTGGCGTCCAGTTCGGATAGGGATAACGCATCATCGGATCGAGTTTTCCGCCGGATGGGCCATAATGCCCCATCCAAAGCTGCGTTGCAGGCAGATTCAACGCGCCTGCAATTTGCGCGAGTGCCGAATGTTGTTCGGGGTTGCCGATCTTGGCCTGATGGCGGAGCGCTTCGTCAGCAAGACTATCTTTGCCGATTGAAGCGAGTGTAACGGCAGTGCGGACATTTTCTTGCTGGCCCAGCTGCTTCCAGTTGGTCGAATGATATCGCATCGTCTTGCTCGCGACCGGTTCCATACCCAATGCTTCGCTGGCAAGCAGACCGTAAAAGGTTTCCTGAAGGCGGGCAGCTGCCTGAAGACGCGGTTGCACTTGTTGCGGTTGACGCGCAGCCATTGCCGCACGGCTGCTCCAGAAAAGCGCTGCGCTACGCAGTTCATCATTATCGGCAGTACGTGCAACCTTGTCGAAACTGGCGAAAGCCTCGCGCTGGTCGCCGAGACGCCAGCTAGCCAGGCCATGTACCCATTGCGATTGTGTCGCCCAGGCTCCACCTGCGACCATTGCCGTTGCGGCCAATCGGCGGGCGTTTGTGTCATCATTTTCGATATAGTAAGACCAGGCGACGCGATAACGCAGTTCGGTGAGCGCTTCGCTGTCGAGCGAAACACCTTGTTCGTTCAATAGCGCTTCCGCTTCAGCCGGATTGTCGGCCTTGATAAATTCCTGCAGCTTGGAGCGAAGGGCTGCTGCGCTTTGGTTGCTATCGGGCAGATCGCGTTTGGGGGCGCTGCCAAGGAAAGAAAAACGGCGGGTGCCTGGTCGTACCGGCAGATCGGCGACGCCGCGCTTGATAGCCATTTTTTCGATCTGTTCGGCTTGTGGAAGCCAGGGGGCCTCTTCGAGCAGCGCCTGTAGCTGAGCAGCCTCAACTTTCGGACTACCCGCCGCCAGATATAGTTCGGCGCGGGCCATAGAAGTCATAGGCCCTTTGGGTGCAGCCTCAATCAATCGCGCTGCTTCCACCCAGTTCTTGCCGTCAATCGCAGCAAAAATGGCAGCATAGGCCTGCTTGTCCTTGCTTGTCGGCATCGCGCCAAGTGCGTCAAGCGAATCGGGCGAGACCGCTTGGCGAACGCTATCGGCAGTGCCCGCAGACGCGGCTGTTGAAATGCCGAACGCCGAAGCTGCCAGAATGAGAGATTTGCCCAGTTGCACGGTCTTGATCACTGCTGATCTTTCTGCACGATCCGCTGCAGATCCTTCCAAGCCTGCGCCTTCAAAACCGGGCGCGCGAGGAGAGTTCGCGGATGGAATGTTGCCACTGCGGTCAAAATGCCGCCATCTTGGTTAAAATCAGGTAAATTTGCGCGAGCTGACATCAGTTCTTCGCCCAATAATGCTTCGGACACCGCAGAGCCGAGCAGCAGCAACCTTCCTGGCTGCGCAACTTTGATCTGATGGCGCGCAAATTCGCCCAAAATTGGAATGTCTTGCGGTGGCAGTGCGCCGCTCGCTGGGCGGCTGTGCGCTAGGGCAGAGAGGTGGACGCTTTGGGGCGCGTATCCGCAGGCTTTCAACATCGCCTGCAGCAATTGCCCAATGGGCCCGCTACCCAATTTTCCGGCCGCCAAATCCGCTTCTTCGGGGAAGTCGACAAGAACCATTAATTCGGGTGCTTGTGTCCCATGAGGCGCTGCGCGAGCGGGACTGTAGCCATTGCCGGGAAGCGATGCATCGCTGGCGATGACGTTTTGCAACGTTTCAAAATCGGTCGGCCAGTCTTTGCTTACAGATTTTGCCGCAACGGGTGCAATCGGCGATGGTGTTGCGCGTCTGATGGGTTCTTCCAGCTTTGTTGACGACGCGGCAGGTTCATCCAGCCAGTTGGTCGTCGCTTCACGGCACAGATAATCGACGCCGGCATCGTGCCACCAGCCAATGATCGAGTCTGCGAGGATTTTTCCCCTGTCCTGCGGTGCGACCTGCATGTTTCGCATCAGTCACTGGTTGACGCGAAGGTCAATTGCTTGGCATGGCGAATCCTGTCAGTTGAGGCAAAATCGAGACAGCCCGATATCAGGGCAAAGGGAAGGATGAGTTGCTATGAGCGAACGGGAGTCGATGCCCTATGATGTGGTGATCGTCGGTGGCGGTCCGGCAGGCCTATCTGCGGCCATTCGCCTCAAACAGATTAACCCTGAAACCTCTGTTTGCATCCTGGAAAAAGGGTCGGAAATCGGCGCCCATATCTTGTCTGGCGCGGTATTCGATCCGAAAGCAATCGACGAATTGCTGCCGGACTGGAAAGATCAAGGCTGTCCGATGGCCGACGTTCCGGTCACCGAAAACCACCACTGGGTGCTTTCGCGCGGCGGCCATATGGCTATTCCGCATCTGTTCACGCCGGGTTGGATGCACAACAAGGGCACCTATACAGGCTCGCTTGGCAATCTGTGTCGCTGGCTGGGCACGCAGGCCGAAAATCTCGGCGTCGAAATCTTCCCGGGCTTCCCGGCTGCCGAAATCCTCTACAATGATGATGGCTCTGTAAAGGGCGTTGCGACCGGAGACATGGGTGTAGCCCGCGACGGTAGCCACAAGCCCGACTATATGCCGGGGATGGAATTGCACGCCAAATATACCTTGTTTGCAGAAGGCGCGCGCGGACATCTCACAAAACAATTGAAATCAAAATATGATTTGGAGCGTGATTGCCAGCCGCAGGTTTACGGTATCGGCATGAAGGAATTGTGGGATATTGAGCCTGAAAAACACAAGCCGGGCAGGGTAATCCACACCCAAGGCTGGCCACTGTCTGAAACCGAAAGTTGGGGCGGGGGCTTCCTCTATCACCAGGCAAATGGTCAAGTGGCCTTAGGCTTCGTCGTCGCGCTCGATTATACCAACCCGCATGTCTTCCCGTTTGAGGAATTCCAGCGTTGGAAGCAGCATCCCGAAATCCGCAAGATTTTGGAAGGCGGCAAGCGTGTGTCCTATGGCGCGCGTGCGATCAACGAAGGTGGCTGGCAATCGGTGCCGAAGCTCGCTTTCCCGGGCGGCGCGCTGATTGGTTGCTCTGCTGGTTTCGTCAATGTTCCCCGTATCAAGGGCAGTCACACCGCAATGAAATCGGGTATGCTGGCTGCAGAAAGCATCTCGGCTGCGCTGTCCGCGGGCCGTGAGCATGACGAATTGTCGGATTATCAGGCCAATCTCAACGAAAGCTGGATCGCGACCGAGCTTAAGCTGGTAAAAAATGCCCAGCCTGCGGTCGCCAAATATGGCGAAACCTATGGTACAATCTTCGCAGGTATCGACATGTGGATGCGCACGCTGAAGATCGGCCTGCCGATCGAGATGAAGCATCATGCGGACAATGAATCACTTGGCCGCAAGGACCTGTATCAGCCCGTTAATTATCCAAAGCCCGATGGCGTAATCAGCTTTGACCGGCTTTCCTCGGTGTTTCTGTCAAACACCAATCATGAGGAAGACCAGCCCTGCCATTTGCAGCTCAAAGACCCCGAGGTGCCCATCACCGTTAACCTCGCGCTCTATGACGCGCCAGAAACGCGTTACTGCCCGGCAGGTGTTTATGAAATCGTCGGTAAGGATGAAGGGCAACTGCGCCTTCAGATTAACGCGCAAAACTGTGTCCACTGCAAAACTTGCGACATCAAGGATCCGACGCAGAACATCAACTGGGTGACGCCCGAGGGCGGAGGTGGCCCCAATTATCCGAATATGTAAGACCCTTTCTGTTTCCGTATTGCTGGCGATTGCCGCGCCAGCCTCTGCGGCGCAGGAGGCGAGCGACATTTACTGGAATGCGCAGCGGCAGGAAATAACCGGCCGCGGTGATGAGGCGTTGAAAAGCTATGCGAAGCTGCTTGCGCGTAGCCCGGATAGCGAGGCAGCGGCCAGCAACCTGTTGGATGCGGCGGTTCGGGAAGGGAGTTTCATCGATGCGGTGGCTGGCGGGGAAGCTGCGCCCAAGGCGGAACAGGCTGACAGCGATGCACCGCTTTTGCTTCTTGCCGATGCTTTTCGTCGAAAGAAATGGGGTGAAGCGGATCGCACATTGACTGATCTGGAAGCAGAAGGCGATTTTGCTTTCATGATGCCGATGCTCAAGGGCTGGTTGAATGTTGCGCAAGGGCGCGATTCCGGCGTCGATGTACGGACATTCCAATCATCTGGGCTCACCGCCTATTACAGCGACGATCAGCTGATATACTTCGATCTTACCGAGCGTAATATTGCGCAGGCAAAATTGCGGCTGCGTAATTTCAGGGGTTATGATGAGCCGCACGGCCGCTTCCTTGCCGGGCACGCTATGGGTGAATTTTCGCGAAGCGGGGATGCTGAGTTCGAATCCGCACTGGGGCGACAGATCGGTCTGGATGCGGGCAATTATGCGACGCCGCCAGTTACTGCGGAACTAGGGCTGGCAATGCTGTTCGCCCGTCTCGGATTGGCACTTGATGAGCAGGGGCAGCCGCAGAAGGCTCTGTATTTCGCGCGTATCGCCAACTGGATCGCGCCGTCCAGCGATGCCGCCAAATTGTCCTTGGCAGAATTGTTTGACAGGCAAGGGCTGGATGCAAAGGCGTCCGGGCTACTGAAAGTGATTGCGCCAGCTTCGCCTTTCTGGACCCAAGCCGTTGTTAACCAAACCCAATTGGCGGCCACGCCTGAAGAGGCGGTTGCAATTGCCCGATCGGCTTCAGAGATGCAGCCTGCTTCGTCGCAACTGAAACTGCTCCACGCGCAAACGCTCGAGCAGGCAGAAAAGCGAGATAAGGCCATAACAGTCTATCGCAGTCTGCTTGATCAGGATGCGGGAGGTGCAAATGGACCAAGGCGCGCGGTCTACCTGTTGTTGCTCGCAACGGCCCTCGATGCAAATGGCGATTGGGACAGCGCCCGAAATGCATTGGAGGATGCGGCTGTTCTTGACCCCCAAAACGCGCAGATCCTCAACTATCTGGGATATTCTCTGCTCGAACGACGGATCGACGTCGCACGAGGGTTCGACCTTGTTTCGAAGGCGCACCAACTCGCGCCACAATCTGCCGCCATCACGGACTCGCTGGGTTGGGCGCATTTCTTGCGTGGCGAAACCGACGCGGCGATACCGTTGCTCGAAAGCGCGGTTAAGGGTGCGATTGCCGATGTGGCGATCAACGAACATCTGGGCGATGCCTATTGGGCCAACGGACGGCGGACCGAAGCGCGTTTCGCCTGGAAGGCCGCGGCGCTGGCAGCCGAAGGTAATGTGGCAGAGCGTTTGACCCGAAAAATCGACTTTGGCTGGACCAAAGAGACGGCCGCACCCTAAGCCGATGCTGTTGAGCGAAACCGCCTACGCCAAGATCAACCTTGCGCTGCATGTCCGGCGGCGGCGCGAGGATGGCTATCACGAACTGGAAACGCTTTTTGCGTTTACGGAAGATGGCGACCTTTTGACGGCGGAGCAGGCAGATACACTTGCGCTTTCTATTACGGGGCCGTTTGGCAAGGGTTTGGAGGCCGATGACACCAATTTGGTTCTGCGCGCTGCAAAGGCGCTGCAGGTCGCCGCTGGGACGGGGCAGGGAGCGCTAATCAAGCTCGATAAACGCCTGCCTGTTGCAGCCGGTATTGGCGGAGGTTCGGCTGACGCAGCTGCCGCGCTACGCCTTCTGACACGACTGTGGGGAGTCGCTATTCCCGATGCAGCGGTGCAGGAAATAGCGATCCGCCTTGGCGCAGATGTTCCGGCATGCCTGCAGTCGCAGACCGTTTTCGGCAGCGGCGTCGGTGAAAAGCTCACCGCACTGGCTGTCCACGACATCGCTGGCGCACCGATCCTGCTCGTCAATCCTTTGAAACCCTGCCCGACCGGTGCTGTGTTCAAGGCTTGGGATGGGGCTGACCGGGGTGTGCTAGATGTGCAGGACTGGCGGCATGCGCGCAATGATCTGGAGGTGCCGGCGATCGGGTTGGTTCCGGAAATTGCTGAGGTGATTACTCAGCTTAAAGTGCAACCGGGTGTCACTTTTGTGCGTATGTCAGGTTCAGGCGCGACCTGTTTTGTGTTGTTCGGGTCGTTGGATGACAGAGACAGGTCTGCACAGGCCATATCGGAATCGAGGCCGGACTGGTGGTTGCTGCCAACGGTGCTGCGATGAATGACGCTTGGAAACTGATCGGTGAACCCAAGGCAGGTGGCATCCTGATTGTCAGCGATCATGCGTCTAACCGCGTTCCGGATGATATCCATCTGGGCATCGATCCGGTCGTGTTGAACCAGCACATTGCCATCGACATAGGGGTTGCAGGCGTGGCCGAGATCATGTCAGAAAGTACCGGCTATGCGGCGTTTCTCGGCAATGTCAGCCGTCTGGTTTGCGATTTCAATCGAGAGGAACATCAACCTGCGGCGATTCCGATCGCCAGCGATGGACATGCGATACCGGGAAACGCCCTCGACCATGAAGCGCATGAGGCGCGCCTCAATCGCTTCTTCCGGCCGTATCATGTGAAACTAGCGGAATTGCTGGAACAACATCGGCCAGCGCTAATCCTTTCCTTGCACAGCTTCACTCCACAATTGGAAAGCCATCCAGAGCAGAAACGGCCGTGGCAAGTTGGCGTATTGTATAACGAAGATGATCGCGCTGCGCGTATTGCCATTCCCATGCTTGAGGCGGAGGGCCTGTGCGTTGGCGACCAGCAACCCTATTCAGGCAAGCTGCTCAACGCGACGATGAACCGCCATTGCGAAGCTCATGGCAGGCCCTATCTCGGCATCGAAATCCGGCAGGACCAGATCGGTGACGGGACGGGACAGTCTGCCTGGGCAAACCGCCTTATTCGGATTTGCAACGAAGTGGCGTTGAAACTGCGGGCTTAGCGCTGTAAGGCGCCTGCAAACGCCTTATTGGCGAAATAATATTACAGGAGTCTCCCTCATGCCCGCCCTTCGTTCGCGCACCTCAACCCATGGCCGTAATATGGCAGGCGCGCGCGGGCTTTGGCGCGCAACGGGCATGAAAGATAGCGACTTCGGCAAGCCGATTGTTGCGGTGGTCAACAGCTTCACCCAGTTCGTGCCGGGGCATGTCCATTTGAAGGACCTCGGCCAGATGGTCGCGCGCGAAATTGAAGCCGCAGGCGGCGTTGCCAAGGAATTCAATACCATCGCTGTCGATGATGGTATCGCCATGGGGCATGACGGGATGCTCTATTCCTTGCCAAGTCGCGATCTGATTGCCGACAGCGTCGAATATATGGTCAACGCGCATTGCGCTGATGCGATGGTTTGCATTTCCAACTGCGACAAGATCACGCCCGGCATGTTGATGGCTGCTCTGCGCATCAACATTCCCGTGGTGTTCGTCTCCGGCGGGCCAATGGAGGCGGGCAAGGTCATCCTGAAAGGCAAGGAAGTCGCGCTCGATCTGGTCGACGCGATGGTTGCCGCGGCCGACGGGAAATATAGTGATGAAGAAGTCGCAACGATCGAACGGTCGGCTTGCCCGACATGCGGTTCCTGTTCGGGCATGTTCACCGCCAATTCGATGAACTGCCTGACTGAAGCGCTGGGCCTTTCGCTTCCCGGCAATGGCTCAACGCTTGCGACCCATTCTGACCGCAAGGCGTTGTTCCTGCGTGCGGGTGAACTCGCAGTCGAGCTGTGTCGCCGCTATTACGAGCAGGAGGACGAGAGCGTTTTGCCGCGCAACATCGCGACATTCGAAGCCTTCGAAAATGCGATGAGCCTCGACATTGCAATGGGCGGTTCGACCAATACCGTGCTGCACCTGCTTGCCGCAGCCTATGAGGCTGGGGTCGATTTCACCATGACCGATATTGACCGGCTGTCACGGAAAGTGCCCTGCCTGTCAAAAGTCGCACCGGCCAAGCAGGACGTTCATATGGAGGATGTCCATCGCGCCGGCGGCATCATGTCGATCCTTGGGGAACTGGACCGGGCCGGGTTATTGCATACGCATCTCCCTACCGTTCACAGCCGGACAATGGGCGATGCGCTCAACCAATGGGACATTGCGCGCACCAATGATCCGGATGTGCAGAATTTCTTCAAAGCCGCTCCCGGTGGCGTGCCAACGCAAACCGCCTTCAGCCAATCACGCCGTTGGGACGAGCTTGATCTGGACCGCGAAGGAGGGGTGATCCGTTCGGCTGAACATGCCTTTTCGAAAGATGGTGGTTTGGCTGTTTTGAACGGCAATATCGCACTTGATGGCTGCATCGTGAAAACGGCAGGCGTGGATGAGAGCATCCTAAAATTTACGGGCCCCGCCAAGGTCTATGAGAGCCAGGACGCGGCGGTAACCGCGATTTTGACCGGCCTGGTCGAGGCTGGCGATGTCGTTGTCATCCGCTATGAGGGACCGAAAGGTGGTCCGGGAATGCAGGAAATGCTCTACCCGACCAGCTATCTGAAATCGAAGGGATTGGGTGCCGCCTGTGCGCTGCTGACCGATGGACGCTTTTCGGGTGGTACATCCGGGCTGTCGATAGGCCATGTTTCGCCGGAGGCTGCAGAGGGTGGTACGATCGGCCTAGTCGAAAATGGCGACCGGATCGAAATCGATATTCCAAACCGCACCATCCATCTGGCAGTCAGCGATGAAGAACTGGCCAAACGCCGTGCAGTGCAGGATGCCAAGGGCTGGCAACCGGCGAAGGAACGCCCGCGTAAAGTCTCGGTCGCCTTGCAGGCCTATGCGGCTATGACCACCAGTGCAGCGCGCGGAGCGATCCGCGACGTTACACAGCTTGTGCCTAAGCCACGCGGATAGCGGCCCAACAAGCAGGGTTAATGCTCTAGGCTAAGCCATAACTCGCAGACTATAGAGCAGCCATGACTCTTACTGCGCGTTTCCTTTTCGTTGCCACGGCCACCAGCCTGACATTGGCTGCTTGTGGCGATGGTGCGCCTGCCAGCGGGGTCGAAGGCGTTGCCGAGGCCGACCGCATTGAATGCGCGCTCGCCGGTTCAACCAAGTTCGAACGGGTGTGCGCCACCGAAACCATGCCTGGTGAAAAGGGCAAAATGCTCGTGGTGCGTCATCCCGATGGCGGGTTTCGCCGTTTCAACATCCTTACCGACGGTCGCGGGCTGGCCCCGGCCGACGGTTTTGATGAAACCAATATCAAGATCCTTGGTGGTGGAATGATTGAGGTCAGTTCGGGTGACGATATCTACCGTCTGCCTGCCGATATCAAATCAACAGGGCAGAAATAGACCGCCAAGCTTGCTTCTGCCTGCGTGCGCGGGCAAGGCGCATAGCGTGAATGACAGCAGCGAAATCATCCGAATAGCCTCACGCGGCGACGGCGTTACCGCCGACGGGCGGCATGTGCCTTTCGCAGCGCCCGGAGATTGCCTTAATCCCGGCGGCGGTTTGATCCACGGCCCGCACCATGCCGATCCGCCTTGCCCGCACTTCCAGCTGTGTGGCGGTTTTCAGTTGCAGCATCTGGACGAAGAAACGCTCAAGACGTTCGTGCAGGATCGCATCGTCCACGCCCTTGTGGCGCAGGATATCGATCTGCCGGAATTCATGCCGGTGCACATCTCTCCACCGCACAGTCGGCGTCGCGTAGCGGTACGATCAGCTTGGGCTGGCAAGCAATTCCAGCTGGGCTTCAGCTCGGAAAAGAGCCATCGCATCGTCGATTTGAAGCAATGCGACATCATGGTGCCGGACCTGTTTTCGCTGCTGCAACCGTTACGGGCCTTTCTCGCCCCGCGCATCGGGCCAAAGCGCAATGTGGAAATCAAACTGGCGCTGGTTGATCAGGGCGTGGATGTCTTGATCGAGAACTGGGCGCCCGAGGGTTTGGAAACGCATGAGGCGATGACGGCCTTTGCAACGGCCAACCATTTGGCTCGGCTCTCTACAGACGACGGGTACGGCCCGACGACCTATTGGGAGCCTGAGCCCGCGACCGTCACGCTCGATGGGATTTCGGTGGCCTATCCACCCTATGGATTTTTGCAAGCCACACGCGATGGAGAACAGGCGCTGTCTTTGGCGGTACAGGAAATAGTAAGCGAAGCGAGGCTGGTGGCAGATCTGTTTTCCGGACTTGGAACCTTTGCCTTCGCCGTTGTTCAGGGCCGCAAGCTGTTCGCTGCAGAAGCTGAACGGGCGGCGCTGCTGTCGATGAAGGCGGCGGCAAGCAAGGCTGGCCTGTCGCTGTTCGCAGAGCACCGTGACCTATTCCGGCGGCCATTGACGACAGCAGAACTTAATCGTTTCGGTGCCGTTATCCTCGACCCACCAAGGGCTGGTGCGCGTGAACAGGTTGCCGAACTTGCGAAAGCGGATGTGTCGAAGATCGCCTATGTAAGCTGCAACCCATCCAGCTTTGCACGCGATGCAAAGACACTAATTTCAGGTGGCTTCAGGCTTCAGCGGATATGGCCTGTCGGGCAATTTCGCTGGTCAACCCATGTCGAACTGGCGGGAGAATTCCCCCGCCAGTGACTTTCAAATCAATGAAATACGGCCAATATGGCGTGCAGCACCAGCGCCATCAGCGCGAGTGACGACAGCGCAAACAGCAGGAAGCGCACGGCCACCTTGTTCACCAGCGATTGCCACAGGCTGTGCGTTATGCGCAGGCCTACATAGGCCCAAGCGATAGTGGCGTTCAGGCCATCGCCCTGACCAATAATGGCGAGCAACAGCGCAACTGCGTAGAACACGGTCGGGGCCTCGTGCAGGTGGTTATAATTGTGCGCCTTCCACTGGATATTGCCAGGTAATAGCCCCTCCAATTTGGCACTTGTCCAACCCACATCTGCCCCTTCGCTGTTATCTTTAGGCAGCTTGTTGATTGCGGGGATGCGCGTAGCGTACATCCATATCCACATCAGCATCGTCCAGCCTGCGAGCACCGCGACTGGTTTCAGGATTTCAGCATGTTCCATAGAATCTCCTCCCGTTCTGTTATCAAAGCGTTGCCATCAAGGCATTTACTGCAAGCACGACCAGACACACGGTCGACAGCGCAAATATCGAAAAACGGACCATCACCTTGTTGACGACCGCCTGATAAACCGAATGGATGATGCGTAAGGCAACATAGGCCCATGCAAATTTCACCATTAGCGGCGTGGCCGCCTGCGATATATGCAGGATGAAAACCGCCGCATAAAAGATGGTCGGCTGCTCCATAAGATGCGCATAATTGTGCGATTTCCACGCGGCAGTGCCGAGCATCGGATCGATATCCTGTCCGCGCAGTCCGGGTGCAGGCGGCTCCTTGCTTCCCAATTTTGCAAGCATGCCAAAGCGAGCAATGGCCAACCAGCCAAGCATTACCAATGACCAAGCAACCAATACGGCCGCAGGCGCGAGTATCGTTGTATCCATAAGAAAACCCTCCCCGTTTTCGATGATGGGGAGGGTGCTTCAACCTGTGTAAATTGTCAAATGCAACTTATTGTGCGGATCGCTTACCGATGTGGTGGACATTACCCAAATCATTGGCGGCAATGCGCGTATAAAGACTCGCCATAGGCTCATCCTCAACCACGAAATCCTCGGTTTCACCGAAACCATTGAATTCGGTTCGCATCGCGCAACCATAGGCACCCAACATGCCCACTTCGATATAATCGCCAGCTTTCACGTCGGCAGGCAGAATGAACGGGCCAGCCATATAATCCATGTCGTCGCAGGTCGGGCCGTAAAAAGCGAACTCGGCCTGATCGTCGCTGTCGCTCTCGCGCATCAGTTCGACCGGGAAGCGCCAACCAACATGCGCTGCATCAAACAGCGCGCCATAGGCTCCGTCGTTGATGTACAGTTCATTGTCGCGGCGCTTTTCGACCTTGACCAGCAAGGAAGCATATTCGGCGCACAGCGCACGGCCCGGTTCGCACCAAAGCTCTGCCGAGTAGCTGATTGGCAAATCTTCAAACGTGCGGTGGATCGTTTCGAAATAGGCTTCGAGCGGCGGAGGCTCCATGCCGGGGTAAACCGATGGAAATCCGCCGCCAACATCGACTATATCGACCGTAACCGATGCTTCGACAATTGCCGCGCGCACTTTCTCCATCGCTTCGGCATAGGCCAGCGGCGTCATCGCCTGGCTGCCGACATGGAAAGCAATGCCAAGGCTATCGGCGGCCTGACGGGTCGCGACCAGCAGGTCTGCGACTTCAGAAGGTTCGGCACCGAATTTGGCCGCGAGGCTGAGTTTTGCATGGTCTGACGACACGCGGACTCGCACGCACAACTCAAGGTCCGCAGCAGCAACGCCATCGGTCGCCGTAGCGCGGACGATCTTGTCCAATTCCTCACGGCTGTCGAGGCTGAAGGTGCGCACGCCATGGTTGTGATAGGCCTGCGCGATTGCGCGCTCGGACTTAACCGGATGCATGAAGCACAGTTTCGCATCGGGCAGGAATTTGTGCACGAGCCGCACTTCGCCGAGCGAAGCGACGTCGTAATGTGTGATTCCAGCCGCCCACAGCGTTTCGAGAAGCGCGGGCGAGGGATTGGCCTTTACAGCATAGAGCGACCGACCCGGAAACTTCTCAACAAAGAAGCGGGCGGCGCGCGTCGCAGCATGCGGGCGTAGGAGTGTTACGGGCTCATCCGGGCGCAGGGCGCGGACTAGGGACGCAGCATCAGGATAGTTGTGCAACTCAAGGGACCCCCAAAAAACAAACGGTGAAACAACAAGGCTGCCTTGCGGTTATTGGAAGTCCCCCTGGGGCAGCGGAAGGGCGCTATATGATTCGGGGGGGTGTTTGTAAAGTGAAAATGGACCCCAATTTGCCCGATGCCAACTGGCAGTCTCAACATCGGGTAGAGAGGGATTTGGTCAGGCCATAGCCTTGGCCATCGCTTGCCTGTTGCCTCCGCCTGCGTGCCAACCAAACCACGCCGCTGCCGCTCCAGCCAGCACTCCGGCGGTCAACGTAATTGGCATGGGAATTTGCGCATAGGCGCGGAACGATGTCCCCAATTCCGGGAAAAATGGCGCGAACCACATTACAGCAGCTTGCAAAGCCATGAAGAAGGCCGCGACGAGCCACGGCGCACCATGCTTTCTGTCCATGAAGTAAATGGAAAGAGCAAATACAACACCAATCCCGTCGCTAATGGCGATCGTATCTTGAACAGCTTGCGGGCCTTCGCTGCCGATAAAATTCATCCACGGCATGAATTGTTCCATGACCCTTGAAAATGGGGATTCAAACAGGATCAAAGGGGTCGCCAGCATATAACCCGCGTGCAATTTGATATTCCTGCGATTCTTCAGTGCCTGATAGTAAAGTGTCAGATAAGCCGCGATAGCGATGGCCATACCTAATCCAAAAGACGGGCCATTGTGGAGAATGAAATCGCCTTCTGCGCTCGCGTAACGATTGGCTGAAACATCGATGATCATCATGAAGCCAAGGATGAGGAATGGGAAAAGAACAAAACTGGCCTGACCCATTTGTTTATGGAATCCATTAGCGCGGCGATGGATTGATACACTCTGGACGATAAGGAGCAGCAACCATGTTGACGAACTCATGGCATGCATATGAAAGGCGATGGGAACATTGCCGATGGCAGACCAATAGCTGGCCCAAAAGCCGCCAAGGATGACAAGCAGGACAAAACCTACATAATAATGTGCGTAACGATATGGCATCGAGTAACTCCCCTTCTCGATGCGACCCTCTTTTTACAAACTTAACATAATTGTTGGGGTGGTCAACTCAGTCGATCGCGGAACTCTTCCCAGCCAAATTCGCGCACGCACCGCAATTCGTCGGTTTCGCTGTTCCAAAGCCATATCGAGGGCAGCGGAACGCCGTTGAAGGTGGTCGTCTTCACCATCGAATAATGCGCCTGGTCGAGGAAGGCGAAGCGCTGGCCTGCGTCGGCAACGACAGGCAACCTGTAGTCGCCGATAATGTCTCCGGCAAGGCAGGAAGGGCCACCTAGGCGGATTACGGGGCCATCTGATCGTTCACCCAGCATTGCCGGACGATAGGGGGCCTCAATCACATCGGGCATGTGGCAGGTGGCGCTGATGTCAGTGATGCCGATGGGCATACCGTTGTTAAAAACATCGAGCAACTCGCCGACCAATATCCCTGCGTCGAGCGCGATTGCCTCACCAGGTTCCAGATACACATCGCAGCCGGTTTCGGCGCGAACGGCTTTGATGAATTCTACCAAATCCTCGCGCTGGTAATCGGCGCGGGTTATATGGTGGCCACCGCCGAAATTGAGCCATTTCAGCTGTGCAAAATAAGGCGCGATCTTTGGCTTCAGGCTCTTCCATGTACGCTTAAGCGGTTCAAAATCCTGCTCGCACAGCGTGTGGAAATGGAGTCCCGAAACGCCCTCCAGATGTTCCGGCCTCAACTGGTTGACAGGAAAGCCCAAACGGGAATGCGGAGAGCAGGGATCATATTTCGCGACCTCTCCCTCGGCATGCTCTGGGTTGATGCGCAGGCCGACATCAGTGTTTTCGTTGAGATAACCCGCAAAACGCACATGCTGCATCGGTGAGTTGAAGATTACATGATCCGAAATTGCGACGATTTCTGCCATGTCCGCCGCTTTGTAACCCGCACAATATGTAGCAATCTCGCCCTTGTAATAGTCGCGTGCCAGCCGTGCTTCCCAAAGCCCGCTGGTACACACGCCATCGAGATATTCGCCAACCACATCGGCCAGCGACCACATCGAGAAGGCCTTGAGCGCTGAAAGCACCTTCGCCCCCGACCGCGCCTTAACATCAGCCAGGATCGAAAGGTTCCTTCGCACTGCGACCTCGTCCACCACAAAGGCGGGCGTCGGCACGCGGTTCAAGTCAAATCGGGCAAAAGCCCCGGGATCTCCGGCTCTGGTTTCCATCAGAAGGTCAGCGGCCCATCCAGTTCCTTCACCTGCCATGGCAGGCCGTGCTGGTTGAGCATATCCATGAACGGATCGGGATTGAACTGTTCCATGTTGAATACGCCATGCCCGCGCCACAGGCCCTTTACCACCAAGGCCGCGCCAATCATTGCCGGCACGCCGGTGGTGTAGCTGACTGCCTGATTGCCGGTCTCTTCATAGGCGTCTTCATGGTCGCAGATGTTGTAGATGTAGAGGGTCTTTTCCTTGCCGTCCTTGCCGATACCGGTCGCAATGCATCCGATATTAGTCTTGCCCTTCGTCGTCGGGCCAAGGCTTGCAGGTTCGGGCAGCACGGCCTTCAGAAACTGCAGCGGAATGATTTCGACGCCCTGATACTTCACCGGATCAATGCGCGTCATACCGACATTCTGGAGTACGGTCAGGTGCTTGATATACTCATCGCCAAAGGTCATCCAGAATCGGATACGCTTGATTTCGGGCAGGTGCGTTTTCAGGCTTTCGATTTCCTCATGATACATGAGGTACATGTTCTTCGGGCCGACGCCTTCGAAATCGAACTGCTGCTTCACCGACATCGGCGGGGTTTCAACCCAGTCGCCATTTTCCCAATGGCGTGCGACCGCGGTCACTTCGCGGATGTTGATCTCGGGATTGAAGTTGGTGGCAAAGGCCTGGCCATGGTCGCCGCCGTTACAATCGAGGATGTCGAGCGTGTCGATCCGTTCGAAATGATGCTTCTTCAAATAGGTTGTGAACACGCTGGTCACGCCTGGATCAAAACCCGAACCCAGCAGCGCCATCAGCCCTGCATCCTTGAAGCGGTCCTGATAGGCCCATTGCCAGTGATATTCGAACTTGGCTTCATCCTTCGGCTCATAATTCGCGGTATCCATATAATGCACACCGGCAGCAAGGCAGGCGTCCATGATAGCGAGGTCCTGATAGGGCAGTGCCAGATTGACGACGAGGGCTGGCTGGACTTTCTCGATCAGGCGGGTCAGCGCAGGCACTTCTTCGGCATCAATTTCATAGGTGTCGACTTTCACGCCTGTGCGCTCCATGACCGACGCGGCAATCGCATCGCACTTGCTCTTGGTGCGGCTTGCCAAGCTGATGTGCGTAAAAATATCGGCGTTCATCGCCATCTTGTGCACCGCGACCGAGCCGACACCGCCGGCGCCGATTACCAAAACCCTGCTCATCTGTTACGTCCTTCGACAAAGATTCGTTATGGCGAAGGCATATAGAGGGCTTTGATGACAGAACAAGAATTGCGCGACCCGAAACGTAAGCCAAGCCATGAAGGCGTGCAGCGGGCGATGATGAAAATTGCCCAAATCCTGCCGCCTACGCCGCTATTGCCGTTGGAAGTGGATGGTCAGACTATTTGGTGCAAGGCGGAGATGCTGCAGCCCATCGGTGCATTCAAGATCAGGGGCGCTTGGCACCGACTTTCGGATTTGACCGAAGAGGAGCGTGCCCGCGGTGTGGTTGCGGTTTCCAGTGGCAACCATGCCCAAGGCGTCGCCTGGGCGGCGAAGCGGCTTGGTATATCCGCAACGATCATCATGCCGAAGAACGCGCCGAAAGCGAAGATTGAAGCCACGCGCGGCTATGGAGCCGAAGTCATTCTCTACCAGCGCCCGGGGCAGGATCGTGATGCGATTGCAGCTGAATTGATTGCGCGCACCGGCGCCACCTTGGTGCATCCCTTTGGCGATCCTTGGGTGATGGAGGGGCAGGGCACTTTGGGGCTTGAGGCAGAGGCGCAATTGAAGGTGCGCGGGGTAGAGGGGCCGTTGCACATCATCGCCTGTTGCGGTGGCGGCGGGCTATCTGGCGGGCTTGCATTGGCATGCCCCGATGCTGCCTTGTCGATTGCCGAACCTGAGGGGTGGGATGATGTCATCAGGTCGCTCGCCGCCGGTGAGATAGTAACAGTGGAAGATCAAAGCTTCGCGACGCCATGCGACGCGCTGCAAACGCCGCGCACCTTTCCGATCAATTTCGATGTTTTAAGCCAACGGGTGCACAGCAGTGCGGTTGTAACCCCGGCTGAAATTGCTGCGGCGATGCGGGTGGCGTTCGAAAAACTGCACCTAGTGGTCGAACCGGGGGGCGCAGCTGCCCTGGCCGCTGTCCTTTCAGGAAAAGTTGTCCCGATTGCAACGCCGGTGGTCACCCTGTCTGGCGGCAATGTGGATTGGGAAACCTATCGAAAAATGGCGGGAGACGTTCGGTGATAGAAATTATCGATGCTGAAAGTCGCGACCATGCCCAAGTTGCCGAGACGTTAACGCAAGCTTTTCACACTGACCCTGCACTGTCTTACATTTTGCAGGATGAACTATCACGACCCCGCCGACTGAACCGACTTTTCGACCTGATCATCGAAGATGACGCGACGGTTGGCCGTGTGGTTCGGTCATCGGGAAATGAAGCGGCGGCTTTATGGCGTGCGCCAGGCAAGGCCGATAGTGATGATGAACCATTGATTGCGCAATTGCTGCCCATGCTGCGGATCTTTGGATTTGCGCTTCCCCGGGCGATGCGTGTTGTTGAGGGCATCGACAAGAACCGGCCTAAAGGCGATTTTTGGTACCTGCATTTTGTAGGGGTTAGACCCGGCCATCAAGGCAAAGGATGGGGTGGACGGATTATCCGCGAGGGCCTAGCTCGTGCAGATGCTGGAGGGCTACCCAGTTGGCTCGAAACCGCCACACCGGAAAATGTGCCGCTTTACCAGCGGCTTGGTTTCGTCATTCAATGCGAATGGGACGTGCCGAAGGGCGGGCCGCATTTCTGGGGAATGATGCGGCCGCCTGCCTGACCCTTAGGCCGACACTTTGGCGTGGCGGGCCACATAACCAACATAGTCAGCCTTCCCGAGCGGGATTCCGGCTTTGCGCAGGATTGAATAGGCGGCCATGAGGTGGAAATAGAATTGGGGTAGCGACCAGTCGCGGACATATTCGGCCGCCGACATTTCGAATGCCATACCGTTGGGGAGGTCAAAGGAAACGGGCGAGTCGTCAGCAACAAATCCTTTGCCGTGTGCATTTTTGATCAATTCGCGTGTTTCGGCGATGTGCGCCCGTGCTTCAGCTAAGCTAGTATGATCGCTGTCCTGCGTGGCAATCGATGTTCCGGTCAATCGGTTGAGCGTATTTACGACCTGGTGTGTAGTAAATCTAACCTGGGTCGCCAAAGGATACATATCGTCAGCAAGCTTCTCAGCTATCAAAGCTTCGCCACGTGGATCGGCCTCGGCCTTCGCCAACAGATGGTCGAAAGTGCCGAGCATCTGGTCAAAAGATGTTAGTGTGAAATCAGCTATGTTCATGCATCCGCCCCTAGTTGCAATTTGAAACTTATCTAGGAGCGGCGGACTGGTCGGTCAAGCAGCTTCAGCGAATTTCAGTTCCATCCGATCCCAGATTTCAACGAGAGCCTGGGTCAGTTCCTGCATCATTTCTTCGGTATGTTGCGGGCCGGGGGTGAAGCGCAGGCGCTCGGTTCCGCGCGGAACTGTGGGGAAATTGATTGGCTGAACATAGGCGCCATATTCGGCGAGCAAGGTGTCGCTGATCTTCTTGGCCTTGACCGGATCGCCCACCATCAGCGGCACGATGTGGGTCACACTTTGCATCACCGGCAGCCCGGCTTCGGCGAACAATTGCTTGAGGCGGGCGGCATTGGCTTGCTGTGCGGCGCGCTCTTCGCCCGACTGCTTGAGGTGCTTCACTGATGCCAAAACACCGGCAACCAGCACGGGCGAAAGGCTAGTGGTGAAAATGAAGCCTGGGGCATAGCTGCGGATCACGTCGACAATCTTCTGGTCGGCCGCGATATATCCGCCCATCACGCCAAAAGCTTTGCCCAGCGTGCCTTCGATGATCGTAACCCGGTCGGCAACCTCGTCGCGCTCGGTAATGCCGCCGCCATGATCGCCATACATGCCGACAGCATGCACTTCGTCGCAATAGGTGATGGCGTTATATTTGTCGGCCAGATCGCAGATTGCCGCAATCGGTGCGATATCGCCGTCCATCGAATAGACGCTTTCAAAGGCGATCAGCTTGGGCAGTGCCGGATCGTCATTGGCAAGTAGCTCTTCGAGATGCGCCAGATCATTGTGCCGCCAGACGCGCTTTTCGCAGCCCGAATTGCGGATGCCGGCAATCATCGACGCGTGGTTGAGTTCGTCGGAATAGATGATGCATCCCGGCAAAATCTTGGCGAGCGTCGCCAGCGTCGCTTCGTTCGAGACATAGCCCGAGGTGAAGAGTAGAGCCGCGCCCTTGCCATGCAAATCGGCGAGTTCAGCCTCAAGTTCGACATGGTAGTGCGTGTTGCCACCGATATTGCGCGTGCCGCCCGAACCCGCGCCGACATCGTGCAGCGCCTCTTCCATCGCCGCGATCACCTTGGGATGCTGGCCCATGCAAAGATAGTCGTTCGAACACCAGACGGTGATCGGCTTAGGGCCATTATGGCCGGCAAAGCAGCGCGCATTGGGGAATTTACCTTTGTTGCGCAGGATATCGATAAAAACACGGTAGCGGCCCTCTGCGTGAAGCCGATCGATAGCCTTGTCGAAAATTTCGTCGTAGTTCATGGCAAGCTAAGCCCTGTTGGTTGCCCGCCCAATAATGCGGGTCAAAACGGAAATCCAGCGCGAACTATTCGCAATAATCCGATTAGAGTGACATGATCTGGGTCAAATTGTACCGTTCCAGCGCTGGACGATAGGTCTCGATCTGCTCGACCGGCCCGGTTGAGATGAATATCCCTTCAGCCGGACTATCCGGCCATAACTGTCCATCAGTCAAAAAAGAAACCCGGCGCGCAATCCCGTCCGAACCGTCGACAAAGCCCATATTTGCGTCAAGTCCCGCCTCTCTGGATGCCATGGCCAACTCTTCCTGTACCAGCGGAAAGTGGGTACAGCCCAAAATGATTTGGTCGATCTTGCTTCCCTGCGGCTGATCGGCAAGCCCCGCAATTGCAGCAGCGAAAATCGCTGGATCAGGTGTTTCTCCGCGCAATTTGGCCTCGGCTGCGGCGACAAGTTCCGGCGCGGCATGGCGCAGCAAAGTTTTGCCCCCGGCATATTCGGCCTCAAGCTTGTCGACATAGGCTTGCCGGATGGTTGCTTTCGTGCCGAGCAGGCCGATTATACCGCTTTGCGTCTGTTCGGCAGCCGGTTTAATCGCTGGAACGGTGCCGACAATCGGAACACCCAGCACCGCCCGTGCATGCGCCAATGCTATAGTCGAAGCGGTATTGCAGGCGATAACCACCAGTCTGGGGCGATATCGTTCCGAAAGGCGACCAAGAAACGCGCAAACACGCGTTGCCACCTCTATCTCGCTTTTTTCACCATAAGGCAGCCCTGCATAGTCCGCCGAATAGACGATTGGCGCCTGTGGCAGGGTTTTGCGGATTTTCTCCAGAACCGACAGTCCGCCTATGCCGGAATCAAAGACCAGTATCGGGGCGTCGGGAGAAATCATGCCGCGCAGATAGACAAGGGTCGAAGCAGAGGCAACCGGCCTTGAGTGTGTCCCCGTATGGCGATAACCATTGGGCAACAGAGGGAGTCGGACATGCCAACAGGCTGGATGGAAATCGGAAGCGCAGCCTTGCTGGGCTACTTGCTGGGGTCGATACCCTTTGGCTTGCTGCTGGCTCGATTTGGCGGTGCAGGCGATATTCGCGAAATCGGCTCGGGCAATATCGGTGCGACCAACGTGTTGCGTACCGGGCGCAAAGGGCTGGCGGCACTCACGCTGCTCCTTGATCTGCTGAAAGGAGTCGCGGCAGTTCTGCTCGCGCGGCAATTGTTGCCCGGATGTGAAGTGATAGCTGCCGTCGCCGCCTTTTTCGGACACCTGTATCCGATTTGGCTGGGTTTCAAGGGCGGCAAGGGCGTTGCAACCTATGCCGGGATCCTCTTTGGACTGCATTGGCCATTGGGGCTCATTTATGGCGTGGCGTGGATAGGCGTATTGCTCGCTTCGCGGATTTCCTCATTGGGCGGGCTTGTCGCTGCGGCAGTCGCGCCATTGGCTGCTGCATTTTTGGGGCTGGTAGAAATTATCATTCCGTTGGTGGCTTGCAGCCTGATCATTTTCTGGAAGCACCGGGAGAATATCCAACGGTTAATGGCGGGAATGGAACCGCGCATCGGGCAGAAATAATCCGCAATGGCGGTTGACGACAGCGACATATTCGACCGGCTGAGATTGATCCGTTCGCCCAATGTCGGACCAATCAGTTATCGTCAGCTGATTGCGCGGTTCGGGACGGCAAGTAAGGCGCTCGAAGCGCTGCCTGATCTCGCCGCTCGTGTAGGTGGTCGCAAGCTTACAGCAGCAGGGCCCGAACTAATCCATCGAGAAATCGAGCATCTGCGCCAGTTAGGCGGGCATTATCTGTTTATCGACGATCCTGATTATCCCGCGTTGCTCGGCGAATTGGAAAATGCACCGCCGGTTTTGACCTACAAGGGCAACATTTCGCTTGCCTCCCAGATCAATGTAGCGATGGTCGGTGCGCGCAATGCATCGGCTGCGGGTTGCCGGATGGCGCGCAATATCGCGCAAGAGTTAGGGCAGCGGGACATTGTCGTGACGTCGGGTTTGGCGCGTGGGATCGATGCCGCAGCGCATCAGGGGGCTCTCGCAACCGGGACCATCGCTGTTATCGCGGGCGGAATAGACATCGTGTATCCGCCCGAGCATGCCGAGTTGCAGGAACGGGTTGCTGCCGAGGGACTTCTTCTCGCCGAAATGCCTCCGGGCACAGAACCCAGAGCGCGCCACTTCCCCTATCGCAACCGTATCATCGCAGGACTGTCAGCAGGCACTGTGGTGGTTGAGGCAATTCCCAAATCAGGCTCGCTGATTACGGCCAGGCTGGCAGGTGAGGCGGGCAGGGAAGTGATGGCTATTCCAGGCTCACCACTCGACCCGCGTTCGCGCGGCTGCAACCAGCTTATCCGCGACGGTGCCACGCTGGTGCAGGATGCAAGCGAGATTGCAGAACTGATCGCACCGCTCGATCAGCGCGTGCGATCCAAGCCATCGACACAGCCGCAATTCGATTTCATCGCAGAGGCTGGCGATGGCGAACGCAATGCCATTTTCGAATTGCTCAGTCCCAATTTCGCGGCAGTAGACGAACTGGTGCGTCTGTCCGGCATGCCATCGGCGCAGGTTCAGATGGTATTACTCGAACTTGAACTGGCTGGCCGGCTCGAACGCGGGGCCGGAGCAAGGGTGCGTCTGACCGCCTGATTTTTGCAGCTTGACGACCCTAAAATCCCCCCGCCAATCTATGCGCGTACGTGAGAGTGTGAGAAAAGATCATAAATCCATGAAGTTAGTTGTCGTCGAATCACCCGCCAAAGCCAAGACCATCGAGAAGTATCTGGGGGCCGGATATAAGGTTCTCGCATCCTACGGCCATGTCCGCGACCTGCCGCCTAAGGACGGATCGGTCGACCCCGAAAATGGCTTCGCTATGCTTTGGGACAATTACCCGGACAAGGCCAAGCAGCTGAAGGCGATTGCCGACGAAGCTAAAAAAGCTGACGGTCTCATCCTCGCGACTGACCCTGATCGCGAAGGCGAGGCGATCAGCTGGCATGTTCAGGAGGTGCTTGAAAAGAAGAAAGCGCTGCCCAAAAATGTTTCGCGGGTGACCTTTAACGCAATTACCAAATCGGCGGTAACCGAGGCGATGGCGCACCCGCGCGAACTCGACCATGATCTGATCGACGCTTATCGGGCTCGCCGCGCGCTCGACTATCTGGTTGGCTTCACGCTGTCCCCGGTGCTGTGGCGCAAGCTGCCAGGTGCGAAATCGGCAGGGCGTGTGCAATCGGTGGCGTTGCGCCTGATTGTCGAACGTGACCGCGAGATTGAAGCGTTTCGCGCCCAAGAATATTGGTCGGTCACCGCCAAGATGGAACATAAGGGGCAGGGTTTCGACGCCCGCCTCGTTCGCTACAAAGGCGAAAAGCTCGACAAAATGGCGCTCGGCATGGAAGGCAGCGCCGAGGAAGCGCGTGCTGCGGTCGAGGCTGGCCATTTCAGCGTCGACAGCGTCGAAACCAAGCCTGTTACGCGCAATCCGCAGCCGCCATTCACTACCTCGACCTTGCAGCAGGAAGCTGCGAGAAAGCTGGGCTTTTCGGCCAGCCACACAATGCGGATCGCGCAAAATCTCTACGAAGATGGCGCAATCACCTATATGCGTACCGACGGCGTGCAGATGGATCATAGCGCGATTTCGGCCGCGCGCGGCGCTATCGCCAACCGCTATGATGCGGGATATCTGCCGGATAAGCCGCGGGTTTACCAGACCAAGGCCAAGAACGCACAGGAAGCGCACGAAGCCATTCGCCCCACCGATTTTGGTAAGGAGAAGGTGGGATCAGGCGATCATGCCAAGCTGTATGACCTGATTTATAAGCGCGCGCTCGCGAGTCAGATGGCGTCGGCTCGGATGGAGCGTACCACGGTCGATATGCTTGATGGTACGGGCCAGATCGGGTTGCGTGCTACCGGTCAGGTCGTGAAATTCCCCGGTTTCTTGGCACTTTACGAGGAAGGTATCGACGACAAGGACGACGAAAATGGTGCATTGCTGCCTGCTCTCGAAAAAGGTGATGTGCCAGCGAAGAAGTCGGTCGAAAAGACCCAGCATTTCACCCAGCCGCCACCGCGCTATTCGGAAGCAAGTCTCGTCAAACGGTTGGAAGAATTGGGGATTGGTCGCCCATCGACCTACGCCTCGACCATTCAGGTCCTGAAAGATCGATCCTATGTTCGCGTTGAAAAAAATCGTTTCTTTGCAGAGGAGTCGGGGCGACTTTTAACAGCATTTCTCGAACGGTTCTTCGAGCGTTACGTCGCCTATGATTTCACGGCAGGTCTTGAAGACCAGCTTGACGAGATCAGCGCGGGTGATGCCAATTGGCAACGTGTACTTGAGGCCTTCTGGCGCGATTTCAAGCCGAAAACCGCCGAAGTGATGGAGCAGAAGCCTTCGGACATCACAGCTGAACTCGACAAATTCCTGGCCCCCTATCTCTTCCCCGAGCGCGAGGACGGCACTGACCCGCGCATCTGCCCCAAATGCGGCGACGGAAAGCTGGCACTGCGCGGCGGACGATTTGGCGCCTTTGTCGCCTGCTCAAATTATCCCGAGTGCAAATTCACTCGCAAATTCGCGCAACCCGGGGGTGCTGACGGCATGACGTCAGATGGACCTGAAGTGCTTGGAAAACATCCGGAAACCGGGCTGGAGATCAGTAAAAAGTCCGGACGCTTCGGCCCCTATGTCGAAATGGGTGAGGGGAAGGAATCGGCGCGCGCGTCTATCCCCAAGGATATTCCTTCTGAAGATTTCGGGCTCGATTGGGCGGTCAAACTGCTGTCGCTTCCGCGCACCATAGGCACGCATCCCGAAAGCGGGGAACCTGTTACCGCCAGCATTGGACGCTACGGCCCCTATCTCGCGCATCAGGGCAAATATGCCCGTTTGCAGTCAACTGCCGAAGTCTTCGAAACCGGTATGAATGCAGCCGTCGTCAAGCTTGCCGAAGCGGCAAATGGCAATGGCCGGTCGCGTAACGGTGGTTCGCGCGAACCTCTGAAAATATTGGGAAATCACCCGCGTACGGAAGCCGAAATCAAGCTGATGGAAGGCCGTTACGGCAATTATGTCACCGACGGTACGACCAATGCGACGCTGCCAAAGACAATTGCGCCCGACCAGCTAACGCTGGAGGAAGCCGCGCAGTTGATTGACGAACGTGCGGCCAAGGGACCAGCGAAGGGCAAGGCGAAGAAGAAGGCGCCCGCAAAGAAAGCCCCTGCCAAAAAGGCTGCACCTAAAAAGAAAGCCAAGTAAGCCCGCTTCTGCCCCGGCCTGTGCCAGGGCGTCGCGGGGCTATTCCACCCAGTCCAGCCCCATGTCGCGGTAAACCGAGCGATCCTCGTCCCACCCGGCCTTCACTTTTATGTGGAGGTAAAGATGGACGGGGACACCCATCAGGTCGGAAATCTCCTTACGCGCGGCGGCGCCAATCGCCTTGATCCGGCTGCCGCCCTTGCCGAGAACAATCGCGCGCTGACTTTCGCGTTCGACGAAGATCTGCTGATAAATCTCGACACTGCCGTCAGGCCTTTCCGAATATTTTTCGGTTTCAACGGTGCTCGCATAAGGCAGTTCGTCATGCAATTGCAGGTAAAGCTGCTCGCGGGTGATTTCAGCCGCGGCCATGCGTTCAGACGCATCGGAAACCTGGTCTTCAGGGAAGTGCCATTCGCTTTCCGGCATCGCCGCGCCAATCGCGGCTTTCAGTTCCGCCAAGCCGTCCGAGGTCGCGGCGCTGATATAATAGACTTGCTCGAACGCACACAGATTCAAAAGTTTTTCGGTCAATGCCAGCAGCTTTTCCTTGGCCGCAATGTCGACCTTGTTGAGGATCAGCCATTTGCGTTCCGGTCGATTGACCAATCCTTCGATGATCTTTTCAACCTTGGGGCCAGCTCCGGTCCGCCCATCGACCACCGCCAAAATCAGATCTGCATCGGAAGCGCCTTCCCATGCTGCAGCCACCATCGCACGATCGAGCCGTCGGTTAGGTGCAAAAATGCCAGGGGTATCGACCAGTATGATCTGAGCATCACCCTCGATAGCAATACCCATCAAGCGGGTTCGCGTTGTCTGCGCCTTGGGGCTGACAATTGCCACCTTTTGTCCGACCAGCGCGTTCACAAGCGTTGATTTGCCCGCATTGGGCGCGCCGATGACGGCGACATGGCCGCAGCGCTTCGTCATGTGTTTTTCTCCAGAAACGCCTTTGCGGCCGCAGTTTCGGCGGCCTGTTTGCTGTTTGCGGTTGCCGAAACCGGATCGAAGCCTTTTACCGTCACCGTCACTTCGAAACGCATTGCATGCGGAGGGCCTTCCTTCGAAGTCACCTCATAAACCGGAACCTTGCGGTTATTGGCGGCACACCATTCCTGCAGCGCAGATTTGGGATGCTTGGGTGCCGCCTTTGCGGATTCGAGCAGCGGGCGCCAATAGCGTTCGATAAAGCTGCGCGCTTTATCAAGGCCGAGATCTAGATAGATGGCCCCAATCAGCGCTTCGACCATGTCTCCCAGGACATAATCGCTCTCTTTCGCGCCATCGTCGCGCGCTTGCTTGCCGAGCCGCATATGCATCTGCAGGCCGATTTCGCGTGCAACTTCGGCACAGGTGGCTCCTGATACCAGCGCATTCAGCCGATGCGAAAGCCGCCCTTCCGGTTCTTCGGGGAAGCGCTGGAACAGCATCGAAGCCGCGACCAACCCGAGAACGCGGTCGCCCAGAAATTCGAGCCGCTGGTAATGCGCTTCGCCGGTGCTGCCATGCGTCAGGGCTTGTTCGAACAGTTTCGGGTCGGTCGGCGCTACGCCGATAACTTCTTCAAGCCATTGTGTAAGATCGGACAAGGTCAGAAACCTTCGCCGATGCGGTTCCAGCGGGCTGCCGAAAACCAGGTCCAGGGTAACAACCAACGAGCTGAACCGTCTGTCGAAAACACCACAAACTGCGCACGGCCAACAAGGTTTTCGGTCGGAACCAGCCCGATCCAAACGCCATCTGCCGGATAGCGGCTGTCGGCGCTGCGATCGCGATTATCGCCCATCAGTAACAATTGGCCTTCTGGCACCATCTTGGCTTCGGTGTCGTCGCCTTTTTGATAAGGTTCGATGTCGAGCGAGAGATAACTTTTTCCTTCGGGCAATGTTTCGCGAAATTGCGGATAACGGCATTGCGTGCCGCCGCCCTTGGCGGGCTCTTCATATTGCGGTTTCCAGCAGGGAAATTCAGTCCCTTCCAGGGCTGCCGCATCGCGCATCCCCTGCGTCACGGGCGTCACAAAATCGCTGACGCGGATCTTCTTTACTGGCTTGCCATTAATTTCCAGCGTTCCGGCGCGCATTTGCACAACATCGCCCGGCAGGCCGATCACCCGCTTGATATAGTCGACATTGGCGTCTCCCGGTGCACGTACCACTACAACATCGCCGCGTTCGGGCAGGCTTCCGAAAATCCGACCCTCGAACAAAGGAGGCGACAGCGGGAAACTGTATCGCGAAATACCATAGGGCCATTTCGAAACCAACAGATAGTCACCTATCAGCAGTCGTGGGTGCATAGATTCCGAAGGAATATTAAACGGCGCAAAGATGAAACTGCGGAATATCAATACGATCGCAGCCAGTTTTAGCAGGAACAATCCATATTCGCGCCATTCGGAAGCGCTGTTTTTCTCAACACCGGCCGTTTCGGTTTGGGTGGTTTCAGTCAATTGTGATGCCCCGACATTCGATTTCATGGTTTTGGCGCCATACGGCTCTGGCCTTCTAATGAGCGTCCGCGCTATTGGCCAGTGCCGAGATTCTCCCTGCCAAGGAAATGCCATGACTGCCAATATTTGGGCCGCAATCGAAAACATGCCCGCCAAGAAGCTGGAAGCTTTGTTCGATGAGGATACGCAGCGCGTCGATGGAATGACGATTTCGCAATCGGGTTTGCGGTTTGATTTTTCCAAGACGCATCTCGACGCCGGCTTGATTGCGGCATTTTCTGTACTGGCAGCCAAGATGGATCTCGATGGTGCACGCGATCATCTGTTTTCGGGCGCCGTCGTCAACCCTACGGAAGGACGATCTGCAACCCATATAGCCGAGCGTGGTAGTGGTTCGGTGGACGATGTCGCGCAGGCAAAGGCGTTGCAAAACCGGATGCGCGGTTTGATCGAAGTGATTGAGGCCGGGGCATTTGGCGACATCAAGCACATCCTCCATATTGGCATTGGAGGGTCCGCTCTTGGCCCGAAACTGTTGATTGACGCACTGGGTCGCGATGGATTGCGGTTCGACACCAAAGTCGTGTCAAACGTCGACGCAACCGCATTGGCCGAGGCTGTCAAGGATATGGACCCTGCCGCAACGCTCGTTGCTGTGGCCTCTAAGACCTTCACGACAACCGAGACGCTGATGAACGCCGAAAGCGCTTTGGAATGGCTGCGCGATGGCGGGGTTGAAGACCCTTATGGTCAGGTCATTGCGCTAACGGCGGCGCCCGAGAAAGCAGTGGAATGGGGCGTCGACCATAGCCGCATTCTGCCCTTCGCCGAAAGCGTGGGCGGACGATATTCACTTTGGTGCTCCATCGGCTTTCCTGTCGCTGCAGCCTTGGGCTGGGCTGCGTTTGAGGAATTGCTTGAGGGCGCCGCTGAGATGGATCGCCATTTCAAAACCGCACATTTGGCGGCAAACGCGCCGGTGATAGCTGCTTTTGTTGATCTTTATTATGCTCAGGTCCGTAAATGCCAGACACGTGCGGTGTTTGCTTATGACGAGCGCTTGCGCTTGTTACCGGATTATCTGCAGCAGCTTGAGATGGAATCCAACGGCAAGTCAGTTACTGCGGAGGGACAACCTTTGGGGCGGGTAAGCGCTCCTGTGACCTGGGGCGGGGTGGGGACAGATGCACAGCACGCGGTGTTTCAATTGCTGCATCAAGGGACACACACCATCCCAGTCGAATTCATTGCCAGCAAGACCCCCGGTCATGATTTCGATCCGGCCCATCACGAAACGCTACTCATCAACTGTTTCGCCCAAGGGGCAGCGTTGATGCGGGGTAGGGCCAGTGCGGATCAGGCGCGTAATTATGTTGGGGACCGACCTTCGACCACTATACTGATGGATGACGTCACGCCGTCGGCGGTTGGCGCATTAATTGCTTTTTATGAACACCGCACCTTTGCCAATGCTGTGTTGCTCGGGATCAATCCATTTGACCAATTCGGGGTGGAATTGGGCAAGGAAATCGCCCGCGGAATATCCGAAAATGGACCAGCGGGTTTTGACCCCTCGACCAGCGCGTTAATTGCCGCCGCCGGTTTGTAACAATCTGCGCTTTATCAATGAACAGCATTTTCGATTGGCATTTCGGCCAAGGCATCGCCATCTGGCGGGCAAAGGAATAAGATATGGCATTTGATTTTGACCTGTTTGTGATCGGCGCAGGCTCCGGTGGAGTCCGCGCAGCACGCATAGCTTCGTCACATGGTGCACGCGTGGCGGTGGCGGAGGAGTATCGCGTCGGCGGAACTTGCGTAATCCGGGGCTGCGTTCCCAAGAAACTGCTCGTATACGGCTCCCACTTTGCAGAAGACTTGGCCGATGCTGCGCGTTTTGGCTGGAACACCAAAGGTGCAACTTTCGATTGGCCAACCCTGCGCGATAATGTCGCGTCGGAAGTGGACCGGCTCGAAGGGCTGTATGGCCAGACGCTGGGCAATGCGAAGGTGGATATATTCCGCCAGCGCGCGGTAATTGCCGGCCCCAACTTGATCCGCCTGGCGGATGGCACCGAGGTCAGCGCGGCCAATATTCTGATCGCGACCGGCGCGTGGCCCTCGATCCCGGATATACCGGGTGCGGAATATGGCATCACTTCGAACGAAGTTTTCCACCTGGATAAACTGCCCAAGCGCGCGGTCATTGCCGGGGCGGGATATATCGCCAATGAATTTGCCGGCATCTTCAATGAACTTGGCGTGGAAGTCACTCTGGTAACGCGCGGCGACAAGATGCTGCGCAGCTATGATCAGGAAATCGTCGAGAAGCTTGTCGGCATCAGCCGTGAAAAGGGCATCGATATCCGGTTCAACTTCAAATGTCCGGCAATCCGCAAACAAGCAGATGGCTCGTTGCTCGTTGAGAGTGGCGACGGCAGTGACGTTGAAGCTGATCTGGTGCTTTTCGCAATCGGACGCGTACCCAAGACGAAAGATCTGGGCCTTGAGGGCGTCGGCGTGGCTCTCGACAAGGATGGAGCGGTGATTGTCGACGAATATAACCGCACCAATGTTCCTGGCATCTATGCGGTCGGCGACGTTACCAATCGCGTTCAGTTGACGCCTGTCGCCATCCGCGAAGGCCATGCCTTTGCCGATACGGTTTTCGGAAACAATCCGCGCACCATCGATTATGGCGCGATTCCGACCGCGGTGTTCTCCAATCCGCCGATCGCTGGTGTGGGTCTGACCGAAGATGATGCGCGAACGCAGCTCAGCGACGTCAGGGTGTACAAGAGCGATTTCCGCGCGATGAAAAATGTCCTCGCTGATCGCAATGAACGTGCGCTCTACAAGATGATCGTCGATGGAGAGAGCGACAAGGTCGTTGGGCTGCATTTAATCGGGCCGGACAGTGCCGAAATCCTGCAGGCGGCAGCAATCGCGGTGAAGGCAGGCCTTACCAAACAGGCCTTTGACGATACCGTTGCCCTGCATCCCAGCATGGCCGAAGAGCTTGTCCTGTTGAAATAAGACTGGTTGCGAATTGCAACCTTACTGCTAATTCTCCGCCAAGAGGAGAATAGGCATGGCAGGACAGGTTTTTGTATCGGGCGGCAGCGGTTATATCGCTGGCTTCCTTATCCGTCAGCTGATTGCAGAGGGCTGGACAGTCAACACCAGCATCCGCAATTTGGGCCGCGAAGCCGAGGTGCGGGGCTGGCTGAATGTTGATAACAGCAAGCTTAAGTTCTTTGCCGCAGACCTGATGAGCGACGAAGGTTGGGCCGAAGCTATGGCCGGATGTTCCCATGTCGCGCATGTTGCCTCCCCGCTGCCATCCAATGCGCCAAAGAGCGATGACGAGCTGATCGTTCCCGCGCGCGAAGGGGCATTGCGCGCGCTGCGTTTTGCACATGCAGCGGGGATAAAGCGCTTTGTGATGACGTCGTCGGTCGCGGCGATTGCCTACGGGCATGGCAAAGCAAAACAGCATTTTACCGAGGCTGATTGGACTAACGTCAACAGCCCCGACGCCTATGCCTATGTGAAATCCAAGACGATTGCCGAAAGGGCTGCGCGCGATTGGGTTGCGGCGAATGCGCCCGACATGGAATATGTGACCGTCAACCCGTCGCTGGTGCTGGGGCCTTTATTGGCCGCAGACTTTTCGACATCGCTTGAATCGATCAAAAAGCTGCTCGACGGTTCATTGCCGGGAATTCCCAATTTAGGTTTCTCGGTAGTCGATGTGCGTGATGTGGCCGGCCTGCATGTTCGTTGCTTGACTGCCCCGAATATGGCGGGGGAGCGGTTTGTTGCTGCAGGGCCTATCTTGTGGATGCGCGAAATCTGCGAAATCCTCAAAGAAGGGCTGGGGCCAGACGGCAAGAAAGTGCCTTCGCGCAAATTGCCCAATTTCCTTGTCCGGCTATCAGCCTTGTTTGACCCGGTAATCCGTCAGGTGGTGGGCGAACTGGACAATGTCCGCGATACATCGGCGCAGCATGCGAAAGATGTGCTGGGCTGGCAGACACGCGACCCCAAGGAGAGCATCCTAGATACCGCGCGCGACATGATCCGTCTGGGTTTGGTGAAGACCTAGCCGATCCGGTAAGGCACAACGCTGCGGCGGTCTGGGTCGACGATGATTTCGCGGTCGCTCGGCGGGAAGGCGCGTTGATCGCAATCGGGGCGGGGGCAGAGGCGGCAGCTGATGCCGATCTGGGTGGCATTGCGTCCGGGGAGGTCCAGCCCGTCCGCATAAATGAACTCGCGCGCATGGTCGGTTTCACAACCCAGCGCGACGGCCTAGCGGCGGGGCGCTCGGGCATAAATTCCGGACGGCTTGACCAATCCTTTGGCCATTGAGACATAGCGAACGCCATCGGGTGTTTCGGCCAGCTGGACTAAAATGCGGTCGGGAATAGCTACGGCTTCGTGCACGATCCACAAAGGACAGGCGCCGCCAAAACGCGCGAATTGTAGACGCGTGGCACTGTGCCTTTTGGTGATATTGCCCGCCATATCGACGCGGCAGAAAAAGAAGGGCACGCCACGCGCATTGGGGCGCTGGAGCGTGGACAGCCGGTGGCAGGCCTGTTCGAAACTGACATTGAAGGCTTGGCACAAGCGATCAATATCATGCCGCACAGCGCGCGCCTCTTCACGGAAGCGGCGATACGGCATGAGGATCGCCCCTGCGGCATAATTGGCAAGGCCGATGGAGAGCAATTGGCGCGAGGCGGGGGTGCGGAGCTTTGCGCCTTCGACCACCTGGCTGATTTCGTCGCGCAAAGCCATTGCGGCCAATTGGTGAGCCAGTTGGAAACGACGGCTTTCGGCAGGCTGGCTTTGGTCAATCACCAGATGCCCCATTTGCGGGTCGAAATCGCGCAGGCCTGCATTGTGCGAGTAGAGCAAGGAGATCGACAGAGCGTTGCGCAGATAAAGTTCGAGACCTTCGATCGCTGGTGTCAGCTGCGCGCCACGAAGCTTGTCTCCCAGTGCTTCGGCGGCGCGGTCGAGGACGTCGACATAATTGCCCGAATTGTGGAACCAGTCGCGCACTTCTTCCCATGGCAGGCGCGATCCACCGGCATTGTCGCTGGAAAGCGCCTCATCAACTATTTGAAGCCTCTGCCCTGCGTGGAGATAAGCTTGATGTAAGACCACAAACTGGTCCGCCAATGCGGGCTGCTGCTCAGCGATACGGGCCAACTGGTCCGGCGAAAGCGGATTGGAAAACAGCGGGTCAGCGGCGGCTTCGCGTAATGCTGCAAATCGGCGCGTAGCAGCATCGTCCTCATCGACATCCCAGTCGAGCGGGAAGTTGCGCGCCAGCGTTTCGAGCAGGGCAGGGGTCAGTGGGCGATCATCATGCTCGATCTGCGAGAGGTAGGATACAGAAATGCCGAGCCGTTCGGCCATTTCCGCTTGTCGAAGACCGCGTTCGGCACGCAACGCCTTTAGTTTTTCACCCGCGAAAATCCTGCGCTTAGACATGGCCGGCCTCCAGATTGCAGGCGCTTTACTACTTTGCAAAGTAAGACTTTGCAACTTTGCAATTTCACATTGGACAAGCCCGCCAAATTCGGGTTGTGCAACATCTTTGCTGAATTTTCGGGGGAGCATATGTCCGCAAATATTGCCGAAATGGAGAAGCGTCGCGCGCAAGCCATGTTGGGTGGGGGGCAGAAGCGCATCGATGCGCAGCATGCCAAGGGCCGCCTGACTGCACGGGAGCGGTTGGATATTTTGCTCGATGAAGGCAGTTTTGAAGAGATCGACATGTATGTCGAGCATAACTGCACCGATTTCGGCATGGAAGAACAGAAGATCCCCGGCGACGGCGTGGTCACCGGCAGCGGCACGATCAACGGCCGCCTCGTCTATGTCTTCAGTCAGGATTTCACCGTCTTCGGCGGTTCGCTGTCCGAACGCTTTGCGCAGAAAATGTGCAAGGTGATGGATATGGCGATGAAGGTCGGCGCTCCCGTCATCGGCCTCAACGACAGCGGCGGTGCGCGCATTCAGGAAGGCGTGGCTTCACTCGGCGGCTATGCCGAGGTGTTTCAGCGCAACACGCTTGCCTCGGGTGTGATACCGCAGATCAGCCTGATCATGGGCCCCTGCGCAGGCGGTGCGGTGTACAGCCCTGCGATGACCGACTTCATCTTCATGGTCAAAGACAGCAGCTATATGTTCGTCACCGGCCCCGATGTGGTGAAGACGGTGACCAACGAAGTTGTCACGCAAGAAGAGCTGGGCGGAGCAACCACCCACACCACCAAGTCAGGCGTCGCCGACAATGCGTTTGAAAATGACATCGAGGCGCTCCTCGCGGTGCGCGATTTCTTCGACTATCTGCCCGAAAATAACCGCAGCGGCGTTCCCGAGCGGCCGACCAACGATCCGTGGGATCGCATTGAGAACAGCCTCGATACGCTAATCCCGCCCAATGCGAACCAGCCTTATGACATGAAGGAACTGATCGCCAAGGTTGTCGACGAAGGCGAATTCTTCGAGGTGCAGCCGGGGCATGCGGGCAATATCGTGATCGGTTTCGGCCGCGTCGAAGGCCGCACCGTCGGCATCGTTGCCAACCAGCCGATGGTGCTGGCCGGCGTGCTCGATATCAACAGCAGCCGTAAGGCAGGGCGTTTTGTCCGCTTCTGCGATGCATTCGAAATTCCGATCATCACCTTTGTCGACGTGCCCGGCTTTCTGCCCGGCACCGCGCAGGAATATAATGGCATCATCAAGCACGGCGCGAAGCTGCTCTTCGCCTATGCCGAGGCGACTGTGCCGAAAATCACCGTTATCACCCGCAAGGCCTATGGCGGCGCGTACGACGTGATGGCGTCAAAGCATCTGCGCGGCGATTTGAACTATGCCTGGCCCACCGCCGAAATCGCGGTGATGGGTGCGAAGGGCGCGGTGGAAATCATCTTCCGCAGCGACATTGGCGACCCCGAAAAAATTGCCGAGCGCACCAAGGAATATGAAGACCGCTTCGCCAACCCCTTCGTTGCCGCGAGCAAGGGCTTTATCGACGAAGTCATCCACCCGCATTCCACGCGCCGCCGTATCGCGCTGGGCCTCCGCAAACTGCGCAACAAGCAGTTGGAGAACCCGTGGAAGAAGCACGATAACATTCCGTTATGAGCCAAGTTTATCTATCGATATTGTTCGCACTAGGTGTGGCGTTAGCCATTGCTGACCTTCGGCGCGGAATAAAAGCCGGAACGATAAATCGTAAATATTGCTACCCAGCCCAGCGAAAAGACGAGCCCGTGCAGTTCTGGTTTCACATGTCGATTACCTTTATCGTGCTGCTGATTTCTGGCGGTCTGCTTTTGGGTACACTTCTCGGTTTCGTTGCACTGAAATGAGGATCATATGAAACTGGGCCGTCTAAACCATATCGGCGTCGCAACGCCTTCAATAGCGGACAGCATCGTGTTCTACCGCGACGTCATGGGTGCGACGAAGATCCATGAGCCGTTCGACCTACCCGATCAGGGCGTGAAGGTCTGCTTTGTCGATACACCTGCAGCCGATGGCGCGCTCAATGGCACGCAGATAGAGCTGATCGAGCCGCTGCCGGGCAACACCAGCATCGCGGGTTTCCTTGAGAAGAACCCGCAGGGTGGGCAGCATCATATGTGTTACGAAGTGCCCGATATCCACAAAGCCAAGGCCGAGTTTGAGGCGATGGGCAAGCGCGTGCTGGGCGAGCCGCGCATTGGCGCGCACGGCACGCTGATCTTCTTTGTGCATCCGCGCGACATGGGTGGGGTGCTGACCGAGATTATGGAGACGCCCAAAGAGGCGCATTGAAATTTGAGAGAGGAAACGGAGAGATCATGACTTACGAAACCATTCTAACCGAACGCAAAGGCGACGTTCTGGTTATCACGCTGAACCGCCCCGATCGCCTGAACGCGGCTTCGATCCCGCTTGCAGAAGAACTGGGCGCTGCCTTTTACGATCTAGACGGCGCGCGCGCTGTGCTTATCACCGGTGCAGGCAAGGGTTTCTGCTCGGGTGCCGACCTTGCCGCGCGAGGTGAAGTCAGTCCCATCCAGCAAAAGGGCGGCAGCCACCGTGCACTGCAGAACTACTATAACCCGTTGATCACGCAAATCCTGCGCTGCCCGGTTCCTGTCATCACAGCCGTAAACGGCGCTGCTGCAGGTGTTGGGTGCTCTATCGCGCTTGCCGGCGATTTCGTGCTCGCAGCTAAGAGCGCCTATTTCCTGCAGGCATTCGTCAACATCGGTCTTGTGCCCGATGGTGGCTCTACCTGGCTGCTCGCGCGCGCGATTGGCCGCGCTCGCGCTACCCGCATGATGATGCTAGGCGAAAAGATCGGTGCAGAGCAGGCTGAAGATTGGGGTCTGATCTACAAGGCTGTCGATGATGCAGCTTTGATGGATGAAGCGCTGGCTTTGGCCACACGGCTGTCGCAAGGGCCGACCGTTTCCTATTCAACCATGAAGGCCAATATCCAGACCGCGCTCGACGGCAATCTGTCGCAGGTATTGCTCGCAGAGGCTGAGGGACAGCGTGTCGCAGGCGCCAGCGAAGATGCGCGTGAAGGCGGCCTTGCCTTCCTGCAAAAGCGTAAAGCGGAGTTCAAGGGCAAGTAATGCTATTTTTCAACAGCCCGAATCCGGCGCCTAATCCGCGCCGGGTCCGCATCTTTGCGGCGGAGAAGGGGATCACGCTACCGACGCGTGATCTCTCTATTCCTGATCGTGAGCATAAGTCGGACGAATTTCTGGCGTTGAACCCGCGCGGGCAAACCCCTGCGCTGCAACTGGACGACGGCACGGTGATTTCCGAAAGCGTCGCCATCTGCCGCTATCTGGAAGGGCTGCATCCGGAACCTGCCTTGTTCGGGCGCGATCCTCGCGAGCAGGCGCTTATCGAAATGTGGAGCCGCCGGGTCGAAATGATCCTGATGCCTCCGGTGGGCGCGGTTTGGGTGCATACCCACCCATTCACCGCAAGGCTGCCAGGTCGAAACACCGAATGGGGTGAATCCAACCGGCCGCGCGTGGAAGAAGCGCTCCGCTTCTTCGATAGCGCGCTGCATGGCCGCGAGTTTCTCGCCGCCGATCATTATACGATTGCCGACATTTTGCTTCTGACCACGGTCGATTTTGTCGGGTTTATCGGCATAGCCATGTCAGAAGACCTTGTTTCCTTGCGCGCATGGCATGCGCGCGTTTCCGCCCGGCCCAGCGCCGCAACTTGAATGGTGTAGAGATGAGTAAGAACAGCCTATCTGATTGGCAGACCGCCGCCGCAAAAGAGGTCAAAGGCAAGGACCTGACCTGGCACACGCCTGAAGGTATTGATGTCAAACCGCTCTACACGGCCGAAGATGTGACGGCCGATCCGGGCCTGCCAGGTTTTGCACCCTTCGCTCGCGGCGTCCGCGCATCAATGTATGCCGGTCGTCCCTGGACCATCCGCCAATATGCGGGCTTCTCGACCGCAGAGGAATCGAACGCATTCTACCGTCGCAACCTTGCGGCAGGACAGAAGGGCCTGTCGGTCGCCTTCGACCTCGCGACGCACCGCGGCTATGACAGCGATCATCAGCGCGTAGTC
>NZ_CALMSV010000095.1 GCF_937872355.1 uncultured Sphingorhabdus sp. | reverse complement strand
AGCCGGGCGGTCATTGTCTCGATCGATGTGCGCAAAGGCCTCTTCGGCGGCCAGACCGTGCGTACCCTGAGCGGCAAGCAAAACACCCGCCGCGATCCAGTGGCATGGGCCAAGGAAGTTGAACAAATGGGGGCCGGTGAGATTCTACTTACCGCCATGGATAGGGAAGGCACCTGGGATGGCTTCGACCTGGACCTTGTCAAGCGCGTAACTGATGCCGTATCCATCCCCGTCATTGCGCATGGTGGGGCAGGGTCGTTGGAACATATCCGTCAGGTCGTGAAGCAGTCCCACGCCTCTGCTGTGGCTTTGGGAAGCATGGTGGTGTTTCAGAAGAAGGGGATGGGGGTGTTGGTGAATTTTCCAGAGGCGGGCAAATTGCAGGTAGTCTTAGAATGAAGATCGGCTTGATTGGGAACATGAATAACAACAACTTCGCGTTGATGCGATATTTTCGTGATCTCGGGGTTGATGCACATCTGTTGCTCTACAAAAATGACGGCCAAGGCACGTTAAGTCACTTCAAGCCTGAAGCGGATACCTGGGATATTGAGAAATGGGCACCTTACATTCATCAAACTGAGATTCCTAATGCGCCAGTCGCCGCATTTGATTTTCCGCTATCGTGGATATTGGCTTTACGTTCTCGCCTAATGGCTTGGCTAGGCAAATCAGAAGCATGGGTTAAACCAATTTCGAAGCGTGAGATTGCTGCGACTTATGGTGGCTATGACAAGATCATTGCTTCTGGTATATCGCCTGCAGTTTTGGGTAGAGCCGGATTTTCCTTAGATATTTTTTATCCATACTCGACCGGAGTCGAGTTTTTCCGAGCTGGCACATTCGTTGTGCGTGACAAAGGTTTTTTTGGCGTCAACAAAATAATTATAAATAAAATTTCGCGACTACAAGAGAGCGGGATTTGCGCATCGAAAAATGTGATTAATTATGAGATGGGTTTGACGCATGACGTCCTAACCAGCATAGGCGTTCAGCCACACAAGCTTGCGATTCCTATGGTATATAACAAAGAAAAGCTTCCGAAGAATCCACCCAGTAAGCCCTTGGAAAATGCATGGGCTGTTATCGCGAATTCAAAATTCACAATTTTGCAGCACTCTCGCTTGTTATGGCGAAATCCTGGTCACTATTCAAACAAGGCGTGGATAAAAGAAAATAAAAATAATGATTGGTTGCTATATGCCTTTGCCGATTTTTGTGCGAATCGGTCGCATCTTAAGCCTGTTCTCTTGATCGTCGAGTATGGCCCAGACATTACTGCTACCAAGCAGCTAGTGAAAGAGCTGGGAATAGATGCCAATGTTCATTGGCTGCCCAAAATGTTCCGTAAAGAGCTGATGTGGTTGCTTTCGCGGGTTTCGATCGGTGTTGGCGAGTTTTACGACTTACCACGGATCATTTGGGGCGGAACAGGCTGGGAGGCATTTGCCAGCGGAAAGCCGCTCTTACAAGGCTTCAATTTCGATGCGGGCGAGTTCGAGCAACTCTATGGATACCCGGCACCGGCCATGCTGCCTGTCCGTAGGCGGGAGGATATCCTTCACCATTTATTAGAAATGGCTGACGACGGCGAAAAAAGACAACAGATTGGACAATCTGCGAAGCAATGGTTTGATCAATATAACGGTATCAGTTTAGCCAAGCAGTGGCTGAGCTTGTTATAAAGCTAAAGTTAAGTCATCTAGTGAAGCATTAATTGAGCACAACCCCAACTCCGGTCATATTATCCCTGCGTGGCCGCCTGTCCTTCCTGCTAAAAGATTCCATCCTATACGGAGGTGCGGCTGCACTGAGCAAGGCATTTGCCCTTATCACTTTCCCACTCTTGGCACGGCACTTCTCCGTCGCCGAATATGGGGTGCTTGATTACTTTCTGGCCTTGGCGAGTTTGGGTGCAATTTTTTTTGTATTTGGCCAAGACTCTGCGGTTGCGCGTTATTTTTATGAATATGAGAGCATTGAAGATCGCCGCCAGTTAATTTCACAATCCTTGGTGTTTCAATTGTTCGGATTGACACTCTTTGTTCCCGTCTTATGGTTTTCTGCTGGCAGGCTGACCCAAATTTTGATTGCAGCGACTGATCGTGTATTGTTGTTTAAGATCATCCTCGCACAACTTCCTTTTTTGCTCATCATCAATTTCTCGCAAAATTTGTTGAAGTGGACCTTTGCCCGTTCGCGCTTTCTCACCATGTCGCTCGGTTTCACGGGGGTGCATGCCGCATTGTTGGTGGTCGCGGTTCTGTATTTTGATGCAAGTATTGCAGGGGTTTTATGGGTCGGGTTTGCGACCAGTGTCGTATTTGCTGCATTGGGTCTTTTCTTTGTGCGGGGTTGGCTGGCACGCCCCAAGGATTTTCAGCGTTTGCGCGAGATGCTGCCGTTTGCCTTGCCTTACGGGGTGATATGCCTAGCTGGGGCATTTTCCCCCACGCTAGAGCGCACCTTGATAAATAGTTTGCTGGGTGCTGAGGCGATGGGACTGTATGCCGCCGCAACAAAGATGGCAATGTTGATTGCGTTGCTGGTTAGCGCCTTTCAGACCGCATGGGGTCCGTTCTCGCTCTCCTTACACAAACAAGCCGATGCCGCGCGAACCTTTAACTGGGTGTTGAAGCTATTTGTTGTCGGGATATGCTTGGCGGTACTGTTTATCACCTTGCTTTCTCAACCACTGATCCATTTTCTGGCGACCGACCGCTATGCAAGTGACGCGGTCGTTGTCTTTCCATTGGTCATGGGCTTGTTATTACAGGCGTCCTGTTGGTTTACCGAAATCGGTATTGGCTTGTACAA
>NZ_CALMSV010000094.1 GCF_937872355.1 uncultured Sphingorhabdus sp. | reverse complement strand
GCGGTCACGCATTGCCTTGTCTGCAGCCTTCAGCGCTTCGACAGCGACCACCGAGGTTGAAAGGAATGGCGAGGGCGACAGGTTGCGTCCAATTTCTTCCAGCACGATGCCGGCTTCGACATGGCCCATGCCAAGGCCGCCATCGGTCTCAGGTATCAAAATGCCGGTAAAGCCCATTTCGGAGAATTGCTTCCACAGATCGTGGCTGAAGCCATCCTTGCAATCCATGTCCCGATATTTACGCAGATGCGCGACAGGGGCTTCGGTTTTCATGAAGTCGCGTGCGCTATCGCGCAGCATCGACTGGTCTTCGTTATAGGTCATCGCCATTGGTCAGGCTCCCGGCATGTCGAGAATGCGTTTTGCGACGACGTTGAGCATGACTTCGCTCGTGCCGCCTTCGATCGAATTGGCTTTGGTGCGCAGCCAGTCGCGGGCGCGCTTGCCGCCATTCGAACGTTCGCTTTCCCATTCCAGATAGTCCGAACCACCCGCGGCCATCACCAGTTCGTGGCGCTTCTTGTTCAGTTCCGTACCGATATATTTCATCAAGTTCGAATAGGCCGGATGCGCGGTGCCCGTTTTCCATTCGTCCATGAAGCGTTCGCTGTGCGCGCGGAAGGCGAGGCTTTCGACGTCGAACATCGCCAGTTGCGCGCGCAATATGGGCTCATCGCCAAGCGCATCCTTGAAGCCGCCGCCAAGCGAGGCTGTGCCGCCATCGCCGCCCATGCCCGAAATCATCTCACGCTCATGGCCGAGCAGATATTTGGCGACATCCCAACCACGGTTGAGTTCGCCGACAATCTGATGCTTGGGCACAACAACATTGTCGAAGAAGGTTTCGCAGAAGGGCGAGTTACCCGAAATCAGCTTGATCGGCTTGGTGGTAACGCCCGGCGTCGTCATATCGAACAGCAGGAAGCTGATGCCCTGATATTTGTTTTCCTTGTCGGTGCGGACAAGGCAGAAGATCCAGTCGGCCTTGTCGGCATAGCTGGTCCAGATTTTCTGGCCGTTGACCACCCAATGATCACCCTTGTCTTCGCCAAAGGTCTGCAGCGAAACGAGATCCGAACCTGATCCCGGTTCTGAATAGCCCTGACACCAGCGGATTTCGCCGCGCGCGATCTGCGGCAGGTAATGGCGCTTCTGCTCTTCGGTGCCGAATTTGAGCAATGCGGGGCCAAGCATCCAGATGCCAAAGCTGTTGAGCGGCGAACGTGCGCCGGCGCGTGCCATTTCCTGACGGAAAATTTTGGTCTCGGCTGGCGACAGTCCTGCGCCGCCATAATCCTTTGGCCAATCGGGCACGGTAAGGCCTGCCGCTGCGCAGCGCTCCATCCATTGTTTTTGCGCTTCGCTTTGGAAAACGAAGTTACGACCGCCCCAGCAGGTGTCGTCGTCGCTTTTGATCGGGGTTTTCATTTCGGGCGGGCAGTTTGCCTCTATCCACGCCCTGATTTCCGTCCGGAATGCCTCCAGCTCGCTCATCGGGATTCTCCTAAAAAGTGCCGAATCACTATGTCTCTTTGTGCACTTTACGCAAGCGTCAACTTGTGAGGCGCGCTTTCCGTAACGGCATTTTTGCGCCCGTTGACCGCGCCTTTTTAAGCGGACAGGATAGCGGCGAGAGAGTCGGGATGAGGAGAGGAATATGAGATTCGCTGGGAAGACGGCTGTCGTCACCGGGGCTGCATCGGGCATTGGCAAGGCCACCTGCCTTCGGTTGGCTGAAGAAGGTGCGACCGTAATCGCTGCCGATATCGATGAAGAGGGCGGCAGCGAGCTCGCAGCAACCTCCAACGGAAAGATATTCTTCAAACACACCGACGTCTGTAATGTCGATGATATCAAGGCATTGATGGATTTCGCGGCCGAGAAGACCGGCGGCATCGATATCGTCTTCAACAACGCGGGCGCTGCGGGTGATCGCGCGCCAATTGACGAAATCGAACCCGAAGGCTGGGACAAGACGATGGACCTGCTGTTGCGCTCGGTCGCAATGGGGATCCGCTATGCCGTACCGCATATGAAGGGGCGCAAGGGTGCTTCGATTGTCAACACGGCCAGCATTGCCGCGCTCGGCGCGGGATATTCGCCGTCGGCTTATGCCGTCGCAAAAGTGGGCGTGCTGCACCTTTCAAAAATGGCGGCAGCGGAGCTCGCCAAATTTGATATCCGGGTCAACGCGATCTGCCCCGGCTTTATCAAAACCAACATTTTTGCGGCTGCGCTTGAGGTGCCATTGGAGCAACGTGATGCTGCCAATGCCGTAATCCATGAAGTAGCCAATATGGCGCAGCCGGTAAAAGGCGGAGGTAACCCGGAAGATATCGCATCGATGGTCGCGTATCTCGCCAGCGATGAAGCCCGCTTCATCACGGGCACCCATATGGTCGTCGACGGTGGCATTACCGTCGGCCCACGTCACAGCTGGGATGAAAATGCCCCCGCGATGTTCGACTCGGTTGAGAACTTCGTCGGCGCGGCTCAGGAATGACCATCACCTCGGACGGGCGCGTTCCAACGCGGATCAAATTCTTTCACGGTTTAGGCAGCTTAGCCTATGGCGTGAAAGAGAACGGGTTTTCGACCTTCCTGTTGCTGTTTTACAATCAGGTCATCGGGATGGACGCGCGTCTGGTTGGCGCGGCCTTGGCTATCGCCATGATCGTCGATGCATTTGCCGACCCAATCATCGGCCATATGAGCGATCGCACGTACACCCGTTGGGGCAGGCGTTTGCCGTGGCTCTATCTCGCCGCAGTACCGCTGGCCGCATCGTGGATGCTGCTCTGGCATCCACCGGGGCTCGAAGGGTGGCAGGCCTTTGGCTATCTCGTCGTCACAGCCATTTTGGTTCGAACGCTGGTTTCGGCGTGCGAGGTGCCCTCGGTCGCGATCCTGCCCGAATTGACACAGGATTATGACGAGCGAACCAGCCTGATGCGGCTGCGTTACCTGTTTGCGTGGGCTGGCGGATTGTTGATGCTCTTCCTCGCTTATGGCGTGTTCCTCGTTTCGGACAAAGAAGGCGAAGTCGGCCAACTACTTGCAGAAGGCTATTGGATGTATGGCATTACCGGTGCCTGCCTGATGGCGGTCACTGTTCTGCTATCTGCGATGGGGCAGCATAAACGCCTTGCGCAACTGCCTGCTTCGCAGCCTGATAAAACCACCGTGGGTCAGGCGATGCGGGAAATCTGGCATTCGGTGTCTCACCCGACTTATCTGGTGCTGATTTCTGCCGTCGCTTTTGCCGCAGTCAGCACGCAGGTCACTTATGTCCTGTCCAACTATCTTTACATCTTTGTATGGCGCTTTCCCGAACGTTGGTTCCAGGCTTATCCCTGGTTGCTGTTCGGCAGTGTCATCATCGCCTTCTTCCTTGTGGCCTTTTTCAACAAGAAATGGGGCAAGAAGGATTCAGCCTTCCGCTTCATCTTCATTAATGCGGGCTTCTGGATTACTCCATTCCTGCTGTTTCTCGGCGGATTCTGGCCTGAAACGGGCAGTAATCTCTCCACCGCGATGGTGTTCGCCTTCTTCTTCATCGCCAATTGTTCCGGGGTAATCATCCAGATTTCGGTCGCTTCGATGATTGCAGACGTCGTTGAGGTGACCGAGGAACATACCGGGCGCCGTTCGGAAGGTCTGCTCTACGCCGGCAATCTGTTCGTGCAGAAATGTGCGACCGGTGCGGGTATATTGATCGGCGGTTTCATTATCTCGATGGCAGGCCTGCCGGAGAAAGCCAATCCGGCCAACGTGCCTGCGCCAGTCATCGACAGCCTTGTGATTGCCTATATCAGCACGATCGTTGTGCTGGGGCTGGGCACCATCTGGCGCATCCGTAAATTCCCGATCACCCGTGCCGATCATGAGGAACGTGTGCGACGGCTCGCCGAAGGCGAAAAAACAGTTGAAGCAGGGGCCGGATAGGCCCAAGGAAATCAAGTTAACCGGACGATTAAAAAGAGGACGACTCGCATGGACTTTACCTTCACCGAACGCGAAACCTATTGGCGCGACCGTATCAAGAACCACATCGATACCTACCTCCGTCCGCGCGTTGCAGACTATAAAAAAGAGGATTCAACCGGCGATCGCTGGAAGGTTCTGCAAGTCGTTGAAGAAGAAAAGGCGCGCGCCAAGGCGGCCGGTCTCTGGAACCTGTTCATGCCGCCACAGGGTGCCAATCCGCATCTTGATACGACCGTCGAATTTGATGGCCCGCAATTGACCAATGTCGAATATGCGCTGTGTGCAGAAGAAATGGGTCGCGTCGGCTTTGCTTCCGAAGTGTTCAACTGCTCGGCACCCGACACCGGCAATATGGAAGTCTTCCATCGCTATGGCACCGCCGAGCAGAAGAAGAAGTGGCTGGTGCCGCTGATGAACGGCGAAATCCGTTCGGCCTTCCTGATGACCGAGCCTGCCGTGGCTTCGTCCGACGCCACCAATATCGAAACCCGCATGGTGCGCGACGGTGACGAATATGTCATCAACGGCACCAAATGGTGGTCGTCAGGTCTGGGCGATCCGCGCTGCAAGGTCGCGATCGTAATGGGCAAGACCGATACCGGCGCGCAAAAGCACCAGCAGCAGTCACAGATCATCGTTCCGATGGACGCCCCTGGCGTGAACATCCTGCGTCACTTGCCGGTCTTCGGTTATGACGATGCGCCGCACGGCCATATGGAAGTCGAACTGAAGGACGTTCGCGTTCCTGTAGATAACGTCATCCTCGGCGAAGGCCGTGGCTTTGAAATCGCGCAGGGTCGCCTCGGGCCGGGCCGTATCCATCACTGCATGCGCACCATCGGCGTTGCTGAAGAAGCGCTGGAAAAAATGTGCCGCCGCCTTACCAGCCGGGTCGCATTCGGCAAAACCATTGCTGAACACAGCGTCTGGCATGAGCGGATTGCCCGCGCACGCATCGATATCGAAATGACTCGCCTGCTCTGCCTGAAGGCTGCGCAGATGATGGATACGGTTGGCAACAAGGCGGCCGCCAACGAAATCGCGATGATCAAGGTTCAGGCACCGAACATGGCGCTCAAGATCATCGACGACGCCATCCAGGCGCACGGTGGTGGCGGCGTGTCAGAAGATTTCGGTCTCGCTTCGGCTTGGGCACATCAGCGTACGCTGCGTCTCGCTGACGGTCCGGATGAAGTCCACAACCGTGCGATCGCTCGCATGGAACTGGGCAAATATGGCGGCGTCCGTGGCGGTGTTGAACTGTCGAGCGGCAGCCTGGCGGTGACACGCTGATGAAAGCTGCTGTCCTTATCGAACCGGGCAAACCGCTCGAAATCGAAACCCTGCAAATCTCGAAGCCGGGTCCGCATGAAGTTTTGATCCGCAATGCGGCTTGCGGGCTTTGCCATTCGGATTTGCACTTCATCGAAGGCACCTATCCGCATCCGCTGCCCGCGGTGCCGGGCCACGAAGCGGCTGGTATCGTCGAGGCTGTGGGTTCCGAAGTGCGTACGGTGAAGGTCGGCGATGCCGTCATCACCTGTCTTTCGGCTTTCTGTGGGCATTGCGAATTTTGCGTCACCGGGCGCATGTCGCTGTGCCTTGGTGCGGAAACCCGTCGCAATCCGGATCAGCCGTCGCGACTTTCGCGCCCCGATGGTTCACCGGTCAACCAGATGCTCAATCTTTCGGCTTTTGCTGAAATGATGCTGATCCACGAACATGCCTGCACCCGCATCGACCCCGAAATGCCTTTGGATCGTGCAGCAGTTATCGGCTGCGCGGTGACGACAGG
>NZ_CALMSV010000093.1 GCF_937872355.1 uncultured Sphingorhabdus sp. | reverse complement strand
CATCATCGTCGAGCGGTTCCCATTGCCGCTTCGCAACATCGGTGGCGAAGCGGGTGCCGGGCTCGATGGTTAGTTGGTAAAGCGATATATGCGTGGTGCCAAAGCCGATCGCGCGCGCCAGCTCGGCGTCCCATGCCTCAGGGCTTTGGTCTGGGCGGGCATAGATCAGATCGATACTGACACGGTCGAAATGCCTTTGTGCGGTTTCGAGTGCGACAAGGCTCTCGTCCACCCGATGCGCACGGCCCAGGAAAGCAAGTGTCGCATCATCTAGCGCCTGCAATCCCAACGACACCCGATTGACCCCCGCTGCCGCCAGTTCGGCAAAGCGCGCCGCCTCTACCGAGGAAGGGTTCGCCTCCAGCGTGATTTCAATATCGTCGGCAAAGCCCCAATGCTGTTCTGCTGCATCGATAAGCGCGGCAGCGGTTTCTGGCGGCATCAACGAAGGCGTGCCGCCGCCAAAGAAGATAGACCCCAGCTTGCGGCCTTCGGTCAGTCGCGCCTCATGCGCAAGGTCAGCGAGTAACGCCTCGCGCCAAACCGCTTGGTCCACTTGTTCGCGCACATGGCTGTTGAAGTCGCAATAGGGGCATTTCGAAACGCAAAACGGCCAATGGATGTAAAGGGCGAGCGGCAACTCCATCAAATTGCGGTCGATTCCGCCGGTGGCGTATTGCCCGCCAATCTGTCGAGATAACGCCTGATGTCTTCCGGCCACGCAGCAATGATCGATGCGAAGCCTTCTACATCGTCGCGATACAGCGCGCGCGTTGCCTCTTCAAAGCCCGGGCGATCGCCGCAAAGATGGCTCATGAAGCTGTACATCGCATCGCGGCGCTGACGCAATTTGGGTGCCGCTTCGATTGCTGCATCGACCAGACGGCGAAGGGCCGCCGACGCTCCGCCCGGTTCCGATGATAGCCAGTCCCAGTGCCGGGGAAGCAATGTCACCTCGCGCGCCTTAACCCCCAGACGAGGGCGGCCCGACGCCGGGGCAGGTGCAGATTTCGCAGCATCCCAGAAATCGAGATCTGCCAATTTTCCGGTTTCGTCATCGAACACCAGAATAGCACCCAAGTCGCTAGGATATCGCTCCTCTAGCATCCGGGTCAAAGCTTCGCGGCTGCCGGTGCCAAGCGATGTGTCGCCTAAAAAGGCGGATACAGTTTCGTTTCTGTTGGTCATCCGCTGCTATTATATCCGGATAAAACCCATGTCAATATTATCCGGATAAAATTCAAATCTAATCGAAAATCGCCTCAACCAACTTCCGGAAGGCATCGGCGCGGTGGCTCATCGCGTGCTTTTCAGCCGGATCGAGTTCGGCAAATGTCTGGTCGCGCCCCAGAGGCACAAACACCGGATCATAGCCAAAACCCATCGTTCCGCGTGGCGGCCAGGCGAGCGTGCCCTGAACGCGTCCCTCAAACACTTCCTCATGACCGTCAGGCCAAGCCAATGCGAGAGTGCAGATGAAATAGGCGCTGCGATCAACATCGGGGCCTTGCTCGGCCAGCTTTCCCTCGACCTTGCCCATAGCAAGAAACCAGTCGCGACCCGGCCCACCGAGCGCCTGCGCCTCGAACCACTGCTTTTCGGCCCAGTCGGCGGTGTATACCCCCGGCGCACCGCCCAAAGCCGCGACGCACAAGCCGCTATCATCGGCAAGCGCAGGCAGGTCCGAACTTTGCGCCGAGGCATGCGCCTTTAGCAGTGCATTTTCGGCAAAGGTCGTTCCGGTTTCTTCCGGCTCGGGCAAGCCCAGATCGCCTGCCGAAACCGGCTCGATCCCGAACGGTTCGAGCAACGTACGAATTTCGCGTACCTTGCCAGCATTATGGCTGGCGATGACCAGTTTTCCGGGGGCGAGTTTGCGCCCTGAACCGTTGCCCGTCACTTCACCGCTTCGCTCTGCGCTGCAAAAATCCGGTCACATCCCATGCGGGCAAGACGCAGCAGTCGAAGCAAGGCTTCCTCGTCATAGGTCGCGCCCTCTGCAGTTGCCTGCACCTCGGCGATCTTGCCGCCTTCGATCAAAACGAAATTGGCGTCGGCATCGGCACTTGAATCTTCGACATAATCGAGGTCGAGCACCGGCGTACCGTTGCAGATACCGCAACTTACAGCCGCAACGCGCCCGGTGATCGGGTCTTCCTTGATCTTGCCCTCGGCCATCAGCTTGTTGACGGCGAGACGCAGGGCGACCCACGCGCCGGAAATTGCAGCTGTACGGGTGCCGCCGTCGGCCTGCAGCACGTCGCAATCGAGCGTGATCTGGAATTCGCCGAGCTTTTTGAGGTCAACAACCGCACGCAATGAACGCCCGATCAGCCGCTGGATTTCCTGCGTCCGGCCCGATTGCTTGCCTTTGGCTGCTTCGCGCTGGCCACGCGTGTGCGTAGCTCGGGGAAGCATCGAATATTCGGCAGTCACCCAGCCTTCACCCTTGCCGCGCAACCATGGCGGCAGCCGGTCTTCGACACTGGCGGTGCACAACACCTGCGTGTCGCCGAAACCAATCAGCACGCTGCCTTCGGCATGTTTGGTGAAAGCGGTTTCGATGAAGATGGCGCGCATTTCGTCTGGCGCACGTCCGGATGGGCGCATGTACTAGTATCCTTTGATGGTATTAATGGCGCGGCACTTATCCGAAGATAGCTATGGGAGCAATGCGACCGAGGGAGAAAGTTATGCGCCTGGGTGGCTTGATATCATTTATGACGGCACTGGCTATGACGCCATCGCTAGCTGCGGCGGATGCGGCATCGCCAGAATCCCCTCAAATAGAAAATGCTGACGTGGGTGGTGAAACGCTGCACTACACAATCATTGGCACACGCTTTGGTAACCGGTTCAAATGGACCGTTGGCCCCGACGGTAAGGGTGAAGTTGCTATCCCCTTTTCTATCGGACATTTGATCCCGTCTGCCGAAAATGACTATTACTTCCTGCAAGGCGAGCATCCTATTGATATCGGGGCGGACGGCTATGCCGAACTGCGCTCCGCTTTGGCGCAATTTGTCGAACGCGGTCCGATGCCCTTGACGCTGGATGGCCCGTGGCTTGAATGCCGTATGGCCCGCACATTGGACCTTGGTTCCGCCCAATTACGTTGGACCAAAGATGCCAAGGAAGGGCTGGCTTTTGCAGACTTTGGTTGCCGCAACGAAGATAAGGCTGTGGCAGAGATGTTGGCGCGGTTCGATCAGGCTTGGCAGATTCTCGGCAAGCGCCTGTCTGAACAAGGCGGTAATATCGCGGTTTCCGTTCCCAAAGACAGTAAACCTTTCGAATGGAACGAAACACTGCGCTATGATGAAGTTGGTCCCATGGGGGCCGGTGGTAAGCTGTTTATATTACACCCCGATGGAAAAGGAAAAATCGTAACCGACGGTGATATCAGCTGGTATGCAGACAAGGAGTTGCGCGACCAATATTTCATTCCGACCGGGGAAAGCCGGTTCGACATTGGTCGGGCGGGTTATCTCAAAGTTCGGGCTTCACTGGATGGCGTGATTGCCGGACGTGTCGCACCGATCATAGAGCCTTGGGAAACCGATCCGGATGAACCCAACCGTCGCTGCACGACCGATCAGCCCTTTGGAATTCTGAAGTGGTCGGAGGATAATGACCAAAAAGGCTATCGCTTCGATCGAACATGCTACACCGCCAAGAATGAAGCGATCTGGGCGATGCTGGCACCCATATATCCCCTGATAGCGCGAAATCTGGTGAAGCCTGATTGACACCGACGCAGGGGCTGCGCACATTCCTGTGCAATGGCAATGCACCCCATCTCGGAACTCAATGATCGCACCCGCACGATCTTCAAGGTCGTTGTCGAAAGTTATCTCGAATCCGGCGCGCCGGTAGGTTCGCGCACGCTGTCGAAAGTCAGCGGGCTCAACCTCTCTCCCGCATCGATCCGCAATGTGATGCAGGATCTGGAGGAGGCTGGATTGCTCGCTGCACCACACACCAGTGCCGGGCGGATGCCGACCGAGCAAGGCTTGCGCCTGTTTGTCGACGGCATGATGCAGGCGGCAGAACCCACTGCAGAAGAGCGGCGGGCTATCGAATCGCAAATTGCGGGCAGCGGCCCGATAGAAACGGCACTTGCCGCCGCCACCGCCGCGCTGTCCGGTCTTTCTGCCTGCGCAGGCGTGGTGATGGTGCCCAAGCGCGAGGCGGTGCTGAAACAATTCAGCTTTGCCCGGTTGTCTGCAACACAGGCGTTGGCCATCATGGTTGGAGCTGATGGCAGCGTCGAGAACCGGCTGGTCGATATTTCGCCTGCCGTCGGCGACGGTGCGTTGACCGAGGCGGGCAATTATATCAGCGCGCGCCTCTCCGGCCTGACGCTATCCGAAGCGCTGGCGCGACTCGATGCTGAAATTCGCAGCCACAAAGCCGCGCTAGACCAAGCTAGTGCTGAACTGGTGCGCAATGGTCTTGCGGTCTGGTCGCTCGACGCCAATGACAGGCCAGTGCTGATCGTGCGCGGGCAATCGAACCTTATCGATGAAAGCGCGGCAGCCGATCTTGATCGCGTGCGTCAGTTGCTGGACGAGCTTGAAAACACCGAAGAAATCGCCCGCCTGATCGACAGCGCGCGCGAAGCGCAGGCTACGCGGATATTCATCGGTTCCGAAAATAACCTGTTCTCGCTTTCAGGGTCGTCCGTGATTGCCGCACCCTATCGCGATCAGGGTGGCAAGATTGTCGGCGTGGTCGGCGTAATCGGCCCGACCCGGCTAAACTATGCCCGCATCGTACCCATGGTCGATTTTACCGCGCAGGCGCTCAGCCGCTTGATGAAATGATGCGAGCGCCTATATGCGCCTGCAACAAAGACATTCGGGGCGAATATGAACGACAAGAGCAAACAGGACGCAGCGGTTGAACAGGAACTGGACGGTGTTCCCGAGCATCTGAAGGACGATGCTGGTTCTGCCGACAGCGCCGCGGAAGAACTGAACAAGCTGGCGGCAGAGTTGGAAACCGCGCGGCAGGATATCCTTTATGCACAGGCCGAGGTGCAGAATGTGCGTCGTCGCATGGAAAAGGAAGCCGCCGATGCACGCGCTTATGCCGCCACCGGCTTTGCCCGAGATATCCTGTCAGTATCGGACAATCTGACGCGCGCGCTGGAAGCAATCCCCGCCGAAATGCGCGAGAGCGAGGCGATGAAGCCGCTGGTCACAGGCCTTGAAGCCACCGGTCGCGAACTGGAAAGCGTGTTCGCCAAGCACGGCATCAGCCGCATCGCCGCAATGGGTCTGCCACTCGACCCCAACCAGCATCAGGCGATGGTCGAAATTCCGACCGCAGATGCAGAGCCGGGCACTGTCGTCGCAGAAATGCAGGCGGGTTACATGATTAAGGATCGGTTGTTGCGACCGGCTATGGTCGGAGTTGCCAAAAAACCGGACTAGCTATGTGATGTACTAGGTGCCGCTCTCCCTTGAAAAACGCGCAAAACCGGTTCAGGATTTGCGAATGTGATGCGGGAGTAGTGTTTTGAAATCGCTTGGCTTCTTGGCTTTATCCCTGGTTGCGTTGCCCGCAGCTTATGCGGCGGAAGATTGGCAAAGTCATGTTCCGTCTGGCTGGAAACTGATCGGAGATGTGGCCGAAGCGGATGCTGCGGTTCTGATGATAGAGCAGGATGATCCGGCAAAGCGGATCAAAAATGCCGGGCTCGGGCCGGATGAACTCAACACCAATCCGCGCCGGTTATTGATTCTATCGCGCACTGCTGCTGGTTATAAACGGACCGGTTCAGCGGACAATTTCCTGCCACCCGAAGGGGATAGCGATACACCATGTCTTGCTGATCCGCTCGAAGAGGGCGGCATGGATCTGCGCAACAATGTGCTGACGTTAAATCTCAATTACTGGCTTAGCTGCGGCAGCTGGAGCACGTCCAAGGACAGCTTTAAATTCCGGCTCGAAAATGGCCGATATCGATTGATCGGTTTTGACCGCAGATCCTATGCGCGCAATGGCGGAACGGGTGAGGAAATCAGTATCAACTACCTCATCAACCGGAAGAAGATGACAACCGGCATAAAGATTTTTGAGCCTGAAGCGGACACTCCGGTGACCAAACCGACAGTCGTCTGGACGCGTATCGGGCGACATAAATATTATCTCGACGCGATGGATCGAAAGCAGTGCGACGGGGATGAGAGCGCACCAAGTTGGTGCGGATACTAAGCGGGTTCAACTTCCCTTTCGGAACAAATCGATGCCTGATCGCGTTGTGTGGAACACAAACACGCCGGTTAACAACATACCCAGCACGACCGCAAAAATGTCAAAAGGTGAGAACATCTGGCCGGCCACAGGCCAGTGAATGTTCGCCTCTGGTCCGAGCACAAACATACAGATCGTCAGTACAATCAGCATCATCCTGACCTCGGTCGGTCCGCCGCCCAGATAGGTGAGGTTCATCACGCCGGTGACTCTTGCTGAAATGAAGGTGTGGATCGACAGCAGCAAATAACCGGCCAAACCAAACAAAGCGGTGTCCATCCTCATATAGGGGCTCAGTCCCATACCCAGAATGAAGATCGTGTTGGCGAGTGCATCAAGGCTGTGGTCGATGAAATAGCCATAATTGGGCCGTTCGATCTTGCGGAAGCGGGCGACGCTGCCGTCGAGCGAATCGCCGAACCAATTGAGGCAATAGCCGAAGACGGAAATCCACAACCAGTCGCGGCCCCAGTTGCTTGCGATATAGCCAGCGGAGATCAGGATGGCACCGAAAAAGCCGAGCGCTGTCAGCCGGTCGGGCGTCCACCACATAGGCAAGCGCGCACAAATCCAGTTTAATAGGCGGCGTTCGATGCCTGCGGTCAGATTTTCCTGAATGCGTTTTGGGGCAGTCACTTATTGTCCTTTTTGCCATCCCCCAATGTTGCGCTTTTGTGACAGCGCGCACAAAAGCGCAAGCCGGAAAGCGGGAAGCATTTCCAGCACTAGCCGCACCGTAAAAGCTGGGCTAATCGAATGCCATGGCCACAGCGGCAACTGCATTGGACCGCCAGTCCCCCTGGCGCGACGAGCTTCGCGCGACGCTGGCGCTCGCCTGGCCTTTAATACTCACCAACGTCACGATGGTTCTGATCAATTCGACGGACGTTTTCCTGCTCGCGCGGCTTGGGCCGGACGCTCTTGCGGCGTCCGCAATGGGAACTGGCATATTGTTCGCGATGATGCTCGTCGGTATCGGTATTGTCGTAGCAGGATCGCCATTGATGGCGGCAGAGCTTGGCCGCAAATCCTATTCGGTGCGCGATATCCGCCGCACCTTCCGGCAGTCGATGTGGTCAGCAACGGTTGTCTGCATCCCGATCTGGGCGTTGCTTTGGTTTACCGGTGATTTCCTTGAATGGGCGGGGCAACCGCAAAGGCTTGCCGAAGACACAGGCCAATTCATGCGCGCAATCATGTGGCTCTTGTGGCCGCAGCTGGGCGTTGTTGCGTTGCGCAGCTTCATGGCGGCGCTGGAACTTCCCAAATGGACGATGGTCGCGGGCTCTGCCGCAGTGGTGGTCAACGCCGTGCTCAATTATGGCCTGATCTTCGGCCATTTCGGATTGCCAAGGCTGGAGCTGGTCGGGGCAGGGATCGGCAGTACGTTGACGGGACTGTTCCAGTTCCTGTTTCTGGCTGTCATTGCAATGCGGCACCCGAAATTCCGCCGCTATCACCTCTTTGGTCGCTGGTGGCGCGCCGATTGGCAGCGCTTTGCAACAATTTGGAAACTGGGTTTGCCCATCGGGCTGCATATGGGTTTTGAAGCGATGGTCTTTGCCGCCGCGATTTTCCTGATGGGTTATATCAGCATAGAGGCCGCCGCCGCCCATGCTGTGGCGATCCAGATCGCGTCGATGACCTTCATGGTGCCGATGGGCCTCGCACAGGCGGCGACTGTGCGTGTCGGGCTTGGTTATGGTAGGCGTGATGCGGAGGCAATCCGGCTATCGGGCTGGACAGCTTATGCGTTGGGGGTCGGTTTCATGACTGTGATGGCCATATTGATCTGGACGATCCCAGAAACGCTGGCCGGTTTCTTCCTCGACCCCGAATTGAAGGGTAATGCAGAGGTGCTGCGGCTCGCCGTCTCCTTCCTGATTATCGCCGCCATTTTCCAGATTGTTGACGGGGCGCAAGTGGTGGGTACCGGCATGTTACGCGGGTTGCAGGATACGACCTGGCCGATGCTTTTTGCCGCGTTCGGCTATTGGGCCGTCGGCATCGGTTTTGGCTGCTGGCTCGCCTTTTACCGGGGTTATGACGGCGTAGGCATCTGGATCGGCCTTGCCCTCGGCCTTGGCATTGTCGCCGCATTGGTCCTCAGCCGGTGGCTGATGCGCCACCGGCTGAGACTTGTTCCGACGAATTAGATCGTCTGCGCGCGATTTTCGTCGCGGTGCTTCTTGAGGTATTTCATGAACGGCGTTCCGCCGGTGCCGACATCGGTGTCATTGCCTGCGCCTGACGAAGCCTGCTTGTTGATATAGCTCGCCGCATATTCGAGGTGGCGGGTGCGGAAGCGGGCGACCTGTTCGACACAGGCGTTGAAGGCATCCTTGACCGATTGGTTTTGCGTTTTCGCAAAGTCGCGCAGCGTGCTGGCTTCGCGAACCGCATCGATGAAGGCGCGGTGCTGCGGCGGGCGGTATTGATGTAGCTCGTCGAGAAACTCGCGCAATGGATCGCTTTCGTGCACCACCTGGAACAGCCCGTCCATCGCGGGAACAATCGAGCTTTGCGATCCGGTCTGCCCGCGAAAGGCCTGCGGCTTGCCCGCATATTTGGCAACGCCTTCGTAGATCAGACCTTCGGGCATTGCCGGGTTGTTCTTCCAGCCATGGATGTAAGGGCGCACGCGCTGGTAGTAGATATAGGGATCGCAGCGTTCGGGCATGCGATCGAAATGCGCATTCATGGCATCCCAGACGCTGTTCATGTCAGTCAGCAGTTGCTCGATTTTTACTGCGTCTTGCAGTGCCGCCGCCTCGACCAGTTCGGTCGCCAGCTGCAATGCCCGTCCTGCTTCGGCCTCGATTGCGACATGGACAAGGACGAACCAATTCTCATCCTGACCACCGAGGAAATTCTGGTGCATCGCGATATTGTCGAGGCTGATGCCGCCGCTCTTGTCGAGCCGGTACCAATTGTCGAGGACATAACCCGAATAGGGGAGCAAGGGCGGCAGTCCAAGATGGTCGCCTATCGCGCAAATGGGGATGGCGAGGTTCGCGGGCAAGGTTGTCGGCGCCTCGGCCTCTCCCCAGACATAGGCCTGAACGAGGAAGCTATAGTGGACCATTGCCGTGCGCACCTGTTCGTTGCTGGCACTGGCGAGGAAGGTTGCCATGTCGGGATGGCCAACCTGTTTCAGGAAATGGCGCACGCGGCCTGAAGTAATCAGGTCCGACAGGCTCGTGGCTGCATCCAGCATTTCGTCGAAGCTATCGGGCAACGAAATTTCATCGATTTCATGGGTTGAGAGGTAGCCACGCTCTGCGCTGAGGCCAAAATCTTCAAGTTTCATGGAAGTCTCATAGGCGAGGTGCGGGTTGGGCCACCTCTGCGCATTTGGTATCAAATGAAACTTGTTGGTGCAAGCAATCAGAAAGGCAGGATGCCCACATATTGTTGCAACTCAGGTGCGCCCGGTACCTTCGCGCCGTTCTTCAGTAGGAAGACATGGCGAACGATTTCGGCCTGTTGCTCGATGCCATATTGCTCGAGTTTCCATCCCGGCTTCAGGCTGTAGTCATAGCGGCAAAAGGGGTGGCGCTTCAGCGGCAGGAAAATGCCCTGCTGGT
>NZ_CALMSV010000092.1 GCF_937872355.1 uncultured Sphingorhabdus sp. | reverse complement strand
CCGACAGCAAACAATGGGAAGCGAAGCCGGGCACCGAGGCCTGGAAGAATATGTTTGGAAAGAACTGAAGTTCGTAACAATCAAAAGGGAGCGTCGACTCAAATGGCTAACTGGGTAAAGGCCGCTCTTACGAAAGATGGGTCGGATGATAGCATTCAGCAGCTCAATATCGACGGATGTAAAGTTGCGCTCTAGCGGGATGCCTATCCATGGCAGAAGTATCCCCAGGCTGAGTCTATCAACGCATTCGCGCGGGTATCGGTGCGGCAATGAGCCAAGATCCGACCAAAAGCGAGCGTTGAAGCGAAGCGGCTCGCTGGACTTCGCGAAGCGGCTGCGGCGATGAAGCTGAGTTATTGGGCCGATCAGATCGATATTCAGATCGAGGTCGTGCAAGGTCTTACAGCTTTTGCTGAAGGCGAGCGCGATGAGGGTATTACATGCTGGGCCACGCGGCGGATCGCGAAGATGCGAGTGCTAAAAGTGTCGTCACGCCAGGACCAATTGTTCCGGCGCGAGAGATATTGGCGATGATACTTGAGCGTGACGGTAAACCGGCTGACGCTCTCGCTGAATTCGAAAAAGTGCTTCAGCACCAACCTAATCGATACCGCGCGATCGCGGGAGCGGCAGAATGTGCCAAGCGAGCAAGCAATGAGCAGAAAGCAGTCTTCTACTCGAAGCAACTGCTCGAGCTGGCCAAGCATGCGGATAGCCCACGACCTGAGATCGCTGAGGCAAAGCGCACGCTCGGGATGTAAGGCAATAGTTTCTGGTGCCGGTTTCTGGATGCCTTGGAAAAGCAAACCGAGGAGAATATCAGACGCGAACTGACAGGTTTCGAGCCCACGTCTTGGCTGATGTATCCAAAGGTGTTCAGCGACTATGCTTCGGCTCAGACGGAATATGGTCCGGTCAGGCCTGCTAACGCCAGTCTATTTCTATGGTATGAAGTCGAGGACGAGATCCTCGTCGATATCGAACGCAGCAAGATGCTTGTCATTCGCTGTCTGTCCATCGGTGACGTCGATGAGAAGGGCATGGCGCCAATGCCGGCGTCGTGTCCACGGTGGCGGTTGCGACTGGACGATCGGTCAATTCCGGAGATGTGCTGCTATCGATCTAGGTCGTGAAAATGGAGACGGTACTATACGCCGATTGCGATGGACCGTCGCCGAAGTGCTGGTGCGCGCCAGCGATCAGATCGACGCAAAGGGTCTGTTGATTGTTTACGGCTGATTTGGGCAGTTAAGTAGATGAGAGGTGTGCCCGCAAAAGTATGACTCAAATCGGAGAGATGATAGCTCGCAGACAGGATGAAGGTTGTAGGACGGAAGAACATAGGTAACACATATCTGCGGAATTGCCGAGTTATGCACGACATAGGGACGGCAGAAAGGCAGGACAGGATTGGATCTGCGTCACCTTCGCTACATTATCGCAAGCGCTCGGAATGGCAGCTTCAGCGCCGCCGCACAAGAACTCAATGTAAGGCAGCCGATCGTCAGCAAGCGCGTGAAAGAAGTGGAAGACGAGTTTGGCGTCTGTCTTTTCGACCGTTCAAAGTCAGGGGCCAGCCTCACGGCCGCTGGCGAAGCATTCGTCGTCATCGCGCAGCGCATCATTGAGGATACGGAGCGACTGGGTGAGCAGACGAAAGCGAGCGGTGCTGGACGCGTCGGCCGCATCGTCGTCGGTTTTTATATGTCATTGTCAACCGGCTCACTACGAGCAGCGTTGCACAATTTCAGAAAATGCTATCGCGAGATCGATATCGAACCATTCGAGGCGCCGTACACCGAGCTTGCAGCCGGCCTTCATGCTGGCAGGATTGACGTTGCCATTCTGTTAGGAGACCCTGGTAGATGCGACATTTTTAACTCCCTTGCGATGCGATCTGAGCTTCTTGTCGTCGCGTTGCCGAAAGACCACCCTCTCGCGGATCGGCCATTTGTCTACTGGCCGGAACTGAAAGGTGAGCGGTTCCTGGTCAGTCACCACGACCCGGGACCGGATATTCGCATTATTCTCGAACGCTATTTGGCTGCTCCGTCAGATCACCCCGAGATTCTGATGAGGTCTTTGAGTCGCGAGAGTATACTAAGCGAGGTCGGCAGCGGGGAGGGTATTAGCCTGCAATGCGAGACGGCCGCCGGACTGACCGATCTCGGCATTGTTTTCAAACCGGTGCATGATGGCAACGGCTTGACCCGTCTGGGCTACATGGCGTGTTGGAAACCGACCAACACCAATCCGGTTGTGAAGACGTTTATCGATTTCATTGACTCAAGCACTGATTCGTTCGAGTCGCATTGCCGACATTCTTCGACCGGATTTACCGCCGAACATTTCAAGTATTTTTTCGACGGCCTACGATGAGCTACGGCAAACTACGACGTTTCAGATAAATCCTGTTGCCCATCTGTAAGTTCTGCATTTCTTGATTGTCCCCATCGTCATCCGATCGTGAGTGCGGATGGCCGAAATGGGGGCACGATGTCCGGTCATCATCACAACAGCCAAAAACTGGCGCGTGGCGCACGCATGCTGCGCACCGCGCTCGGGCCGGCTATCGCCCAATACCTCGAGGACCCCGCTGTTGTCGAGGTGATGTTGAACCCCGATGGCCGGCTCTGGGTCGACCGGCTACGCGAAGGTCTTGTCGCAACCGACGATGTGCTGATCCCGTCCGATGGCGAGCGTATCGTGCGCCTGGTCGCACATCATGTTGGCGCGGAGGTGCATCCCGGCAGCCCGCGGGTTTCGGCCGAACTCCCCGAGACCGGAGAACGCTTCGAGGGCCTGTTGCCCCCGGTAGTGATGGCGCCCACTTTCGCGATCCGCAAGCCGGCGGTCGCCGTGTTCACGCTCGCCGATTACGTCGCCGCCGGCATCATGACGGCTGCGCAGGCGGACGTGCTGCGGCTCGCGGTCGAGCGGCGCAGGCTCCTCGGCCGGCGCGGCGCTCAGCGC
>NZ_CALMSV010000091.1 GCF_937872355.1 uncultured Sphingorhabdus sp. | reverse complement strand
TCGGCAAGGCTGGTGCGGTCTTCTCGATCAGCTACGGCTTCTGATTTTTTGCCGGCCGGAAGGTCCGCATCATTGAAAATGCATGCCGGGCTTGACTGTTCAAGCCCGGCATGTCCTTATGTGGCAGGCCCATTTCCGGCCCTAAACCGGTGAAAAACAATGTCTGTCAATCTGGCGAACTGGATCGCCGAAAACAAAATCGACGAAGTCGAATGTATCGTTCCCGATATTAACGGGGTGCAACGCGGCAAGGTTCTGCCCGCCAAGAAATTCCTGTCCTCGGTCAGTGACAAGTCGCTCCGCATTCCCGGCAGCGTCTTTATCTGCACGATCGATGGGCATTATCCCGAAGATATCGAGGATATCTGGGACAAAGACCCCGACAAGATTTTGATCGCCGATCCGGACACGATTTGCATCGCGCCCGGCTTCAAATCGCCAACGGCATTTGTTATTGCCGATGCCTATAATGGTGACGGTACCGAGGTAGAGCTGGCCCCGCGTGCCATCCTGAAAAAAGTGCTGGGGTTATACGCCGCCAAAGGTTGGAAACCAATTATCGCGCCCGAGGTGGAATTCTACCTCGTCAGCCAGAATGTCGATCCAGATTTCCCGCTCCTCCCGCCGACAGGTTCAAGTGGCAGGGCAGAGACCGCGAGCCAGCCTTACGGGTTGGAGGCGATGAACGAATATGAGGATATCATCGATCATATCTATGACGATTGCGAGCTGATGGGGCTCGATATCGACACGATGATTCATGAAATGGGTGCAGCGCAGTTGGAGGTGAACTTCCTGCACGGCGATCCGTTGAAGCTTGCCGACCAGGTATTCCTGTTCAAACGCGTCGTCCGTGCGGTGGCGAAGCAACACGGCGTCTATGCAACGTTCATGGCGAACCCGATGGCGGGGCAGCCGGGCAGTGCGATGCACATCCACCAATCGGTGGTCGATGCCGAAACGGGCAAGAACCTGTTCTCCAACGCCAATGGCAAGGATAGTGCGATGTTCCGCAGCTATATTGCCGGCCTCGTCAAGTTCATGCCGCAAATCTCGCCGCTTTGGGCGCCCAATGTGAACAGTTTCCGCCGGATGCGCCCTGACAGTGCTGCACCGATCAATGTGCAATGGGGCGAGGACAACCGTTCCTGCGGCTTCCGCGTACCGATTTCGGACAAGCACAATCGCCGCGTTGAAAACCGGCTGCCGGGGGCGGACTCCAACCCCTATCTGGCGATGGCCGCGTCTTTGGTCTGTGGTTATATAGGTATGGTCGACCGGATGGTGCCCGCAAAGGCGATTACCGGCAGCGCCTATAACCGCGCCCGCACCCTACCACGCACATTGGAAGCCGCGCTCGATCGTTTTTCGGCATGCAAACCTGTCCGCAACCTTCTCGGTGAGGATTTCTTCGAGATTTTCTACGCGGTGAAGGATTATGAGCTGTTCAACTATCAATCGGTAGTCAGCAGCTGGGAACGCGAGCACTTGCTGCTGAGGGTTTGATCCGGTGCCGGTCCGCAGTTTTCAAACTGAAACCGCCGAACGGGAAGAATTCGCACCTGCGCCTGATAGGCTGGTCAGCGGCAATCCGGCAGGCGAGACCCGCAACGCGTATGAATCAGCCGATGGTCGCAAATATTTCGGTGAGTGGAGCTGTTCGGCCGGAGCCTGGCGCGTCAACTATTCCGAATGGGAATATTGCCGGATATTGGAAGGCAATGTGCGGCTGACCAACAATGATGGCTCGGTCGTGGAAGCGGGGCCAGGCGGCAATCTGGTGATCGAGCCAGGCTTTGAAGGTGTCTGGGAAAATCTGACGCCAGTCCGAAAACTCTATGTGATCGACTTGGGGGAGGGCGGTTCCGAATAGGTCCGTCGCATTCCCGATGAGCGATCCCCTCAACAACAGCTATTATCAGGCCAGCGCAAATGCATGGAAGCCGCAACCCGTTTTCAACGGAAACGGTCAGTTCGATGTGGCGATCATCGGTGGCGGATTTACGGGGCTTTCTGCCGCCTTGGCTTGCGCGGAAAAGGGGCTGAAGGTCGCGTTGTTCGAGGCGCAGTCCATCGGTTTTGGGGCATCGGGACGCAATGGCGGACAGCTTATCCCCGGTCTGCGCTGGTCGATGCGCGAGTTTGACGAGGAATTCGGCCGCGAGCGGGCGCAGGCGATTTTCGATTTGGCATATGGCGCGGTCCAGCGGGTGAACCGGCGGATCGCGAAACATGGCATCCAGTGCGACCTGAAAGCTGGGCATCTGGAGGCCGCTTACAAGCCCGCGCACTTCGATGCGATGCAGCGTGACGCGGAATTTCTGGCGAAGCAATTTGGTTGGAAAAGCGAGATTGTCCAACCGCACGATATGGGGCGGCATATCAATGGCGGTGGCTATCACGGCGGAATCTATGACCTGCAAGGAGGGCATTTCCATCCACTGAACTACGCAATTGGGTTGGCAACTGCTGCACAAAATGCGGGCGTTTCGATTTTTGAAAATTCGCCAGCCCTCGCGATAGAGGGCAATCAGGTGTGCACACCAAGCGGCAGTGTCAGCGCAAGCCATGTCGTGCTGGCAGCTGATAGCTGGATGGGCGATCTGGATACAGGGCTGGCGCGCTACACCATTCCAATCATGAACTATAATGTCGCGACCGCACCTTTACCGAATGCGGTCGAGCTCCTTCCCAGCGATGCCGCCGTTGCGGACAGCCGCTTTGTTCTCAACTATTTCCGCCTTTCTGCCGACAAACGCCTGATCTTTGGCGGTGGCGAGAAATATGTGCAGACCCCGCCCGCCGATATCGCTGCCTTTGTCCGTAAACATATTGTCGAAGTGTTCCCTTCGCTCGCTGAAACACCCATCGACTATGCCTGGGGCGGTGCGGTAGGCGTGACGATGAACCGGCTGCCGCATATCGGACGCAAGGGAAATGTTTTCTTTGCTCATGGCTTTTCGGGCCATGGAGCGCTGGTGACGACGCTCGCGGGTGAATTGCTGGCGGAGGCTGTGACGGGAACGATGGCGCGGTTTGATGTCTTTGCGAACCTGCCGCAAAGGCCATTTCCCGGCGGTCGGATGCTTGCCCGCCCACTCGCCACTTTGGGGCTGCTCTGGTATGCGCTAAAGGACCGACTATGATTAGCGATGCTGCCATCGAACGGATCGCCGAGCGCGAGGCCGCTGCCTTCATGGCGGCAAATCCCAAATCGCTCGAGCTGTCAAAAAAAGCTTCGGCCAACTGGTTTCAGGGCGTGCCCTTTCACTGGATGCTCGATTGGCCGAGCCCGGTGCCATTGGTGGCTGCGGGGGCCAAGGGTGCGATGCTGATGACGGTCGATGGCCGCTCGCTCGACGACTTCTGTTTGGGCGATACCGCCAGCATGTTTGGCCATTCGCCCGCGCCACTGGCAGAGGCGTTGGCGAAGCAGGCGGGCGAGGGGCTTAGTTACATGCTGCCCACCGAAAAGGGTGTTGAGCTGGGCGCAATGCTCGCCGCCATGTTTGGCCTGCCGCGCTGGCAAGTGACCACAACCGCGAGCGAAGCCAACCGCGCGGTCATCCGCTGGTGTCGCGGCATCACTGGACGGAAGAAAATCCTGATCTTCAACGGATGCTATCATGGTGCAGTCGATGACGTTTTTGTCGATCTGAAACCTCATGCAGCGGGCTGGGAACCGCGCGTTCGTGTGAGCCTGATCGGGCAAGTGCAGGATTTGCTGCCCACGACAACCGTGATCGAATTCAACGACGTCGAAGCCCTCGAACGCGAATTGAAACGCGGCGACATTGCCTGCGTGCTAGCCGAACCGGTTATGACCAATGTCGGCATGGTGCGCGATGCACCGGGCTATCTGGAAGCGCTACGCCGGTTCTGCAGTGAAACAGGTACGATCCTGGTTTTCGATGAAACCCACACAATCTCGTCCGGTTATGGCGGGCACAGTAATGCCTACGGACCCAAGCCCGACATGATGGTGATCGGCAAATCGATTGGTGGCGGTGTGCCGACTGCAGTCTATGGGTTCAGCGAAGAGATTGCCGAACGCATGGCGAAAGTGAACGCCAGCCGTCCCTCGGGGCATAGCGGCATCGGGACGACGCTCTCTGCCAACGCGCTTGCGATAACCGCGATGCACGCGATGGTCGGCAAGGTCATCACCCACGACGCCTATCGCCACATGCTGGCGCTTGCACAGCGATTGGTGAAGGGGATCGATGGCGTGGTCGCGGCGCACAAGTTGCCGTGGCATGTCGTTAATGTCGGCGCGCGCGTTGAGTTCGTCTGCGCCGAAAAACCCTCGACCAATGGCAGCGAGGCGCGCGCTGCGATGCAGCCCAAGCTGGAGGCGGCTATCCACCTCTATCTCGCCAATCGCGGCATTTTGCTTGCGCCATTCCACAATATGATG
>NZ_CALMSV010000090.1 GCF_937872355.1 uncultured Sphingorhabdus sp. | reverse complement strand
ATGTCGTCGCTCTTGTTGTGCGGCCGGAACCAGGCGCTCTGCGTCAGCACCGGCTCGATCCCGAAGGCTGCGCCTTCCCATGAGAGAAGGCGGTCGCGGAAATCGATCGGCGTCGTTATGCGCGAGGCGACTATGTGCTTGCTCACGCTTATTTGCGCGACGACAACATACTAGACCGCGTGCTTCCGCCGGAAATTCCCATTCCTCCGATTGCCGAGGTCCAGCAGGCGCTTGAGGCTGCTGCCGTGCAGGTATCGGGCACCAGCGGCGCGAACCTTAAACGCCGGATGCGCACGGGAACGGTCGTCACCACCGATGATCGCAACTGGGAATTGCGCTACACCGACAGCGCTCTGCGTTTCTCCCAATCGCGTGCCGTTGCCATTGACATGGAATCCGCCACCATTGCCGCGCAAGGCTATCGCTTCCGTGTTCCCTATGGCACTTTGCTGTGCGTTTCGGACAAGCCGTTACACGGCGAAATCAAGCTGCCGGGTCAGGCTAACCGCTTTTACGAAGAGGCTATCGCAGCCCATCTCCAAATCGGCATCCAGACATGTGAGCTACTGCGCGAAGCCGGAAATAGCCTGCATAGTCGCAAGCTGCGCGCTTTCAACGAACCTCCATTCCGCTGAGGACTATCATGGAAATATGCCCACCCCTTTCCCGCTCGATTGCAGGTCGCGTCGCTATCGTAACAGGTGCCGCCAGCGGTATGGGGCGGGCAACCGCCATGCTTTTTGCTAGCGAGGGTGCAAAGGTGGCGGTGACCGATCTGGATCAGGCGGCATGCGATGCTGTTGTGGCCGAAATTAAAGCCAATGGCGGCACGGCGAACGCCTATGCTCTGGATGTTTCAAATCACGATGCGATTAAGTCAGTGGTCGCGAATATTGCCAGCGATTTTGGTGGCATCGACATTCTCGTCAACAATGCCGGCATCTCCGCATTCTGCCCTCTCGATGCTGCGGACGAATACGACGCCACTTGGGACCGCGCACTAGCCATTCTGCTGACCGCTCACCAACGCACGGTGCGCGCCACGCTTCCTTGGCTGCGCAAGAGCGACGCCGCTCGTATCGTGAATATCGCTTCAACTGAAGGACTAGGCGCCACCCCCGGCGATACGCCCTATGTTGCAGCCAAGACCGGAGTAACCGGCCTCACACGCGGCATGGCTGTCGATCTGGGTAAGGAGGGCATCACCGTCAACTGCATCTGCCCGGGGCCGATACGGACCGGTATGACTAGCAATGTCCCTGAAGACGACAAGATGCTTTACGCCAAACGGCGCACCGCACTGCGTCGCTATGCGTGGCCCGAAGAGGTGGCGCACATGACGCTCAGTCTTGTTCTACCCGCCGCCAGCTTCATCACGGGCGCTGTCATCCCTGTAGACGGTGGCTTGATGGCAAGGAACGCCTGACGGCTATCAGGGTGTGCCGGGCGCAGGTGCCGAATTGAACATCGGCCCGAACACTATGTCGACCTTTACATTGGCATTGGCAACAACATCGCCTTCGTTGGCTGAACCACCATTGGGCGTTGTCGAAACGCCTGATGATACTTCCTCTATCCGCGTAATCCGCCGCACAACCATCGTAAGCGCAGTTGCGTAAGCATCCGCCTGTCGCTTGGCATCATCGATTGCACGTTGACGGGCAAAAGTCAGCAGCGCGTTGCGATCGGTTACATCATATTGCGGCGGTTGGATCGACCGCACCTCGGCACCCTCCATCGACGAAATCACTTCACTGAGGCGAGTCTGGTCATAAAGATCGATATAGATATGCCAAACTGACCGCGCCTGCCCCGCTGTCGGTTGGCTGGATGGTGCCGTTTTGGTTTTCCTGATCTGCGCCGGGCTGACACCCATTGTACCAAGGCTGTTGACCAGCATATCAAAATTCTGCTGGTTCAGCGCATCCGCATCGACTGCACTGGCGGCATCCGAAACCATTTGTCCGCTCAGATAGACTATATTGCCCCTTTGCGTGTAGCTGCCAGACCCCGAGATATTGAGAACAATTTCGCCCAGCAAAAGCTGCGACTGATAATTGACGGACTGGGCGGAAACGGCGCCCGGAATCGAAAGTGCCAAGCCAAGGCAGGCTATCGATTTACGCATGGCGCCATTTCCTCCTCCGAGCTTCACCAGCCCTTCTTCTGGCCCTTATTCTGCTTTTTCAGCCAATCCATCAAGGGTTTAAAATATTCGATCATCGCCTTGCCAGACATTTCGCGGCTTCCGGTAAATGCTTCAAGTGCGTCTGGCCACGGCTTGGATGCGCCCATTTCGAGCATTGCATTCAACTTCTGGCCCACTTCCTTGTTGCCATAGAAGGAGCAACGATGCAGCGGTCCTTTCCAGCCAGCGGCATCACAGGCAGCCTTGTAGAACTGGAACTGCAGGATGCGGGCCAGGAAATAGCGGGTGTAGGGCGTGTTACCCGGGATATGGTATTTTGCTCCTGGATCGAAGGCATCTGCAGGACGTTCAACCGGCGGAACAATGCCCTGATATTGCCGACGGAGGTCAGTCCAGCCCTTGTTGTAGTTAGCCGGAGTGATCGTTCCGTTGAAGACGCCCCAACGCCATTTGTCTACGAGCAGACCAAAGGGAAGGAATGCCACCTTATCCATTGCCTGACGCAGCAACAGGCCAGTGTCCTTGTCCGCACTTGGTACCTTAGATTTATCGAGCAGACCTATTTGGACCAGATATTCGGGCGTGATTGATAGTGCAACGGCGTCGCCGATCGCTTCATGAAAACCGTCATTCGCACCGTTCAGGTGCAGATAGCTCTGCTTGTTATAGGCGCGCTGATAATAATTGTGGCCCAACTCGTGATGAATCGTCACAAAATCATCGGTATTGACCTTGATGCACATCTTGATGCGCAGATCGTCAACATTATCGATGTCCCAAGCGGAAGCATGGCACACGACTTCGCGGTCGCGCGGCTTCAGGAACTGCGAGCGGTCGTAGAACGTCTTGGGCAATGGCTCAAAACCGATCGACGAGAAAAAGCCTTCACCAATTTTGACCATGCCGATTTCATCGACGCCCTTGGCCTTGAGGAGGTCGCCGATATCATAGCCGATATCGCCTGCTCCTGCTGGTGCTACGACATCATAAATGCCGCCCCATTCCTGGGCCCACATATTACCGAGCAGGTCTGCGCGGATCGGTCCGGTTTTGGGTTGTACTGCATCGCCATATTTCTCGTTCAGCTTGTTGCGCGTGTAGGTGTGCAGTTCGTCGTAAAGCGGTTTCACCTCGAGCCAAAGCTTGTCGGTCAGTTTGGCAAAATCATCGGCGGGCATATCATAGCCCGACCGCCACATGGCACCGACGTCCTTGAAGCCCAGCTCGATCGCTCCTTCATTGGCAATTTCGACCATGCGGGCATAATCCTTGCCCATCGGCTTGCCGACATTGTCGTGCCAGCTGGTCCACATTTCCTTCAGCTCTTCAGGGTTCCGGTTGGTTCCCATCTCAGCTTCGATGTCGGAGCCGTTGATTTCCTTGCCCTTGAGCGTGCCCTTCCCCTTGCCGTAAGTCGAATTCAGCTTGGTCGCGATGGTGCTGAGTTCGGCAGCAGCCCCTGCTTTGGTCGGTGCTGGCAGAACAAGGCCGCCGCGCAAAATGTCAAGCTTACGCTTGTTTTCAGCCGATAACCCGGCAACATTTTGATACTTCGCAGCTTCCAACGCATAGGCAACAGCTTTTTCGGTGCCAATTTCACCGTAACGCGCAGCCAGCGCATCGGTATCGTCGGTTATGTAAGTCGAATTGATCCATTGCACTCGACCGGACTCGACCGTGAAATCGTAAAGGTCTTTTTCAGCCTTCGCCAAAAATGCTTCGGCATCGGCAGGGGTAGGTGCGGCATTCTGCGCCATAGCGGGCGTCGAAATCAGAGCAGCCGCAAGCGCGACCGTCGAAACGAATTTTTTCATCGGAAAACTCCCCAGAAACAACTTTCTGGCACCTTCCCTGCGCCTGCAGGCTTGCGAGGTCAAGCTTTGCGAAGTGCCATTCGTCGAAGCAGGAGCGCAACTAGCAGACCGATGAAGGTTGTAAGGAATGCCACGGTCTTTATCGGTCGCACCGTCGCCGCCAGTCGGGCCAAGGCATCGCTTCCTTCAAGGCGCATCACCTGGATAAACTGCGAGAGAGTTTCGGTGTAATCGGTCAGCCCAAACATCACTGCTGCGGCCATTATCACCAGCCCGAGACTACGCAGTCCCTGCCCCGATTGCGCGCGCATCACCTTGCCGCCCAACCAGGCGCCCCAACTGTAAACGCCGATAAAGACAAGGTCGACTGCCATGCTCAACCGCGCGAGCCAAAGCACGCCTCCGGCTTGCCAAGAGGTTTGAATTGCATTGACGCGCGCCGCTGTCGCTGCCGCCTGATGGTCGGAAATACCCATGGGCGCGACGCTGTTAGATAGCGAGGGATTTATTGCGATCATAACTGCGAACAGCGTCAGACCCAGCAACCAATACCGCCAGAAGCCTTTTTCATCGGATGTGTCCATTTTTACACACCCCCGACCAGAAAGTCCCGAATGGCGATGCCCAGTTCGGGTTTGATGACTGCGCTCATATGATTGCCAGGAACCGAAATCAGTCGCCCTTGCGGCAACAGATCCGCGAGCGCCTTGGCCGAACCATTGTCATTATCGTCTTCTCCGCAGACAACACCAATAGGCAGGTCAAAGCTGGTTATTGTGTCGACGGACGTGTCGACGAAAGTATCGAGTATGCGCAGGAGCGCCACCGGGTCACCACCTGTCGTTTTAAGAAACGCCTCGGCCATGAACGCAGGCGATCCGCGTTCAGGCCTTCCCAGATTTTCGAGGACGTGCCGGAAATGCCCGGCGCGTTTGCCGGTATCGGCCAGTCCTTCGAGGCCCATGCCTGAAATCACCACACGTCGCGGACGACATCCTTTTGCGAGCATCCTCGCCACCGTTCGTCCACCCAGCGAATAGCCCACCAGATCGAAATCGCTCAGGCCGAGATAATCAATTAACGCAAATTGGTCATCGGCCAATATATCCTTGGGATAATGCAACGGATCATGGGGTTTATCGCTTAGGCCGTGCGCTCTCAGATCAGGCATGATCACACGAAATCCAGCCTCAGCCAGCAGAGCCGCATGACCATATTTGATCCAATTGGTATCCGCTTCGCTGAAATAGCCGTGCAACAGAATGATGGGCCTGCCTTCGCCCATCTCGCGCACATAGATGGAAATGCCGTCGGCGGTTTTGAATGTGTGGCTTTGCATAGCCAATGGTTAGTCAGACCTGCCCTGCAAGGCAAGCAGTTGGAGCATTGCCTATAATAAGCATTGCTATTATATCAGTGCCTATGAGCGAAGATCTTGGCTTTCTGATTGGCGATACGGCGCGGCTTATGCGTCGCGCCTTTGACGAGCGTGTTCGAACCAAAGGCATTACCCGGCCACAGTGGCGGGTACTTGGGTTATTGAACCGATTTGGTGGCAGTACACAGGTTGCGCTGGCCGAAATGATGGATGTCGAACCGATTACATTGGGCCGTATGATTGATCGGATGCAAGATGCAGGTCTGGTCGAACGCCGGGCTGACCCGAGCGATAGGCGCGCATGGCGCGTTTATCTGACAACGTCGGGCGAATCGCGCCTCGAAGATCTGAAGCCGCTCGCTACTGAATTGTTTGCCGATGCCGTTTCGGGTTTGAACGATGCCCAGCAAGCTGAACTTGAAGCTATGCTCGACACCATTCGCCTTAATCTCACCCGGAAAGCGCCGGAGGCCGCCAATGGCTGAAGCTGATGCTCAGATGAAACCTGCCGCGCAAATCGAGACGGAACCATTCAAGCACCCGCGCAAATGGTTGCGCTTGCTGGCGATGGTTTCTGTTCCAATACTCCTGCTGATCGGCGGCATCGCCTATTATCTGGCCAATGACCATTATGTGTCGACAGACAACGCCTATGTACAGCAGGAAAAGGTTTCGGTCGCGGCTGAAATTGGTGGCCGGATCGTCGAAGTTGGTGTGAAAGAGAACCAACATGTCAATGCAGGCGACCTTCTATTCCGCATAGACCCGGAGCCATTCAAGATCGCAATTGCCCAGGCAGAAGCTTCGATAGCGGCTGCGCAGGTCAAAGTGGTTACGCTACAAACTGATCTCGGCAATAGCGGGGTCGATATTCAGGCGGCGCGCGATGATGTGGCGTTCTTCACTGAAGAATACAAACGACAGTCAGCCCTGATGCAGAGCGGTTTCACAACCAAGGCGCGGTTGCAGGCAGCCGAACACGCGCTCTCAACGGCGCGTAGCAAACTGGCGGGCGCCGAAGCCGACGCAAAAATGGCGCGCGCAGCACTTGCAACAGGTGCAGCGGCACCCGGTGTAAATCCCGGTGTCCTTGCAGGACAGGTGCAGCGTGACAAAGCATTGCTCGATTTGTCCAAAGCCGAAGTTCGCGCCCCTGCTAGCGGCATCGTAAGCCAAGCTGATCGACTGCAATTTGGCCAGATGATGGTGCAAGGCCTGCCCGCTTTAACAATCGTCACCGATGGTAATGGGTGGGTTGAAGCCAACTTCAAGGAAACCGACCTCGCAAAAATGCGTGTTGGTCAACCGGCAGAGATCAGCTTCGATGCCTATCCCGGCCTTAAAGTCAAAGGCCGCGTCGCCAGCATTGGCGCGGGCACGGGATCGGAATTCTCAGTGCTGCCTGCGCAGAATGCCAGCGGCAACTGGGTCAAGGTCACCCAGCGTGTTCCCGTGCGGATCGAAATCCTCGAAAAGCCAAAGCGGCAAATGATCGCCGGTCTGTCAGCCTATGTCCGCATCGACACCGGCAAGTAATTACACTCCCGGCACGGCGGCGCTGCCCGTCGAACATAAGGGCCTGCTGACCGTAGCCGTAATGGGCGCGTCGATTATCCAGATTCTCGATTCCACCATCGCTAATGTTGCAATACCCCATATGCAGACCAGCTTGGGCGCGACAATCGACAGCGTCACTTGGGTTCTGACGAGCTACATCCTTGCAACAGCGGTCGCCATGCCTTCCGCAGGCTGGCTCTCTGATCGGATTGGCTCCAGGCGGTTGTTCCTGTTCGCCGTAATCGGGTTCATTGTCACCTCAATGTTGTGCGGCGCTGCGACAAGCCTGACCCAGATGGTCATCTTCCGCATATTTCAGGGATTTTGCGCCGCCTTTATAGGCCCGCTGTCACAAACCATCCTGCTCGACATCAATCCGCCGGAAAAGGCTCCGCGCGCCATGCAAATCTGGGGAATGGGTATAATGTGCGCCCCCATATTCGGGCCTATGATCGGTGGCTGGCTGACAGAAAGCTACAACTGGCGCTGGGTGTTTTACATTAACTTGCCCATCGGTATCCCTACCGTTGCCATCCTTTGGTGGCTCCTGCCGTCGCGTGCAATTACTGACCGAAAGCTCGATATATTCGGCTTCGCAATGCTCGCACTTGGGCTAGCATCGCTGCAACTCATGCTCGATCGCGGTCAACATGTAGACTGGTTCGAAAGCTGGGAAATCATCAGCGAACTCGGCGTGGCAATAGCCGCTTTCTGGATGTTTGTAGTTCACAGCATGTCGACCAAGCGCCCGCTGTTCGATCCAGCGATGGTGGCAAATGCCAACTTCCTGACCGCGATGCTGTTTGCATCGCTTATCGGACTGACGATGTTCGGCATTTTCGCCCTGATGCCGCCTATGTTGCAGAACATTTACGGCTATTCGGTATTCGACACAGGCGTGCTGCTTGCGCCGCGCGGTTTCGGCATCCTCTTCGGTATGTTCATGGCTGGGCGGCTGATATATTATTTGGATATTCGCTGGATCATTTTCATAGGCTTTTCAATCGTAGCGGCCTCAATATGGATGATGACCGGTTGGGCGGTCGAGATGGGGATGTCAAACTTCGTCATAGTCGGCCTGACACAAGGTTTCGGCATGGGACTCACCTTCATGCCTACCAATTTCGTCGCCTTTTCGACGCTTCCGCTTTCAATGCGTACTGATGCTTCGAGCTTGCTTTATCTTTCACGCAGCATGGGCGGCAGCTTTGGCATATCCATCAGTATCACGATGCTGACGCGGAGCATCCAGATAAATCATGAGGAGCTCGGCGCGCGCATCACTTCATCGAGTTTCGACATAGCGGATCCGGCAACGGCCGATCGCTTCGGCGTATTGGGAGACGCATTTCTGCGAGTATTGGATATCGAAGTGAATCGACAGGCAGCGATGATTGCATATCTTAGCGACTTTAAACTGCTATTTTTCATCGTGCTGGCGATATTGCCACTGACTTTGCTGGTGAAACCTGTCGGCCAGCCAAACGGGCCACACCAATATCTTCCCGATTAAACGGCACGCTTCACCAGCCCCTTTTGCTGCATCCGCCATAGCGCCATTTCGATCCGGTCTTGCCCGAAAAAGGGCTCGTCATCGAAAACCAGTGTTGGCACTCCCCAATGACCACCTGCTTCGAGTGCTGTCTGGTTGGCATGGATTTCTGCGTCAAGTGCTTCCGCGTCGTCCAGAGCCTCAGCATCCAGTTCGGCAAGGTCAAGACCGGCTCGCTCGGCGGCACCAACCAGATGATCGCCTTCGTGCCAGTTTTCCGCACCGCCCCAGATTAGCCGTCCTGCCTCATGCGCAAAGGCTGTGCCCTTTCCGCGCCGCGCCGCAGCCTGCCCAAGTCGCGTCAGACGGAAGATATAGGGCTGCTCGTCCGCGATCTTGCGCGTCATCACATTCTGCACGATCGGATCCGGCCTTGGAGGACCAAAGGGGATGCCGTGAAACTGGGCCACACGGAACATGTCGGTAAAAGTATAGCGCAGCCAGTTGGGCGGATTGCGTTCAAAAAAATCAGGTTCGCGAATAGCGAGCGGATAGACTGGGCGTAATGCAATATCGACGCCCCATTCCTCCGCCATCGACCGATAGCGGCCGATGGCGAGATAGGAATAAGGCGATCGGAACGAGAAGAAGAGGTCGGCTTGCAGTGTCATGTCGACATCCTGAACTGCATTCAGCCCTTCTTCAAGTGCCGACGTCCCAATAATTCGGCAATCTGCACCGCGTTGAGTGCTGCGCCCTTGCGCAGATTGTCCGAAACGCACCAAAGGTTGAGGCCGTTGTCGACGGTGGAATCGTCGCGCACGCGGCTAACGAAGGTGGCGTAATCGCCAACGCATTCAATCGGGGTGACATAGCCGCCGTCCTCGCGCTTATCGACAAGCATTACGCCCGGGGCTTCGCGCAGGATCTTCTGTGCATCTTCGGCGGACAGTTCGTTTTCCATCTCGATGTTGATCGATTCAGAGTGGCCAACGAACACCGGCACGCGCACGCAGGTTGCGGACATCTTGATCTTGGGGTCCAGAATCTTCTTGGTTTCGACGACCATCTTCCACTCTTCCTTGGTCGAACCATCCTCAAGGAATTTGTCGATATGGGGAATGACGTTGAAGGCGATCTGCTTGGTGAATTTGCGCGGTTCGACCTGGTCGCCCACGAATATGGCACGCGACTGTTCGAACAATTCGTCCATGCCTGCTTTGCCCGCCCCTGAGGCGGACTGATAGGTCGACACCACAACGCGCTTAATTGTCGCTGCATCGTGCAATGGCTTGAGAGCCACCACCAGCTGCGCCGTGGAACAGTTCGGGTTGGCGATAATGTTACGCGCCTTATATCCGTCAATCGCGTCTGGATTGACCTCTGGCACGATCAACGGCACGTCGGGATCCATCCGATAGAGCGATGCGTTATCGATAACCACACAACCCGCAGCCGCAAATTTGGGTGCATATTCTTTTGACCCGTCGGTGCCGATGGCGAAGAGCGCAATATCCCAACCAGTCGGATCGAAATGTTCGATATTCTGGACCTTAAGCGTCTTACCGGTTTCACCAAACTCGATTGTGTCGCCAGCAGAACGCGATGAGGCAAGCGCTGCCAGTTCATCGATTGGAAACTCACGCTCCGCCAGGATATTCAGCATTTCGCGCCCGACATTGCCCGTGGCACCTGCAACTACAACTCGATAACCCATTATGACTTCCTCACATTCGAACTTGCTATCGGGACAAAGAAAAAGGCCGGGGTCCCGTTAGCGGATCCCGGCCCTTTCGGTATCTTGGTTTCAAACAACCAGACGGGATCAGCCTGCGGCATCCTGTTTGGTAGTAATCTTGCGCTCGGCGATACGCGCCTTCTTACCGGTGCGGCCGCGCAGATAATACAGCTTCGCACGACGGACGGCGCCGCGACGGACAACTTCGATGCTTTCAACGTTGGGCGAATAAAGCGGGAATACGCGCTCTACGCCTTCGCCGAACGAAATCTTGCGGACGGTGAAGTTCGATCCCATGCCCTTGTTCGAACGCGCGATGCACACGCCTTCATAATTCTGCACACGGGTACGATCACCTTCGATCACCTTGACGCCAACGCGCAGGGTGTCACCGGCCCGGAATTCCGGGATGTTCTTCTTGGTGGCAAGTTCGGCAATCGCCTCTTGCTCAAGTGTCTGGATCAGGTTCATGGCCTGTCTTCTTCCTTCTTCAACTGCACACCAGAGGCAGGTCAGTCCCGAGCGTTCTTGTAACGCTCCCAAAGGTCTGGCCTGCGTAGCCGTGTATCGCTCTCGGCCTGTTGTTTCCGCCAGGCTTTGATCTTCGCATGATCCCCCGATCGCAGCACTTCAGGGATCGTGCGCCCTTCCCACTCAGCAGGTCGGGTATAATGCGGATATTCGAGAAGACCTTGTTCGAAGGACTCTTCATACCCGCTATCGGGCGCGCCCATTACGCCGGGAAGCAGCCGAATGCAAGCATCTAATAGCATCAAAGCGCCCATTTCGCCGCCGGAAAGGATGATGTCGCCCATGCTGATCTGTTCGATTTGCGGCCGGGCTTCAAAAAGGCGCTCGTCAAAGCCTTCGAAACGGCCGCAAATGATGGTCGCTCCGGGCCCAGATGCGAGCGCACGAATCCGTTCTTGCGTGATCGGTTTGCCACGTGGAGTCATGGCGAGGATGGGCAAATCAGGCGCTTTTTCAAAGACATCATCGACTGCTGCCGCCATGACGTCAACCTTGAGCACCATCCCTGCCCCACCGCCCGCAGGTGTGTCGTCAACCGTCCGATGTTTGTCCGTCGCAAAATCGCGGAGTTGAATTGGATTACAAGTCCACTTGCCTTCGTCCAAAGCACGACCAGCCAGCGACACCCCTAAAGGACCGGGAAACATTTCCGGGTATAGCGTCAGGATTTGGGCTTGGAAGGTCATTGCACAAAAGCAGCTTCGACTAAGATCCGCTCACCCCATTCGGGCACAGCTTTGACGTTCATGGGCACCATAAAACGCTTTTTATCAGGCTTTTCGATTTCCAGTATGTCGCCTGCGCCGAAATTATCGACGGCGATGCATTGGCCAAGATCTTCACCGTCGGTAGAGACGCATGGCAGGCCAATTAGGTCACTATAATAATATTCGCCTTCGCCAAGCGGCGGAAGTTCGGCACGTGATACGGTGAGTAGCGTGCTGCGCATCGCCTCTGCTGCATTGCGATCCGTGATTTCGGCGAAACGGGCGATGGCCCCGCCCTTATGGGCGCGCACTGACTTCAGCGTCAGTGCGCCGCCATTATAGCTTTTGTGCCGTTTGAGGCTGTCCACACTTTCCGCGAACAGCTTCAATCGGACTTCGCCCGTCACGCCATGCGCACCGGCGACGGCGGCAAGCGTGACGGTCTTTTCAGCCAAGGATCAACCCTCAGCCTTTTCTTCGCTGGCTTCGTCAGCTGCCGGAGCTTCTTCAGCGGCAGCTTCCTCGGCAGGAGCAGCTTCTTCGGCGGCAGGTGCTTCAGCAGCAACTTCTTCGGCCGGAGCAGCTTCTTCAGCAACCGCTTCTTCAACCGCCGGAGCAGCAGCAGCGGCCGCGGCAGCTTCTTCAGCTTCAGCCAGCTTTGCAGCCTTGTCTTCCGCGCGATCCTTCGCCTTCTGGCCGGGTTCACCCTTCTTCGGGTTTACCGAGGCCTTGCGCTCCTTGACGCCAGCGGCATCGAGGAAACGGGCAACGCGGTCCGAAGGCTGCGCGCCTGCAGCCAGCCAATGCTTCGCACGGTCAGCGTCCAGGACTACGCGACCAGCGTCGTCCTTGGCGAGCTGCGGGTTGTAGCTGCCGATGCGCTCGATGAACTTGCCGTCGCGCGGTGCACGCGCGTCAGCGACGACGATTTTGTAATAAGGGCGCTTCTTTGAACCGCCACGCGACAAACGCATTGCCAATGCCATGATATTTACCTTTACCTTTCTGATTCAATTCTTTGAATGTATGTGAAAACCTATTTTTTCTTATTCAACAATCTCGCAATGTCCGGCGGCAAGCCGCCCGCACCACCTCCGGGCATGCCCGGGAGGCCACCCATTCCTTTGGCCATCGAACCCGGCGGCAGCCCGTGCATGCCCTCCATCGTCGCGCCCAGATCGCCGCCCGATTTGCCGAACAGCGCGGCGAGCCCTTTTAGGCCGCCCATTTTCTTGATGCGCTTCATCGCGCTTTCCATCTCCTGATGCATTTTCAGGAGGCGGTTGACGTCTTGAACCGTGGTGCCCGAACCATTGGCGACGCGGATCTTGCGCTTCGCGTTCAACAATGCCGGCTTTTCGCGTTCTTTGGGCGTCATCGAGCCGATGATCGCGTCCATGCGGTGCAGGATCTTGTCGTCCATACCGCCTTGCGCCATCGCCGCCTTGGCCTTTTTCATGCCCGGCATCATACCGGCAAGCGCGCCGAGTCCGCCCATCTTGGTCATTTGACGAAGCTGGGCGCGCAGATCATTGAGGTCAAACTGACCCTTCGCCATTTTGGCGGCGAGCTTTTCCGACTCTTCCTGATCGACAACCTGTGCGGCGCGCTCAACCAGGCCGACAACATCGCCCATGCCTAGAATACGGCCGGCAACGCGTTCCGGATGGAAGGCTTCGATGGCATCCATCTTTTCGCCGACACCGGCGAATTTGATCGGCTTTCCGGTAACGGCGCGCATCGAAAGTGCCGCACCGCCGCGCGCATCGCCGTCCATACGGGTCAGCACGACACCCGTCAGATCAACTTGCTCGCTGAAATTCTGCGCTACGTTGACTGCATCCTGACCGGTCAAAGAGTCGACCACGAGCAGGATTTCCTGCGGTGTTGAGACGTTGGCGACAGCCTTCATCTCATCCATCAACTGCTGGTCAACATGCAGGCGACCTGCGGTATCGAGCATCAGGACGTCGAAGCCCTGCAGTTTTGCCGCCTGCATCGCCCGCTTGGCAATGTCCACCGGCTGCTGCCCCGCAACAATCGGTAAAGTCGCAACATCAACTTGGGTACCGAGCGTCGCCAACTGCTCCTGCGCTGCCGGGCGGTTGACGTCCAGCGACGCCATCAACACCTTTTTGCGCTCTTTTTCTTTGAGAAGCTTGGCAATCTTGGCCGTCGTGGTGGTTTTACCCGAGCCTTGCAGGCCTACCATCATGATGATCGCGGGCGGCGCAACGGCGAGATTCAGTTCGCTAGCATCCGAGCCGAGCATTTCGACAAGCGCGTCATTGACGATCTTGACGACCTGCTGACCAGGCGTAACCGATTTCAGTACCGACTGGCCGACGGCCAGCTCGGTAACCTTCTCGACAAATTCGCGTGCTACCGGAAGCGCGACGTCGGCCTCAAGAAGCGCAACGCGAACCTCACGCATCGCTTCGCGGACGTCTGCCTCGTTCAGCGCACCGCGACCGCGCAGGCGATCAAAAACGCCTCCCAACCGGTCGCTCAGCTTGTCGAACATCGAACTTCCTTCAACATTTTTCATACAGAAACGCACAAAACGCCGGTGGGCGAAACCTCGCTGACCGGCGTGTGATGTTGCTGCACATCGATAAAATAGAGCCAAAGCCCTGTGTGAACGGGCCCTTAGTCCCGACTTTGCAAAAATGCAAGCCGGTTATGCTAGACGGCTACACGACTGCACTAGGAACCCTGAATTAACCCAATTTTGACCTTTCTTATGCAGAAAGCCTGCGAATACAGGGATAAGGATGATATGCGGGCCACGCGGAACAATCGCCCAGAAATCGGCGAAGACGGACAAGTCATTCGGGGCGATTCAGCTTCCCGGGCAAGTTTGCTTCTTATCTTTTCGGTACTTGCCATGTTCGTCTATATTGGCGGATCGGTAGGCACACAGCTGGTTAAGCAGTATTTCGGTCAGGGTGCGACGACCGACCAGGCCATGGTTTCCGCCCTGCTGCTCAATATTGCGCTCATATTGCTGATTTGGCGGCGCACCAGCGCGCTGAGTGACGAAGTCGATGTCTATCGTCAGGCTGAAGTTCGCGCCCAGCACTTGGCCATCACCGACCCGCTGACAAACCTTTTCAATCGAAGGGCTATCAAGGAAAAGACGGCCGAATTGACGACGCGGGCTTCGCGGCGGGGCAAGTCGGTTGCTTTCCTGATGATTGATCTGGATGGCTTCAAAAAGATAAACGATCTTTATGGCCACGACAGCGGTGACCAGCTGCTGCGCGAAGTGGCTGATCGCATGCGCGATACGGTTCCTCCTTCCAGCGTGCTGGCTCGGCTGGGCGGTGATGAGTTCGGAATCTGTATGGTATTCGAACCCGAATTTCCCGAAACCGTGGATCGCGTTGCCGAGGATTTGATAGAAGCACTGTCTCGACCGGTTACCATTGGAGATACCGACCATAGCATAACGGCTTCCATCGGCATCAGTAGGCCGGAGTTGGACTGCGACGGCATAGATATGCTGATCCGCCGTGCAGACATTGCCCTATACGCCGCGAAGAAAAATGGCCGTAACGGCTTTTGCTGGTTTGAAAACGGTATGGAGGTCGAACTACGTACCCGCAACTCGCTCGAAGCCGATATCCGTGTGGCTATCCCCAACGACGAGTTCGTTCCCTATTTCGAACAACAGATCGATTTGCAGACTGGAGAACTGGCGGGCTTTGAAATGCTCGCACGCTGGGTTTCACCCATGCGCGGTCTGATTCCACCTGACGAATTCATCCCCGTAGCCGAAGAAACCGGCATGATCGGCGATCTTTCGATCAGCATCATTCGCAAGGCCATGCTTGAGGCGAAGAATTGGGATCCAAAGCTGACCATCTCGGTCAACATTTCACCCGTCCAGTTGAAAGACCCTTGGCTCGCCCAGAAAATCGTGAAGCTGCTGGTTGAAACGGGCTTTCCAGCCCAGCGACTTGAAGTCGAGATTACCGAGAGCTCGCTGTTTAAAAATCTCAGCCTGGCCCAATCGATTGTAGGCAGCTTGAAGAACCAGGGCATTCAGATCGCTTTGGACGATTTCGGCACTGGATACAGCTCACTTGCTCATCTGCGCGCATTGCCTTTCGATCGCATCAAGATCGATCGCAGTTTTGTCTCGACGATGCTGGAAAATCCGGAAAGTGCGGCGATCGTAAATGCCATTGCCGGACTTGGGTCCAGCCTGAGCGTGCCGATTACCGCCGAAGGCATTGAAGAACAGGCGCTGGTAGACAAGCTCCGAGAACTGGGCTGTACCAAAGGCCAGGGATGGTATTATGGCCAGCCCATGTCGGTCGACAATGTTCGAAAAATGCTGGCCGAACGCAATCTTCTGGTCAGCCGCAAATCGTCAAATTTGGGCGATAAGGCCGAGGCAGACGAAAAGCCTGCCTATGGTAGCAAGGTGCAACGCGCCGCTAGCTGACGACGATACGACAAGGCGCGGCTTTCTCTGGACTTGGGACCAGACGATGGCCTAATGCGCTGCCGTTATGGCAGCGCCTTTTCACAAGATGCACGGACTGGGCAACGATTTCGTTGTCATCGATGCCCGCAGCGAACCTGTCGACATGACTGGTCCCCGCGCACATGCGATCGCCGACCGACGGACGGGCATTGGCTGCGACCAACTCATTCTGCTTGAGTCCTCTTCATCGGCCGATGTGAGGATGCGCATTTTCAATGCCGATGGTGGTGAAGTGGAGGCCTGCGGCAACGCGACGCGCTGTGTCGCGACATTGCTGGGCAAACCGGCTCGTATCGAAACCAAAGGCGGAATTCTTGAAACGCAGCCACAGGAAAATAGCGCGACGGTATTCCTGAACCCACCTGCCTTTGATTGGGAATTCATCCCGCTCGCCATGCCGATGGATACGTTCGACATGCCGGTTGGCTGGGAAGACCTCGAACGACCGATGGCGGTCAATGTCGGTAATCCGCATGTCATTTTCTTTGTTCCCGACAGCGAAGCCGTCGACCTGGAGCGACTAGGGCCGATTGTCGAGACGGACCCGTTGTTTCCTGAAAAAATCAACGTCAATGTCGCGACCATCGTTGATCCGCACAATATCCATTTGCGCGTTTGGGAGCGCGGCGTTGGGTTGACACTGGCGTGTGGCACGGGTGCTTGCGCCACAGCCGTTGCCGCAATCCCCAGTGGCAGGGCAGTATCGCCGGTCACTATC
>NZ_CALMSV010000089.1 GCF_937872355.1 uncultured Sphingorhabdus sp. | reverse complement strand
GGGGCGTCCTCCACGGCCGTGTAGCTAATTGGCGGCGGAAGCAAACGAGGCTGCGGGGGTGAGGATGGTGGCCGGCACAAAGCCTTGGGGCCCGAAAGAAATTTTTGCTTCCCCGCCAAAGCCCGCCGATCCGAAAGCCGTCTGGAACATCGAATGGACCGCCAAGGCCCGCTTCCGCGCCTTTTCAAGTTTTATGACCGGTATGGGCAATAGCGGCATGGGGGGCATGGGCGAAGGCGGAACCGCGCCTGCGCCGAAGAAAAAGAAGCCGTGTAAGGGCCCGCTCGGGATTCCCATCCCCGGAACAGAGTGCTGATCAGTAAAGCTCCCCTCCCGCCTGAGGGAGGGAAACTAGCTTTCATTATTGCTAGACCCATCGCCACAGCTTTGGCACTAACAGCTCATGTCCGAATTTTTCGACGCCCTGAATGACAAGCATGTCGAGATGATCGGCAAGCAGCCGGTGTTTTTCGTTGCCACTGCCGCGGCAGATGGTCGTATCAACCTTTCTCCCAAAGGCTATGATAGCTTTCGCGTCTTGTCGCCAAGCCAAGTCGGCTATCTCGACCTAGGCGGCTCGGGAAATGAAACGCATGCACATTTGTCGGTCGACGGCCGCATCACCTTCATGTTCTGCAATTTCGAACAGCCTGCGCTGATCCTGCGCATATATGGGCGTGGCCGACCGGTCTTGCCGCAGGACGCCGAATGGGAAGAGTCGGCTGCCCATTTCGAAATCCTCCCCGGAACGCGGCAAATTATAATAGCAGGCGTCGAAGGCGTACAGACCAGTTGCGGCTGGGGTGTGCCCTTCATGGCCTTTGATCGAGAACGCGAAACGCTGAAGAAAGCGCATGCAGCTATGGATGCGGATGCCTGGATCGCGCGAGCACAGGGGCGAACGCGGAGCATCGATGGAATAGCGACCCGACCTACTGACCGCTATTTCGGGCCAGCCGACTGACCGTGCCGTCCATCAAGGTCGCAACCTACAATATCCGCAAATGCGTCGGCACTGATCGCCGTCGCAATCCGGAACGGATTTTGGAGGTGCTGGGTGAAATCGATGCTGACATCGTCGCCCTGCAGGAGGCCGATCGACGTTTCGGAAACCGGCTGAGCGCGATCCCCCATCATTTGCTGCTCGAACAAGGCATCTATCAACCAGTCGAAATCGGCGGGCGGCCGCAAAGCATCGGCTGGCATGGCAATGCCTTGCTGGTGAAACGGGGAATCGAGGTCGGGCACAGCGAGATTGTCACATTACCTACTCTCGAACCGCGCGGCGCCGTGCTCGCCGATCTGAACATCGACGGCCATCCGCTACGCGTTATCGGCACGCATCTTGACCTGTCGGGGCTCTGGCGGCGGCGGCAAATCCGCGCACTTCTGGCCCGGCTCGACGGCGCGTCTCACCATCTGCCAACGGTGCTGATGGGCGATTTCAATCAATGGTCGGATCGCGGCGCGCTTTCGGAATTCGCGTTCCATCATCACCGGCTGGTCAAAACGCCGCCAAGTTTTCACAGCAACCGCCCCGTGGCACGGCTTGATCGCATCATCGTCAGCCATGATATCGTGGTTGAGGGCAGCGGCGCGCATATCTCAGACCTGTCGAAACGGGCATCCGACCATCTGCCCTTATGGGCGACACTCAAAAATGCCTAATATTTATACAGCATTTTATTGCTGATTATTTTTTAGGCATTATTTCGAAGCCCCGAGTCTGCAACCCGCGGAATCCAAGGCTTTCTAATTCTGGCACGCCCTTTGCATTGTGCATTGCACAACCACAAAAGGGGGCGTGCATGAAATATATCATTGCCATCATCAAGCCGCACAAGCTGGACGAGGTGCGCGAAGCACTCGCAGGATTGGGCGTGTCGGGCATGACCGTGACGGAAGTAAAAGGCTTTGGCCGCCAGAAAGGGCAGACTGAAGTTTATCGCGGCGCGGAATACACCACCAATATGGTGCCCAAGATCAAGATTGAGGTCGCCTGCACCAGCGAGAGCGCAGGTGCGGTCGTAGAGGCAATCCAGGCTGCAGCAGCCACCGGATCAATCGGCGACGGCAAGATCTTCGAAATTGAACTCTCCGCGGCAACGCGCATCCGCACCGGCGAAGCCGGCGATGCGGCGCTGTAACCAGAAAATCCGGACTAACCAGGGAAGAAAGCACATGCTTAAACATATGAAATGGGTTGGCGCGACGGGAGCGGCGATATTCGCCGCGCTCCCCGCTTTCGCGCAGGAGGCAGCCGAAGCGGCTGCTGAGGGTGCCGCCGCCGCAACGGCTGCGGTTGCAGATGGCCCGATCAAGGCCCCCACTGTCGAACAGATGGCGGGGATGGTCGACAAGGGCGACACCACCTGGATGCTGATCAGCTCCGCACTTGTGCTGCTGATGTCGATCCCGGCGCTCGCGCTCTTCTATGGCGGCCTCGTTCGCACCAAGAATATGCTCAGCCTGCTGATGCAGGTGTTCATGATCGTTTCGGTCGCGGCGCTTGTCTGGGTCAGCTATGGCTACAGCCTAGCCTTCACTAGCGGCGGGCCTTTCATCGGCGGTTTCTCCAAGGCATTCCTCGCAGGCGTCGATGCGACCACACTCGCAGCGACCTTCAGCAACAATGTCTACATTCCGGAATATGCCTTTGTCGTGTTCCAGATGACCTTTGCTTGCATCACCCCGGCGCTGATCGTCGGAGCCTTTGCGGAGCGTATCAAGTTCACGCCGTTGATCATTTTCACGGTTTTGTGGCTGACCCTCGCCTATTTCCCCATCGCACACATGGTATGGTACTGGGCTGGCCCGGACTTCCTACCCGATGCGCCGACCGATTTCGGTTACCTGTGGGGCATGGGTGCACTGGATTTCGCAGGCGGCACCGTTGTCCACATCAATGCCGGTATCGCTGGCCTTGTCGGCTGCCTCATCATCGGCAAGCGCGTCGGCTATGGCAAGGAAGCCACGCCTCCGCACAGTCTGACCATGACCATGATTGGCGCTTCGCTGCTGTGGGTGGGCTGGTTCGGTTTCAACGCCGGTTCCAACCTTGAAGCCAATGGCCTTGCTGCCCTCGCCTTCATCAACACCTTCGTCGCCACCGCTGCAGCAGCTGTTGCATGGTGCATTATTGAACAGTTCCACCACGGCAAGCCATCGCTGCTTGGTGCGGTTACTGGCGCGGTTGCTGGTCTGGTAGCCATCACTCCTGCCAGCGGTTTCGCAGCCCCAATGACCTCAATCGTGCTTGGTTTCGCGGCATCGGCTGTCTGCTACCTGTTCGTTGCAATCGTGAAGAACAAGCTGAAATATGACGACACGCTCGACGTCTTCGGTGTGCACGGTATCGGTGGCATCGTTGGCGCCATCGCCACCGGTATCGTCGCCGACCCGGTGCTCGGTGGCCAGGGCTTCTTCGACTACACGGTATTTCCGGCAGTCCCCGGCACTTACGACATGGCCGCCCAGGTGATCACGCAGATCAAGGCGGTCGGCGTAACGGTAATCTGGACCGGTATCGTCTCGGCGGTTCTCTTTTTCCGCCCCAAAATCACTTTTGGGCTTCGCCCCCGGGGAAAAACCGAAACCGGAGGGCTCGACCCCTCCCAACATTGCGAAAGCG